>NZ_JBICVV010000011.1:100977-218523 GCF_043199295.1 Streptomyces sp. NPDC048612
ACGCACAGGCGGGATGGGGGGGGGGGTCACCTGCCCGCCCCATGGCCGGCCGAGCCACCCCGGCGTCGGCCAGGTGGCGGCCCCCCCCGACGCGCGCGGGCGGCCCCGCCTCCTGCCCTCATCAGTCGCCTGCGCAGGTCAGTCGACCGGCTCATGCGGAATGGGCTGGTCGGTGCGGAAGCCCGCGGCCTTCTGAGCACCGGCCCGCCCGGTACCGGCCTGATCGGTGTCGGGAACCGTCTCGTCGGGCCCGTCGCTCTCGCCCTCCGAGAGCTCGGGGTCCCAGGGGTCGGGAACCGGGCTGGCGGCATCGGCCTGGTGGTTCGGCAGGTCACGGGGCAGCGGTTCGGGGTCCTCGCCGGTCGCGTCATAACGGGTCATCAGTTGACGTGCCTCCTCCACGGGTGCGTTGGGCGTGCTGGGCCCGGTACCCGGGTTCCGCCCCACCATGCTCGGCGCGGACTGAGAGACAGCCCACCCACCCGTTGACGGCACGGACAACCGGACAACTCCCGCCCGGCAAGGGAATTACCAACGACCGGTAATGCGGGAAACTCCCGTCTTCAGTTGTCAGCTCGGCCGAGATCCTCGGTGACATTCGTGATCTTTGGATTCCCCGATGGCTCCGGCAGGCGCTGCGCGGTGCCGCCTCGGTGGCCGCCTCCCTCGGACGCGAGGCCCGCCGAGCGTCGAATTCCATGGCGACGTGACATCCGTCACACCGACCTCCGGCATCAACTAAGCCAGATAGTAGAGACGGCTCGCGGTGACATAGGAGACTTGTCCGTCTTGACCCTGGAATTTCGCGCACGAGATCAGGCGCCATGGGGATTGCCGGGCTCGTTTGCCCACGAGTTCACCACATCAGCACATCTGACGGGGCAACAGCGAAAACAAAAGTGCCGAATTCCGGGCCAGCACGTTCGTACATCCATTGCAAGGTTTCTGGAGTACTACGAAGCGCAGTAGTAGTGAGCTTCGTTGCCTTGCTCTCCGAGCACCCCAAGAATGTCGACCGCAAGGCGTCTTCGCAGCTCAGGCGCGGGGATTGCACAGAACCAGCCGCGCCGGGGGACGCTGGGCAATTACCGAGTGAGGTCACGCATGAGTAAACATCGCAAGAAGCGGCGCTACCGGCAGATAACCATCGCTGCCGTCGCCGTAGGCGCCGTGGGCGTGCCCTCCGTTGCCATGGCCTGTTTCGGCGACGGCCAGGAGAATTCCGGCGGTCGGCACCATGAGAAGTGGCAGAACGCTTCCTTCGACCATGAGTGGTCCAAGGAGCAGCGGCCGTCCAAGGACCACCGCCCGGCGAAGGACCACCGCCCGTCGAAGGACCGGAAGAGCGCGAAGCCGACCGCGAAACCGGCCACGAAGCCGACCGCAAAGCCGGCCGCGAAGACCACTCCGGCACCCGCCGCGTCCCCGAGCGCTTCGAAGCCCGCCGCCAAGGCATCGGGTGCCACGGCCCGCGTCGTGGAACTCGTCAACAGTGAGCGCCGAAAGGCCGGCTGCTCGCCGCTGACCGTGAACGCAAAACTGACAAAGGCCGCCCAGGACCACAGCAAGGACATGGCGGACCACGGGAACATGTCCCACACCGGCTCCGACGGCTCCAATCCGGAGGACCGGATCACCCGGGCCGGCTACAACTGGAGTTCCTACGGCGAGAACGTCGCCTATGGCTACTCCACGCCGGAAAGCGTGATGAAGGGCTGGATGTCCAGCCCCGGCCACAAGCGCAACATCCTCGACTGCTCCTTCAAGGAGATCGGCGTCGGCCACGCACAGCCCGACGACTACTGGACGCAGGACTTCGGCACGGCGCGATAACGGCCGGCCGAACCGGACACCACAAGGTCCCCGACCGGATCGTGGTCGGGGACCTTGCGCTGTCGAGAGGGCTCTCCTGCCGAGGGGCCGCCGCCCCGCCCCCGAAGCGGCCGCCACGCGCCACAGCCGACGCCCCGACCCGGCCCGGCGCCGCACCTCACCGCACCGCCTACAGCAGATCGGTGGCCGAGTCCGCGAGCCGGCGTCGCGCCGCGCGGGCGGCGGGGACGACCGAGGCCGCCGCGGCGACGGTGACGGCGATGACGATGACCAGCAGGAGGGTCCCCAGGCCGGGGCGCTGGGCGATGCCGGCCCCCCAGCCGCTGGTCCGCCCCTGGAGGTCGATCAGCCACTGGGAGGCGAGGGCGCCCAGGGCCGTGCCGGCCAGCGCGGCGGCCAGGGTGATGAAGGCGGTGGCCGAGACGATGACCGCGGTGATCTGGCGTGGTGTCAGGCCAACGGCCCGGAGCGCGAGCAGGTCACGGCCGCGGTCGCGGACGCCGACACCGACCGTCGTCGCCAGCTCCACGAGCCCGATCAGGATCAGCACGGCGATCAGCCCGACACTGACGGCCCGGACCGCGGACAGCTGGTCGGCGGGGTTGGGGATCTCGCGCACCTCCAGGCGGCCGGCGGACGCCGTGGACAGGGCGTCCCGCACGGCGTCCGGGTCGGCGCCGTGGTGCAGCACCAGCTGATAGAAGTCGGGGCGCGAGGGGCGGGAGGCCTCGGGCGCCGCCTCACCGGTCTCGCCTTCGCGCAGGGTGTCCAGGGTGGTGGAGACGACCCGGCCGGCGTCGGCGGTCTCGATGCCACGGCCGACGATATGGAGGACGTACGGGCGGCCGGCGACGGTCATCCGTACCCAGTCGCCGACCCGCGCGTCCAGGAGGTCGAGCAGGCCCTGTCCGGCGACCGCCTCGTCGGGGCCGCGGGCGGCGCGCCCTTCCACCACAGCGCCGGGGTACGGGTGGGCGTCCGTGCCGAGCCCGCGCAGGGTGATTGTCCCGGTCTGACCGGGTACGAGTGCCTGGACCTCGGCTCCGGGGTAGGCGGTGATCTGCCGCTGGGAGCCGAGGAGTTGGCGTAGCTCATGATCACTGAGGGTGTCGGAGCGCGCGGTGAGGGCGGCGGGCAGGCCGACGTTCTCGGGGTGTGAGGTGAAGCGGTCCAGGGTCGTCCAGGCCCCCAGCGCGATGGTGATCAGCAGCAGCGGGACGGTCAGTCGTGCCACGGCTGCCGAGGAACGCAGCGGACGGTGGAAAGCACCGCGCCAGCCGAGGACCAGCGCCGGGGGGACGCGGAGACCCAGCGCCCGGCGGGTGAGTGCGGAGGCCCGGCCGCCGGGGGCCGTGGCGGCACGGGCGACCGGTACCGGAGGGACCCGTCCGGCCCGCCACGCCGCCAGGCAGGTCGCCGCGCCGATGAACGCCAGCACACCGCCGGAGATCACCAGGGTCAGCCAGCCGTGTCCGGGAAGCTGCCGCCACAGGGCCATCGCCTCCCCGATCCGGCCG
Source organism: Streptomyces sp. NPDC048612 (assembly GCF_043199295.1). Lineage (NCBI taxonomy): Bacteria > Bacillati > Actinomycetota > Actinomycetes > Kitasatosporales > Streptomycetaceae > Streptomyces > Streptomyces sp. NPDC048612. Next base: position 104,328 of record NZ_JBICVV010000011.1, read on the forward strand.
GGCACCAGCGCGCCGACGGCCTGGGTGAGCAGCGCCCCGAGGACGACGCCCAGCAGCGCGAGGCCGAGGTGCAGGGCGACGAACATCCGGACCACCTGGCCGGGGGTGAAGCCGATGGCCTTGAGGATGGAGATGTCCCGCAGATGTCCGCGGACCCTGGTGCTGAGGGCGCCGCCCACCGCCAGGGCCGCGGCGAGCAGCGCGCCGAGCCCGAAGACGCCGAGCAGCCGCCCGAGCAGTTGGTTGTCCCCCTCGGCTTCGGCCTTGGCCTGCCGCCAGGTGGAGACATCGGTGATCTGGTCGGCGCCGAGCCGGGTGACCGCCCGCTGGACGACGTAGTCGGTGTCCGCGGGGTCGCCGAGCCGGAGGCCGATGGCGCGTCCGCGCTGGTCTCGGCCCGCGTCGGAGGCGTCGAGGGTCTCCGGCAGCACCCAGGCCACGCCCGGTGTCCCGCCCGCGCGGAAGGTGACCTCGGCGGTGTCCGCGACGCCCACCACCCGCAGCTGTCCGGGGAAGCCGCTCAGCTCGATGGTGTCCCCCGGCTCGGCCCACATCGCGCGGGCCACCGAACTCTCCAGGACGATGCCCTTGGTGGCCCCCGCGTCGGCGCCCGACTCCAGCCAGCGGCCCGCGGTGATCTGGGGTGCGGCGGTGGTGGGGCGCCGCACGGTGCCGCGCAGTTCCAGGGTCGCCCTGGCGTCGCCGGGCCGGAGGCTCGCGGTGGTGCGGACCGTACGGAAGGGGCCGGAGACGGCGCGTACCTCGTCCAGTCCGGCCAGCGATCCGGCGGCGGCGCTTTGGGTGTGTATCCAGACGTGGGCGCCGGAGGACTGGGTGAAGGCCCGCTGCCAGGGGTCGGTGGCGTAGGCGAACAGGGCGGTGGCCAGCAGCAGGGAGATGGTGATCCCGGCCGTGGCCAGCACGGTGAGCACCGCCGCCGGGCGGTGTGCCGTCAGATGCGCCCGCGTCCAGCGTGCCGCCGCTCGCACGGTCAGCCCTGGAGCTTGAGTACGTCGGCCACACCGGCCGCGGGGCGCTTGGGGGCGCCGCCGAGGTGTGCGTCGTCGACGACCTGGCCGTCGAAGAAGCTGATCACCCGGTCCGCCGCGCTGGCCATCCTGGCGTCATGGGTGACCAGCAGGATCGTCTGGCCGCGCTGGTGGAAGCGGGTGAGCAGCCGCAGCACCTCCCTGGTGCCCTTGCTGTCGAGGCTGCCGGCCGGTTCGTCGGCGAGCAGCAGGCTGGGGCTGTTGACCAGGGCGCGGGCCAGGGCCACGCGCTGCTGTTCGCCGCCGGACAGCTCGCCCGGTGTGGTGTTCTCCTTGCCGGTCAGCCCCAGCTCGTCGAGCAGCTCGGCCCGGTCGGTGCGGGCCTGCCGGGGGGACCGGCCGGCGAGCAGCGCGGGGAGTTCGACGTTGTCGGCGACGGTGAGGTTGGAGACGAGGTTGAAGAACTGGAAGACGATGCCGATGTGGTTGCGGCGCAGCACCGCCCAGCGGGCCTCGCTGTAGGTGTCGACCTGGCGGCCGTCGAGCCAGAGGGAACCGCTGTCGGGCCGGTCGAGGCCGCCGAGGAGGTGCAGCAGCGTGGATTTGCCGGCTCCCGAGGGGCCGGTGAGGGCGACGAACTCACCGCGTTCGACGCTGAGGTCGACATCGCGCACGGCGTGGACCGGGGCAGCGCCTTCCGGCCGGTGGGTCTTCACCAGGCCGGCTGCCCGCACTATCGGGCCGGACGGCTCGTCCCGGTTCATTCCAACTCCTCCTGACAGCGCTCCAGCCAGTCCAGGTCCGCCTGCAGATGCAGCATCGCGCCCTCGATCAGCAGTTGTGCCACCCGGTTCTCCCGGTCCTCACCCGCCGCGAGTTTCGACAGGTCACGCATGGTGTTGAGGTAGTGGCGGCGCTGCTTGTTGATCAGGGCGATCTGGTCCGCGGTCCCGCTGTGGGGGGCCAGGGCGAGCTTCATGAAGAACTCGTCCCGGACCCGTGGTTCGGCGGTGGACTCCTCGAACCAGGCGTCCACCGTCTCGCGGCCCGCCGCGGTGATCCGGTAGATGCGCTTGTTCGGGCGGTCCGACTGCTCGACGTCCTCTCCCTCGATCAGGCCCGCCTTCTCCAGCCTGCCCAGGGTGACGTAGATCTGGCCGACGTTCGGCTGAGGGTATGCGGCGCCCAGGAGGTTCTCAAGGGCTTGCTTGAGTTCATAGCCGTGTGCGGGACCGTTGACCAACAGCGCCAGGAGTGGCAGCCGCACGCTCTCCCTCTCCCTCCCCGCCCCGGGGGTGTCATTCGGATCAGCCCTAGTTGCCGGTCATCTGACCCCATACGGCTGTGAGCCGGGTCGCTCTCGCATCTTCCTGCAGCATCTAGTATCCCGCATGGCTAACAGGTATACATGGGGCGGGCTGTCGGCCCGTGTCCCGTCGACGCCTGGTTCAAGGAGGAGCCCATGCGGTGGAAGCGCGCCGTGGGCCGGGCTCTGCTGGTCTGCACCCTGCTGTTCGCGGGCAGTGCGGGCGCGCGGGCCGGGGAACCGGCGGGCGGTGCGGACGGGCGGGGCCCGGTCACGCTCGTCACCGGCGGAGACCTCACGGGCTATCTGCGGGGTGTCCTCGACGGCTGGAACGACCGGCACCCGCGCGAGAAGGTGACCCTGGTCGAGCTGCCGGACGCGGCCGACGAGGTGCGCGCGCAGATGGTCACCGAGCTGCGCTCCCGCAGTGACCGCTTCGACGTGCTGAACATCGATGTGGCGTGGACGTCGGAGTTCGCCGCCGCGGGCTGGATCAGGCCCGTGGACGGTGCGCGGTTCCCGCTGAAGCGCTTCCTGCCTCCCGTGGTGGACACCGCCACCTTCCGGGGCCGGCTCTACGCGGTCCCGTATGTGACCAATGCCGGGCTGCTCTACTACCGCAAGGACGTGCTCGACCGGGAGGGCACGCGACCGCCGCGCACCTGGGCCGAGTTGACGCACCTGGCGAAGACGGTCGCGCCCCAGTACGGGCTGGACGGTTACGCGGGCCAGTTCCTGCCGTACGAGGGGCTGACCGCCAATGCCGTGGAGGCCGTGCAGTCGGCCGGCGGCACGGTGCTCGCGGGCGAGGGCACGCGGGTGACGGTGGACTCCCCGGCGGCCCGCCGCGGGCTGTCCTTCCTGCTCGACGGGGTGCGCGAGGGCTGGATTCCGCGGCGGGCCCTGACGTTCAAGGAAGAGGAGTCCCGCAAGGCGTTCCAGGACGGGCGGCTACTGTTCCTGCGGAACTGGCCGTACGCCTATGCGCTGGCCAACGCCCGGCCCTCCGGGGTGGCGGGGAAGTTCGGTGCGGTGCCGCTGCCGGGTCCCGACGGGCCGGGCTCCAGCGCACTGGGCGGCTCCAATCTGGCGGTCAACACCCAGTCGCGGCACCAGAAGACGGCCACCGACCTGATCTCCTATCTGACGACCGAGTCGGTGCAGCGCCGGGTGCTCACCGAGGGCGCCCTGCCGCCGGTGTGGGCGGGTCTGTACACGGACCCGGAGCTGGTGCGGCGCTTCCCGTACCTGCCGGCGCTCAAGCGGGCCGTGCTGGCGGCCAAGCCGCGTATCAAGAGCCCGCAGTACGACCAGGTGAGCCTGGCGGTGCAGGCGGTCATGCATGACGCGCTGATCCACCGGCGGAGCACGGACGCCACCGTCGCCCGGCTGACGCGGGAACTGACGGCCATCGTCGGCCGCGGCTGACACACAGCAGTCAGTCTTTCCACTCTCTCTACCTACTTGTTAGGTACAGGCGTGCTATCCAAACCCCCGTAAATCCGGGCATCTCGCAGCGACTTTCGACCATTTCGTTGACACTCAAAAGACATGCCTACTTAACATGCATGCATAACAGCGACTCGCAGCCGCACGGCTTGCCCATGCACGACGGGATCACGGCAGATGCTCATAGCCACGGCAGGGAACGGCTCCACCGCCGGCTCCGCGCCCTCCCCCTCCCTCCCCGGTCCGGACTCCGCCGCCCTCGCGCCGGCCGCCGGGGCCTCCCGGAACTCCGCACGGCACTGGTGGCGCGACGCCGTGATCTACCAGGTCTACGTCCGCAGCTTCCTCGACAGCACCGGCGACGGCATCGGCGATCTGGCCGGTGTGCGGACGGGGTTGCCTTACCTCAAGAAGCTCGGGGTGGACGGCATCTGGCTCAGCCCCTTCTACCCCTCGCCGCAGCACGACCACGGCTACGACGTCGCCGACTACCGCGAGGTCGACCCCGTGTACGGCGATCTCGCCGAGTTCGACCTCCTGGTGGCCGACGCCCACCGGCTGGGGCTGAAGGTGCTCCTGGACATCGTGCCGAACCACTGCTCCAGCGAGCACCCGTGGTTCCGCGCCGCGCTGGCGGACGGTCCGGGCAGCCCGGCACGGTCGCTCTTCCACTTCGCCGACGGGCGCGGGGAGAACGGTGAGCTGCCGCCCAACAACTGGCGGGCCATGTTCGGCGGCCCCGCCTGGTCCCGGGTCGAGGAGGCGGCGGGCGGTGCGGGCCAGTGGTACCTGCATATGTTCACGCCCGAGCAGCCCGACCTGAACTGGCGCCACCCCGACGTCGGCGCCTCCTTCGACGAGGTGCTGCGCTTCTGGCTGGACCGCGGGGTCGACGGCTTCCGGATCGACGTGGCCGCCGGGCTGTTCAAGCACCCCGAACTGCCCGACTCCCCCGATCCGTCGGCCGACGAGCGGACCCGCGACTCGGTCAATCCGCTGGCCTGGAACCAGCCCGAGGTGCACCAGGTGTGGCGCGACTGGCGCGCACTGTGCGAGGAGTACACCGCCCGCGACGGCCACGACCGGCTGCTGGTCGGCGAGGTCTCGGTACGGACACCGGGCGAACAGGCGGCGTACGTCCGGCCCGACGAGCTGCACCAGGCATTCTTCTTCCACCTGCTGACCGCGCGCTGGGACATCGGCACCTTCCGCAAGGTCATCTCCGAGGCGCTCACCGATATCGCGGGCACCGGCTCCACGGTCACCTGGGTGCTCAACAACCACGACCAGGTCCGGACCGTCACCCGGTACGCGACCGCCCCGGGGAGCGCCGAGCCGGCAGAGGCCGCGGGCGGGCTGGGCGCGGCGCGGGCCCGTGCCGCCGCGCTGCTGATGCTGGCGCTGCCCGGCGCGGCGTACGTCTACCAGGGCGAGGAACTGGGTCTGCCGGAGGTCGTCGACCTGCCGGACGAGGTGCTCACCGACCCGATCTACCACCGCACGGGCAGCCGGGAGCACATCCGCGACGGCTGCCGGGTGCCGCTGCCCTGGTCCGGGCACGCCTCACCGTTCGGCTTCACCAGTGGTACCGACGCGGCACGGCCCTGGCTGCCGCAGCCCGACTGGTTCGCCGACCACGCGACGGACCGGGCACTGGCCGACACCCGGTCGTTCTGGCACCTGTACCGCGAGGGGCTGGCGCTGCGCCGCAGTCTTCCGCAGCTCGGCGAGGGCACCCTGCGCTGGCTGGAGTCACCACCCGAGGTGCTGGCGTTCGTCCGTGGCGACGGTCTGGTCTGCGCCGTCAACTTCGGCACCGAGCCGGTGCCGGCCCCCGTACCGGGTCTCCCGCTGCTGGCGAGCGGCGACTGCCCCGCAGGCACCCTCCCCGGCTCCACCGCCGCCTGGTGGATGGACGCCCCCGGCTCCCGCTAGCCCCCCGACGCCCACCACCACCGCACTCCCCCACAGCTCTCCGCACTCCTCCCGCAGTCCTCCCGCAGTCCTCCCGAAGGGAATCCCACGATGAGACGACCCGCAGTACGACACACCCGCGCCGCCCTGTCCGGCGCGGCCGTGCTCGGCCTGGCGCTCTCCGCCACCGCCTGCGGCGGCGGGGTCTCCGCCGGGGGCGGCAAGCAGGAACTGAGCGGTGAGAGCGTCACCGTGGCCGGTGTCTGGACCGGTGTGGAACAGCGGAACTTCAAGAAGGTCCTGGACGCGTTCTCCGACAAGACCGGCGCGAAGGTCACCTTCTCCTCCACCGGCGACAACGTCTCCACGGTGATCGGCAGCCAGGTCGAGGGCGGTAACGCCCCCGATGTGGTGATGGTGCCGCAGGTCGGCGTGCTCCAGCAGTTCGCCAGGAAGGGCTGGCTGACGCCCCTCTCGGCGGAGGTCGGCGCGGCGGCCGGGAAGAACTTCGCGAAGGTGTGGAAGGACTACGGCACGGTCGACAAGAAGTACTACGGCCTGTACTTCAAGGCCTCGCACAAGTCGACGGTCTGGTACAGCCCGGAGGCGTTCAGCCAGGCCGGGGTGAAGCCCGCGAAGACGTACCAGGAGCTGCTGAAGACGGGCCGTACGCTCTCCGACTCGGGTGTGCCGGCGTTCTCCGTCGCGGGTGAGGCCGGCTGGCCGCTCACCGACTGGTTCGAGAACGTCTACCTCTCGCAGGCCGGGCAGGAGAACTACGACAAGCTCGCCGCCCACAAGATTCCGTGGACCGACCCCACCGTGGTCAAGGCGCTCACCGCGCTGGGCAAGCTCTTCGGCGACAAGAGCCTGGTGGCCGGCGGCGGTTCGGGCGCGCTGCGCACCGACTTCCCCGAGTCCGTCCAGCAGGTCTTCGGCCCGGAGCCGGGCGCTGCCATGGTCTACGAAGGGGACTTCGTCAGCGCCCTGGTCACCGACGAGCTCCACAAGCAGGTCGGCAAGGACGCCAGGTTCTTCCCCTTCCCCAGCGTCGGCGACGGGAAGGCGCCGGTGGTCAGCGGCGGTGACGCGGCCGTGGTGCTCAAGGCCGGGAAGCACCGGAAGGCCGCGATGGAGCTGGTGAAGTACCTGGCCACGCCCGAGGCCTCGGAGGTGTGGGCCAAGGCCGGCGGCTACCTCTCGCCCAACAAGAAGGTGCCCGCGGGCGCTTACCACGACGAGGTCACCCGCAAGGCCGCGCAGTGGCTGACCGACGCCGGGAACTCCGTGCGCTTCGACATGTCCGATCAGGCCCCCGCGGCCTTCGGCGGCACCCAGGGCGCCGGCGAGTGGAAGCTGCTCCAGGACTTCCTGCGCGACCCGTCGGACCCCGAGGGCACGGCCCGCAAGCTTGAGGCCGCCGCGGCCAAGGCGTACGGAAAGTAAGGACGAGGGCCCGATCCCATGTCTGTCACGACTCCCGCGGTGCCGCCGACGACGAGCGGCACCGCGTCCCTCCCCCCGGGCGGCACCCCCGGCCGGGCGAGCGCCCCCATGCGGCGCGCGGTGCGGCGCCGCCGGCGGATCGCCGCGGTGTTCCTGTTCCCCGCGCTGTTGCTGCTGGGTGCCCTCGTCGCGTACCCCATCGTGTTCTCGGTCATCCGCAGCCTGTACGACGCCTCGGGCGACACCTTCGTCGGCGCCGGCAACTACACCGCGATGCTCCAGGACCCCGCCACGCTCCGGGCCATCCGCAACAGTGCGATCTGGGTGGTCTTCGCCCCCGCGCTGCTGACCGGACTCGGTCTGGTGCTCGCCGTCCTCACCGAGAAGATCCGCTGGAAGACGGCGTTCAAGCTGCTGATGTTCATGCCCATGGCGATCTCCTTCCTCGCCGCCGGCATCATCTTCCGGCTCGCCTACGAGCAGGACCCGCAGCGTGGTGTGCTGAACGCGGTCACCGTCGGCATCCACGACAGCGTCCAGGGGAAGTCCGTCTCCTTCCCCACCGCCAAGGCCCGGTTCGGCGACAAGCAGCTGACCAAGGGCGAGGACGGCTCCTACCGCACGGCGCGGCGCACCGGCCCAGGACACACCGTCGACCTCGGCCTGGTCGGCGTCGCGCCCAAGGACATGCCGTCGCAGGCGCGGCCCGCCGCACCGGCCGCCGCGTCCCCGGCCGCCGGCGGTGAACTGCGCGGCGTGGTCTACCTCGACTTCACCCCGGGCGGGGGCGGCAGGCCCGGCCGGGTGGACCGCGGCGAACGCGGGCTGCCCCGGCTGTCGGTCGAGGCGGTCGACGCCCGCGGCAAGGTGGCGGCCACCGCCACCACCGCGTCGGACGGCTCCTACCGTCTGGCCCGCCTGGCCCCCGGCTCCTACACCGTCCGGCTCCCCGCGAAGGACTTCGCCCCGCCGTACGAGGGCGTCTCCTGGCTCGGTCCGGCCCTCATCACTCCCGCCATCATCGGCGCCTACATGTGGATCTGGACCGGCTTCGCGCTCGTCCTCATCGGCGCGGGGCTCTCCTCGATGCCGCGGGACGTCCTGGAGGCCGCCCGGATGGACGGCGCCAACGAATGGCAGGTCTTCCGCAGGATCACCGTTCCGCTGCTCGGCCCGGTCCTGGGCGTGGTGTTCGTGACGATGGTGATCAACGTGATGAAGGTCTTCGACCTCGTCTACATCATCGCCCCCGGTCCCGTACAGCAGGACGCCAACGTCCTGGCCCTGCAGATGTGGCTGGTCTCCTTCGGCGGCGGCAACAACCAGGGGCTCGGCAGCGCGCTGGGTGTCCTGCTGCTGCTCCTGGTGGTCCCGGCCATGGTCCTCAACATCCGACGTTTCCGCAGGAGCCAGTCATGACCACCGTCCACGGAACTCCCGCGTCCGGCCGGCGGGCGGGTGCCCGGCCGGTGAAGTGGCTCAGCCGCGGGGTGACGCAGGTGTTCCTGCTCCTGATCGGTCTGGTCTGGCTCACCCCGGCCGCCGGGCTGTTCCTCTCCTCGCTGCGTACGGAGGAGGCGAACGCGAGCAGTGGCTGGTGGACCGCGTTCACCGCGCCCGGCCGGCTGTCACTCGACAACTATGCGGCGCTGCTGAAGGATTCCGGCATCGTCCAGGCCTTCTGGAACACGGTGCTGATCTCGGTGCCCACCACCCTGGCCGTCGTCGCGATCGCCGCGCTGGCCGGGTACGCCTTCGCCTGGATGGAGTTCCCGGGCCGGGACTGGGTGTTCCTGGTGGTGGTCGCCATGCTGGTGGTGCCGGTCCAGATCGGGCTGCTGCCGGTGGCCAAGCTGTTCGGCGCGCTCGGACTGTTCGGCTCGATCCCCGGTGTGGTGCTCTTCCACACCGCCTACGGGCTGCCGTTCGCCATCTTCCTGCTGCGCAACTACTTCGCGGAGATCCCCAAGGAGATGCTGGAGGCCGCGCGGATGGACGGCGGCGGGGAGTGGCGGATCTTCTCCCGGCTGGTGCTGCCCCTGGGCCGGCCCGCCATCGCCAGCCTCGCCATCTTCCAGTTCCTGTGGGTCTGGAACGACATGCTGGTCGCCCTGCTCTTCGCCGACAACACGTCGCAGCCGCTGACGGTGGCCCTCCAGTCGCAGATGCGGCAGTTCGGCAGCAACATCGGGGTGCTGGCGCCGGGCGCTTTTCTGTCCCTGATCGTGCCGCTGATCGTGTTCTTCGCGTTCCAACGGCACTTCGTTCAGGGCATCATGGCCGGTTCGGTGAAGTAGCCGCTCCGGTCGCCCGGCCGGTCCGTGCCTCAAGGACCGGTCCAGGAGGGGACGGCGCGCGGCACAGGCCGGCATCGTGTCGCGCGCCGAGCCGTCCCCTACGGAGCCCGGGGCCCGGCATGCCGTCCCGGGGTCCGCGATATTCCCTCGTCCCAAGTAGGGGCACCGGCTAGGTTGGCGCGATGTCCGAACTGCGCACCGAGCGCCTGCTGCTCCGCCCATGGCGGGAGTCCGATCTCGGCCCCTGGGCCGCGATGAACGCCGACCCCGAGGTCCGCGCGCACTTCCCCGACGTCCTCACGCCCGAACAGAGCGCGGCCTCCATCGCGCGGTTCCAGGCCGATATCGCGGACCGCGGCTGGGGCTGGTGGGCCCTCGAAGTGCGCGCCACCGGGGAGTTCATCGGGTTCACGGGGCTGGACCCGGTCGATGAGCACATGCCGTTCAGCGGAGTGGAGGCCGGCTGGCGGCTGGCCCGTCCGGCCTGGGGGCACGGCTACGCCACCGAGGCCGGTGCGGCCGCCCTGGCCTTCGGCTTCAGCACCCTCGGCCTGCCGGAGATCCTGGCGATGACGACGGCCACCAACCTCCGCTCGCAGGCGGTGATGCGCCGCCTCGGCATGACCCGCGACCCCGCCGACGACTTCGACGACCCCGACGTGCCCGACGGCCCGGTGCGCCCCAACGTGCTGTTCCGGATCTCCGCGGGGGCCTGGCGGGCCGTCGGGCAGGGGTGAGGCCGGCCCGCGCCGTCAAAGAAGCGAACGGGCCGGGGTAGCGGTAGGGGCCAGTGTCTCCAGTCCGGCCGGCAGCGGCCCGGTGTGGAGCACGCCGAGCCGCTGGGTGGCCCGGGTGAGCGCGACATACAGGTCGCTCGCACCGAACTCCGCCGGTTCCACCACGAGCACCGAGTCGAACTCCAGGCCCTTGGCCTGCCGCGGGCCCAGCAGCACCACAGGGCTGGTCAGGTCCGGGGCGGCCCCGGCGGAGACGTCCGGAAGGGCGGAGGCCAGCGCCTCGTGGCGGGCGACCGGAGCGATCACCGCGAGCCTGCCGCCGTCCTCGTGGCGCTCCCGCGCGACCGCGTCGGCGACCACGCCCGCGAGGTCGTCCGTGCGCCGCGCCCACGGGCGGACGCCGGTGGAGCGGATCGACCGAGGCGGAGTGAAGGACGGGTCGGCGGACCGTGGCACCTGCGCCGCGACCTCCATGATCTCGGACGGGGTGCGGTAGTTGACGCCGAGCCTGACGTGCTCCCAGCGGTCGTCCACGTACGGTGCGAGGACCGCTTCCCAGGAGCCGCAGCCGCCGGGCTCGGCGGTCTGCGCCGGATCGCCGACCAGCGTCATCGACCGGGTCGGGCAACGGCGCATCAGCAGCCGCCACATCATCGCCGACAGCTCCTGCGCCTCGTCCACGATGATGTGGCCGAACGCCCAGGTCCGGTCGGCCGCGGCGCGTTCGGCGGCGCTGCGGTGGTCGGCCTCCTCGTGCCGGTCGGCGAGGAGTTCCGCGTCCACCAGGTCGTGCGCGGCCAGCACCTCCGACTCCTCGTCGTCACGGTCCTCGAACTCCTGGGTGCGGGAGCCGTAGGAGAGGTCGAGCACGCCCTGCGCGTAGTCGATCAGCTCCTGGCGCTCCGCCTCGGCCGCGGCGCGGGCCGCCGAGGTGTCCTCACCGAGGAGTTCGGCCGCCTCGTCCAGCAGCGGTACATCGGCCGGCGTCCAGGCGCCGTCCGTCCGACGGATGGCGTCCGCGTCGGCGTCCGGGAGGTGGACCGGGTCGGCGAGGAAGTCGGCGACCAGCTGTTGCGGGCTGAGCTCGGGCCACAGCCCGTCGATGGCGTGGTGCACTTCGGTGCTGGTGGCGATCGCCTTGCCCAGTTGCGCGATGTCGTCCGGGCCGAGGAAGTTCGGGCCGCCGAAGGGGTCCGCACCGAGCCGGTCGACCAGTTGCGCGGTGAGCGCGTCGATGATGCGGAAGGCGAAGTGCGGGCGGGCGAGGTGGTGCGGCAGCCCGGTCTCCCGTGCCCGGCGCCGGGCCTCGCGCGCCATCTCGGCGTCCAGGCGCAGTTCGCCGTCCTCGTGGTCGATGACGATCGCTTCGTCGGGCAGGGACTGCCGGTCGCGGACGGCTGCCGCGAGGGCCCCGGCCATCGCGGCCCGGCCCTTGATCTCGGCGGCCTCGGGGGTGTCGGTGCCGGTCGCGGTGACGCCCGGGAAGAGTTCGCCGGGCGTGGCGAGCAGCACGCCCGTCTCGCCGAGCGAGGGCAGCACCTCCGCGATGTAGCCGAGGAACGCCGGGTTCGGCCCGACGATGAGCACGGCGCGGCGGGCGAGCTGTTCCCGGTGGGCGTAGAGCAGGTAGGCGGCGCGGTGCAGTGCGACGACGGTCTTGCCGGTGCCGGGGCCGCCCTCCACGACGAGGATGCCGTGGTGCGGGGCACGGATGATGGCGTCCTGTTCGGCCTGGATGGTCTGCACGATGTCGTGCATCCGTCCGGTGCGCGCCGCGTCGAGTGCGGCCAGCAGGACCGCGTCCGCGTCGGTGCCCTCGTGCCCGGTCCGTACCGCGTCGGCGAGGTCCATGAGCTCGTCGTGCAGTCCGGTGACCCGCCGGCCCTCGGTCGTGATGTGCCGCCTGCGGCGCAAGCCCATCGGGGTGTGCCCGGTGGCGAGGTAGAAGGGGCGGGCGACCTCGGCCCGCCAGTCGATGACGAGCGGGGTGCGGTCCGCGTCGTCACGCCGGATACCGATCCGGCCGATGTGGTGGTCGCGGCCGTCGCGGAATGCCAGCCGACCGAAACACAGGCCGTTCTCCCCGGCGTTGAAGGCGGCGAGCAGGCCGGACTGTTCGGCCACCAGCACATTGCGCTCCAGCCGCATCTGGGCGTGGTTGCCCTCCGGCGGCTGGACGGCGGCGTGCACCGTCGCCTCGGCCAGATCCCGTAGTTCGGTGAGGCGGTCGTGGAGCAGATCGATGAATTCCTGCTCGTGCTGCCATTCCTCGTTTGACAATTCAGCCCCGCTCGGATAAAGTTCGGTACGTAGGTGAGTTTCTGTTCTGAAATTCCTCAAGGCACAGAAGCCCCCAATATACCCAGAGAAATACCCCGGCCGTCAACTCGGTCCGGGGTATTTCTTTTTGTGCCCGGCGAAGACGCCACCAGGGGGCCGTCGGCTCACGCGTTCCCGCGCGGCGGCACCGGACGGCCTCTGGTGGCGCCTCGGGTCACCAGGTGTGGGCGACGTCCACGATCAGCTCGTGGCCGGACTGCTGCACCCGGAACGGCAGCTTGGCGCGCACGCCCAGACCGATCTGGGACTGCCCCTCGAAGCTCGCCCCGAATTTGGTGTCCTTGAACGTGCGGTATCCGGCGAGGTTCACCCCGGGCAGCGGCTTGCCGGCCGTCGCCGCGTAGGTCTGCTTGCCGGTCTCCGGGTCGTGGCTGGGCGCGGAGACAAAGACCTGCAGGATGGCGCCGCCCTTCACCGGTATTTTCTCGCCCGAACCGTCCTGGTGGAACGCGTCGACATATCCGACGTGGTATCCGGCCTTTCCGGTACCGCCGATGTCGAAGACCATGCGGTCGTAGCAGGTGCTCTGGCTGGTCCTGACGTTCTTCAGCGGTGTGGCGTTCGCGTCCGTGGCGGACTTGGTGCCACTGCCCCAGGCGGTCGAACAGGTCGTGGCCGGGGCGGCCTTACCCACCGGGCCGGTCGCGGCGCCGGCAACTCCGGCCGTACCCGCCACCCCGGCGCCCGCCAGCACGAGCACCGCGGCCGCTGTCCCCAACCGTCGCATGACTTACCTCCAGAGAAGTGCCTGTGTACAGATGCGTGCGGTAGGACGGGCGCGGCGGCCGGGACGTTGTGCGCCGGTCCGCATTTGGCCGACGAGAGCACCACGTTGTCGCGAAACCGGGGTGAGGGACTCAAAGCGCCCCTGTGGAACGGCCTGCGGTCCCACTCCGGCTGCGGGTGCCCTCGGTGGTGCCGTCAGGCGTCGACCACGTCGACGGTCACGCCGCCGCGGCGCAGTGCGGCCAGCTCCTCGGCCGGTGTGCCGCGGTCGGTGACGACGCGGTCGTACTGGCCGGTGTCGCCGTAGGCGTGCGTGGCGGTCTTGCCGAACTTGCTGTGGTCCACCAGCAGCAGGGACCGCTGGGCGCACTCCAGCATGGCCTCCTTGACCTCGGCATACTCCCGGATCGGGTGGAAGAGGCGGCCGTCGAGCACGGACACCGCCGACATCACCGCGAGATCGGCGCGGATACGGCCGAGACCGCGCAGGACGTCGGGGCCGACGCAGGAGCCGAACTCGCCGCGGTAGCGCCCGCCCAGGAGCGTCACCTCGGTGCCCGGCGCCTCGTCGAACAGCCGGGCCACACCGAGGGAGTTGGTGACCACGGTGACCGCTTCGGTCCGGGCGATCCGGGCCGCGAGCGGGAAGACCGTGGTCGAGTCGTCCAGGACGACGGTGCCGCCGGGCCGGATCTCGTCGGCGACGGCGGCGCACAGCGCCTCTTTCACCGGGTGGTTGACGCCGACCCGGAAGCGGGTGGCGGTCTCCATGGTGAGGCTGGGGAAGGGCGCGGCCCGGCCGCGTTCCTTGCGCAGCAGCCGGCGTTCGGCGAGCTGGTCCAGATCGCGGTGCATGGTCGCCAGGCTGACCCCGAAGTGCCTGGCCAGGTCGTCGATGCGGACTTCGCCGTGCTCGACGACATGGGCCAGTACGTCCTGCCGTCGCCGGTCGACCTCGGCCAGCGACGACCGTGTGGAAGCCATCGGGGCCGCCCCTTTCCGGTCGGACAGCGGCAGCGCCTACCGCTGCGGGTAGATGACGGCCTTCACCGCGGTCGCGTCGTGGGTGGCGACGGTCAGTGCGCTCTCGGCCTCGGCAAGACCGTAACCGTGCGAGACCAGCGAGTCGAGCCGGACGGCACCCGAGGCCACCAGCGCCGTCGCGGTGGGCCAGGTGTGGGCGTAGCGGAAGGTGCCGGTCAGTTCCAGCTCGTGGTTCTGCACCCGGCTCAGCGGGAGCGGGACCTCGTCACCGCCCATGCCGATGAGCACCACCCGGCCGGCCCGGCCCACCGTCCGGATCGCCTCGCCGCTCACGGCGGGGACGCCGGAGCACTCCAGGAGGACGGTGGGGGTGTACCCGGCGTCGCTCAGCGGGGTGGCCGAGACGTCCAGGGCGGTGGCGCCGGCGGCGCGGGCGAGTTCGAGGCGGTGCGGGAGGACGTCGGTGACCATGACCTCGCGTGCGCCGAAGGCCCGTGCCGTCTGGGCGGCCACCAGGCCGATGGGGCCCGCGCCGGTGATCAGGACGCGGTCGCCGGGGGCGACCCGGGCCTTGCGGCAGGCCCAGACGGCCACGGACAGCGGCTCCAGCAGTGCGGCCTCCTCGATGGTGAGGCTGTCGGGGACCTCGTGGGCGAAGTCCTGGTGCACGGCCAGGTATTCACAGAAGGCGCCGTCCACCGGAGGTGTGGCGAGGAAGCTCATGTCCGGGCACAGGTTGTAGCGGCCCGGCCGGCACTGGCCGCAGCTGCCGCACGGGGTGCCGGGCTCGATGGAGACGCGCCGGCCCATCCGGCGGGTGTCGGTGCCCGGACCGCAGGCGACGACCGTGCCGGCCGCCTCGTGCCCGAGGACCAGCGGCTCCCGTACGACGAAGTCGCCGATGCGTCCGTGCCGGTAGTAGTGCACATCCGAGCCGCAGGTCCCGACGGCCTCGACCCGGACCAGGACCTCTCCCGGGCCGGGTTCAGGGACGGGGCGTTCCGCGAGGCTCAGCTGCCCGGGTCCGTGCAGGACGGCGGCGCGCATGGTGGCGGGAATCCCGGATGTGGCGGTCATGACGGGCTCACGGCTCCCTCGGGGTGTGGCGATGTGGAGGGGGCGTCGCGCGATCCGGTTCTGGACCGGCGGGCTGCCGCGTCGCCCCTGGGTGACAGCACGGTATCGCGCATTTTCCTATCAGAGGAGTCTTGACTTCTCACAAAATGCGAGAAGACTTGCGCCGGCTCACCGTCCGCCCGGCGCACCGGTGCGCCCCTCCCCCACACCCCCTCGTCGAGACCCGCCCCCTTGGAGGGCCCATGAGCAGCCCCGCCCGCAGCCAGCCGGTACGGCCCCCGGACACCGGCGCCCCGCCCGCCGGCCGCCTCCGCTCCGGCGTCGCCCGCCTGGGTATACCCCCCGCCCTGACCTGGGGATTCGTCGGAATCCTGCTGTTCATGACGGGCGACGGGGTGGAGACCGGCTTCTTCTCCAAGTACCTGGCCGATCAGGGGCTCGCCAAGGCAGACGCGGCGGTGGTCATCGCCGTCTACGGGATCACCGTCGCCCTCGGCGCCTGGCTCTCCGGAGCCCTGTCGGACCTGTGGGGACCCCGGCGGGTGATGACCGCGGGCTTCGCCATCTGGCTCGTCTTCCAGGTACTGCTGCTGACGGTCGCGCTGCCGACCATGAACTATCCGCTGCTGCTGCTCATCTACGGGCTGCGCGGCTTCGGCTACCCCCTGTTCGCCTACGGGTTCCTGGTGTGGGTCACCGCGGCGACCCCGCCGCAGCGGCTGGGTACGGCGGTCGGCTGGTACTGGTTCGCCTTCACCGGCGGTCTGCCGACCCTCGGCTCCCTGGTCGCCAGCGCCACCATCCCGCTGGCCGGCTCCTACCGGACCCTGTGGCTCGCGCTCGGCCTGGTGATGCTCGGCGGTCTGCTCGCCCTGCTGCTGGTCCGCGAGCCCACCGGCCGTTCCGGGCTCGCCCCCGGCAGCGGGAACCCGCTGACGACCCTGGCGGGCAGCGTCTCCATCATGCGGCGCCGCCCGCGGGTGGCCATCGGCGCCGGGGTGCGCGTCATCAGCACCGGTTCCCAGTTCGGCTTCCTGGTCTGTCTGCCGTTCTTCTTCACCGAGACGGTCGGCTTCAGCACCTCGGCCTGGCTGCGGCTGCTCAGCGTCATGTTCGCCGCGAACATCTTCGCCAACCTGTTCTTCGGTGCCGTCGGCGACCGGCTCGGCTGGCAGCGCACCATGACCTGGTTCGGCGCCGTGGCCTGCGCGGTGACCTGTCTGGGGCTGTACTACGTACCGGTCGTGGCCGGTCCGCACTTCGCCGCCTGCGCGGTCGCCGCCGCCCTCTACGGCATCGCCCTCGCCGGCTACGTACCGATCTCGGCGCTGATCCCCGCGCTGGCCCCGCGCCACAAGGGCCAGGCCATGTCCGCCCTCAACCTGGGGGCCGGTGCGAGCACCTTCGCCGGACCGGCCGTCGTCGCCGTCGCCCTGGGGCCGCTCGGGGTGCAGGGCATCGCCTGGATCTTCGCCCTGCTGCATCTCGCCACCGCGGTCGCGATCCGCTTCCTCGAACCCGACCCGGAGTTCATCGCACCTCCCCCCGACTCTCCCGTCCCGGCCGCCGACGGCGCGGAGCTCCCCGCGGGCCGTCACTGACCTCCCTGCGGTTTCCCGCTGCGCTCGCCGCCGGCCGGGCACGGACCTGCCGGTGGCGGACCCGCGGGGGGCGAGCGGCGAGCGCAGCGGGTCCGGTCAGTCCACGGGGTCGTGCGGGCACAACGGACGCGCCGGTGGCACGTCGTGCGGGCCCGCAGGGCGCAGCGGCCGGAAGTAGTGGGTGAGCGCCCAGCCACCGATGCGACTGCCGGCGCGGCATCCGACGAGGTCCGCGGTGCGGAAGTGAATCCCGCCCCAGACACGGGCGTTGACCATGTCCTCGTTGAACCGCTCTGCCTCGTCATAGTGGCGTGTGGTGCCGGTGATCTCGGAGGGCACGTTGAGGTCGAGGTGGGTGGTGCCGAGGATGCCGGTCAGGGTCCGGGTCACGGCGCCGGCGACCGTGGTGTGGCCACTGAGGTAGTCGGGGTGCGGTGGCGTGACGAGCAGGGGCTGCCACTGCGGGTCGGCGTCGGTCGCGGGGTTGCCGTCGGTACCGGCCAGCTGGACGGCGGTGAGCGGGCGCCAGAATCCGTAGTGGAGTTTGGCGTCCCATGCGGTGACGACGGCGTCGGTGGCCGCCGCGTTCGCCGCGGCGAACAGCCGTGCCGTGTCGGCGATGTCCAGATGGTGGCGGGCGGTGTGGTCCCGGAACGCCGCCTGGAACTGCACCGCCAGATTGCCGCCGAAGAACAGCGCGGTCTCGGTCTGTTGCGCGGTGCGGCCCGAACCGGTCCTCGCCCCCATCGCCTTCACCTCGTTCACGTCCCGTGCGTAGCGGGCCGAGGAGAGCGCGGGCGGCCCGCCGGGACGGAACTGGTCCGGGGAGGTGAGCAGCAGCGGGCGCAGTACGGCGAGCCAGGGGTCGATGAAGGGCTGGTGGGCCGGCGGGGTGGGCCGCCAGACCCCGGGCGCGGGCGCGGCGGTGAACTCCACCGGTGCGAACCGTCCGTCGTTTTCGCGCAGCGCGATGAGGTGGTCGGCAGCGCGCTTCCCGAAGGCCACGCCCTGCCGCTTCGCCGGGCCGTCGGGGATCTTCGCGAGCGAACCGGCGTACGCGGCGTCGAGCGAGGTCTGCGAGGCCGGGAAGTAGGTGCGCAGTACGCGGTGTGCGGCGGCCACCGCCGCGGCCTCGGGCGAGGCGGTGGCGGGCCCGTGCGCCCGCCACTTGTACGGGGCGTAGGTGCGCCGGATGCCGACCACGGCGTTGTAGACGGCGGCCGAGACGAACCCGTGCCAGATGACCACCTGTCCGGAGGGCCGGGTGGGGCCGAGCTGGGCGCTGATGGTGTCGGTGGCGATGACGTTCCAGTCGCGGACCGCCTCGGGGTCGGCGGCCGGCGGCCGGTGGTGGCCGGCGGCCGCGGCGCCTGCCACGGCCGTGAGGGTGAGGAGGAGCAGCGCGGTGACCGCGCCGATGACTGCTCGTCTGACCGAACGAGAAGTATCCATGACCGGCTTAACAGCCGAGCGGGTGAGGGGTCACGCCGCCGCACGGCCGGGTGTGCGTACGCCGGCGTGTCAAGGGGACAGTCGGCGCGGACCCGGGGCCGTTCAGGGCGCATCGCCGGGTGCGGTGCGCCCATGGGCCGGGCGTCCCGGGGCGCTCAGCCCGACGCCTGTGCGGCGGCGCGTTCGCGGGCGGCCGCGGCGCGTGCCGGGTCGCCGAGCTGTTCCTCCAGCCGCGCCTTCGCCGACCAGTTGTACGGGCAGACCGGGCGCAGGTGGATGCGTTCGCTGAGCAGCGTCCGGGCGAGTTCGGTGCGGCCGGCGCGGAGGGCGGCCTCGACCAGGGTCCGCTGGATCGCGTCCCGCTGGGCGTGGCTGCCGCCGAAGTGGTGCAGCCGGTGGCGGACCGGCAGCAGCAGATCGGCGGCCGCGCCGTGGTCCTGCCGTCCGTAGGCGATCAGGGCGCGGCAGACGGGCAGTCCGATGTCGGCCGTCATGGCGCGGTTCGATCCGCCGGGCTCCGTCGCCACCCAGCGTTCCCGGTCCCGGACGAGGCGCTGCGCCTGGGCGACGCGCCCCGCTCCCACATAGGCCATGACCGCGTGCGCGTCGTTGAAGGCGTAGTAGGGGCCGTCCCGGCGGCTCTCCCAGGCGTCGGCGAGCCGGGCCCACCGTGCGCTCTGGTCGTCCCCGGCCAGGTGGAGCCGCCACAACAGGGCGGCGGCGTCGAGCAGTTCCATCGCCACACCGGCCGACCCGTCGTGGTGGAGCGCGGCGTCATAGATCTCCAGTACCCGGGCGGTGTCGCCGGTCTCCAGTGTGAAGAGGGCGTAATGCCACCAGTTGTGGACGGTGAGCAGGCTGCCCTCGGACCAGTCGTCGGTGCGGGCGTCGAGGAAGCGGATGCCGTCGGTGAAGCGCCCGCGCATCTCGTAGGTGTGCACCACGCCGTGGATTCCCCACACATCGCGCGGATGCCGTGCCAGGGCGTCCAGGCCGACCTCCTCGGCACGTTCGTAATGGCCCGACTCCTCCAGGCCGAACGCGTACATGCCGAGCAGCGGTCCGCGATGGGGGTCGTCCTCCTCCCAGGCGTCCAGGGCGCCGCCGACGCGGTCGCGCAGGCGCACGGCGTCCCCGGTGAGGAAGTCGTGCTGATGTCCGGCGAAGAGGGCCAGTGCGTCGCGCGGGAAGGCGAGGGTGAGGTCTGCGAGGGTCCGGCCGGCCGTGTGCAGATCACCGTCCAGCCATGCCGTCGCGGCCGTGAGATGCATACGTTCCCGGGGCGTCAGCCTCGCCGTGTCCAGACCGGAGCGGAAGCGGGTCAGGCCCTCGCGCGCCTCGGCCGCGTCCCGCTCCTCGGTCCCCAGT
This sequence comes from Streptomyces sp. NPDC048612, assembly GCF_043199295.1. Classification (NCBI taxonomy): domain Bacteria; kingdom Bacillati; phylum Actinomycetota; class Actinomycetes; order Kitasatosporales; family Streptomycetaceae; genus Streptomyces; species Streptomyces sp. NPDC048612. The sequence continues at coordinate 124,014 of NZ_JBICVV010000011.1, forward strand.
ACGCCCAGATACGCGGTCAGCGTCTGCCCCATCACCGACCGCGGTGCGGCGGCCCGAACCTCCTGGGCGGCCTTGGCGACCCGCGGCCGGAAGAACAGCAGGTCATCCAGCGCCTGTTCGTAGGCGGCCAGGGCCTCGGTGCCGGTGTCACTCATCAGATGTCCGTGGCGGTCCGCTGTCATGGTGGCTCCTGCGGGCTGAGTGCGGTACGGGTGTGCGCAACTGACGGTGAGTCATCACCTGGTTCCCATCCTTACCCGTTCCACGGCCCAGGCCACGGCGGAAACATCGGGTTCATCTGGGACGACGCCGCGGGAAACACGTGCTGCCTAATGTCCCCGCCAACGCCGTCGCGCGGGACCCGGCCGCCCCTGCTCCGGGTGGGGTACGGCACCGCGTTCCCCTTGCAGCCCCCAGGAGGTCCGGTATGAGTGTCGAGCAACAACTGACCGCCCCCGACAGCGGCCGGCGGCCCCCGCCCGGCGAGGCGCCCGCCGGGTCGCCCGCGCCCGCCGCGAGCGCGGTCAGCGAGACCCTGGAGGACTACACCCTCCGGTTCGCCCCACGCAGTTACCGCCGGTGGACCCCGATGGTCGTGGCGACGACGGCGCTCGGCGGCATCGCCTACCTGGCCGACTTCTCCATCGGTGCCGGCATCGGCCTCACCCACGGCACCGGCAACGCGCTGGCCGCGATCGCCGTCGCCGCCGTGGTCATCTTCGTCACCGGCTTCCCCCTCGCCTACTACGCGGCGCGCTACAACATCGACCTCGACCTGATCACCAGGGGCTCCGGCTTCGGCTACTACGGTTCGGTGCTGACGAGCGTCATCTTCGCCAGCTTCACCTTCATCTTCTTCGCCCTCGAAGGCTCGATCATGGCGCAGGGCCTGAAGCTGGGCTTCGGGCTGCCGCTGTGGCTGGGGTACGCGGTCTCGACGCTGATGGTGATCCCGCTGGTCATCTACGGGATGAAGGCACTGAGCAAGCTCCAGGTCTGGACGACCCCGGTCTGGCTGCTGCTGATGGTGGGCCCGCTGGTGTACCTGGTGGCCACCGAGCCCGGGACGGTACAGACCTTCCTTTCGTACCCGGGCTCGCAGGGCGGCGGTGGCGTCAACGCGGCCTCGGTGCTGCTGGGCGCGGGGGTGTGTCTGTCGCTGATCGCGCAGATCGGTGAGCAGGTCGACTATCTGCGCTTCATGCCGCCCAGGACCGACCGGAACAGGCGCGCGTGGTGGACGGCGGTCGTGCTGGCCGGCCCCGGGTGGGTGGTGCTGGGCGCCCTCAAGCAGGCCGTCGGGGTCTTCCTGGCCGTCTACATCCTCGCCGAGGTGGGCCCGGCCGCGGCCACCGAACCCATTCAGCAGTTCACCGGGGCGTTCGCCGCGATGATGCCGTCCTGGCTGGTCGTCCCGCTGGCAGTGATCCTGGTCGTGATCAGCCAGATCAAGATCAATGTCACCAACGCCTACTCCGGTTCGCTGGCGTGGACGAACTCGTTCACCCGGGTCACCAAGCGCTACCCCGGCCGGATGGTGTTCGTCCTCGCCAACCTGGGCTTCTCGCTGGCCCTGATGGAGGCGGACATGTTCCGCGTCCTCAACAACATCCTCGGGTTCTACGCGAACTGCGCCATCGCCTGGATCGTCACCGTCGCCACCGACATCATCGTCAACAAGTACCTCCTCAAACTCTCCCCGCACGCCCCCGAGTTCCGCCGCGGCATGCTCCACGCGGTCAACCCGGTGGGGGTGGTGGCCTTCGTCGCCGCGTCCGGACTGTCGATCGCGATGTACTTCGATGCCCTGGGTGACACGCTCCAGCCGTACTCCCCGGTCGCGGCGGCGGTGATCGCCTTCGTCGTCACCCCGCTGATGGCGCTCCTGACCAAGGGCAGGTTCTCTCTACGGCGCACCTCCGACGGGATCGAGGCGCCACTGCTGGACCCGGACGGCAACCCCAGCGCGGCCACGTTCCCCTGCCATGTGTGCCGGCAGGACTTCGAGCGCCCGGACCTCGCCGCCTGCCACAGCCATGACGCGATGGTCTGCTCCCTGTGCCTGAGCACCGACCGGACCGGTGTCCATCTGCTGCCGGCGGAACCGGCCTGACGCGGCGCCAGCCCGCGCCACCGGGCGGGCGTCAACACGGGCGGCCATATCACCTAAAGGTCTGTTCTTCAGGCCCGGTGTCTCTGGACCGGGAGCCGGTGGGGAACGAAAGGGCCTGTACGGGCGGCTCACAGCCGTGGCGCACCGCGGTCGTCGGGACCGCGACGCCAAGAGCCGCCTTTCCTCCACCAGTTAGGAGACCGTCCGATGTCTCACCGGATCAAGAGTGCTCTGGTAACTGCGGGTGCCTGCGCCGTCGTTCTCGGCGGGGCGGGCATCGCCGGCGCCGACAGCGGCGCCGGGGGCGCGGCTCTCGACTCACCGGGGGTGCTGTCCGGCAACAACATCCAGATCCCCGTCCAGATCCCGGTCCAGCTCTGCGGCAACACCATCAGCATCATCGGGGCGTTCAACCCCGCCTTCGGCACCCCCTGCTGGACCGACTGACACCGGTCGGCCGCCGGCCGTTCAGGAGAGCCACCCTTCCCGGCCGGTGCCGGCCGAAGTGGCCCCCGGAGGTCTCCGGGGGCCACTCCCATGGGACGGCACGGAGCAGGACAAGCACGGCGCGGGGCACAACGGGGAGGGAACGGAACGGTGGGCAAGCACGCCGGTCAGGCACCCGGTGCGGTGTACTGGAGCTGCCGCAGCAGCGTCGCGTTGTCGGGAGTCCGCCGGACCCTCTCCAGCAGGGACTGCATGGTGGCCGGTCCGTCGCCGGCCTGGAGGGCGCGGCGCAGCCGGCGCGTCGCCGTCAACTCGGCGGGCGGAAGCATCAGCTCCTCCCGGCGGGTGCCGGAGCCGGCGGCATCGACCGCCGGATAGACCCGCCTGCCGGCCAGCACCCGGTCCAGACGCAGCTCCATGTTGCCGGTGCTCTTCAGCTCCTCGAAGAAGTAGTCGTCGGCGCGGGAGCCGGTCTCGACCAGGGCGGTGGCGAGGATGGTCAGCGAACCGCCTTCCTCGGCGAGCCGCGCCGCGCCGAAGAGGCGCTTGGGGCCGTGCAGCGCGGCGGCGTCGACGCCGCCGCTCAGGGTGCGGCCACCGGACGCGGCAGCGTTGTTGTGGGCCCGGCACAGCCGGGTGAGGGAGTCGAGCAGGATGACCACGTCCTGTCCCTGCTCGACGAGCCGTTTGGCGCGGGCCACGGCCAGTTCGGCGAGGGCGATGTGTTCCCTGGCCGGACGGTCGAAGGTGGAGGCGAGCACCTCACCGCGTACGGAGCGGCGCATGTCGGTGACCTCCTCCGGCCGTTCGTCGATCAGCACGACCATCAGCCGGCATTCGGGGTGGTTCCCGGCGACGGCGGCCGCGAGCTGTTGCAGCAGCACTGTCTTCCCCGTCTTCGGCGGAGCCACGATCAGCCCGCGCTGCCCCTTGCCGACCGGTGCGAGCAGGTCGACGATGCGCGGGGCCGGGCCGCCGGTGGCGCTCTCCAGGCGGAGGCGGTGGCGGGGGTGCAGTGGTGTGAGGTCACGGAAGTGCGGCCGACCGCGCACGGCACTCGGCCGGTGCCCGTTGACCGTTTCGATCCGGGCGAGCGACCGCGGCCGGTCGCAGGTACCCACGACCAGGTCGCCGGTGCGCAGGCCGGCCGAGCGGATCAGCGCGGCGGGCACCCGGACATCGCGGGGTGAGGCGAGACAGCCCTCCACACGGAGAAAACCGGAGTCCTGCCGCTCGTTCACGAGATCCAGGACCCCGGTGGCCGTGATGACGGGGGCTGCCGAGGTCGCGGCAGCGGGCCGTTCGGCGGTGCGGGCCGTCCTTGGAGTGGAGCCGGTGGTGGGGGTGCTGAGGTGGGTGCTACTGGTCACGGGGGTCCTCTCGGGACGTTGGTACAGGCCGATGGGATGGGAGGGAACCGGCAAATGGGGCGGTGGGATCACGCCCCGCGGGCGGGCCGGAAAGCCCGCGGCCGGAGAGAGAAACTGCGGCAGCGCCGGACTGCGGGTGCCGATAAGCGGTGCTGGTTCGCCGGCCGGAAGCGGCGGGCGCGACAGCGGGACAAGCGATCCGCGAAGCAGTGCGCAGCGGAGAAAGAGCGGCACGGGCGCCGAAAATGCGGCGAACACTCGTACGTCTCTCCAGCACGGTACCACCACCGGGCACGGGCGGTGCGGTGAAGTGGGGACCGGATCTATGCTGAGGACGATGTTCGCACCCCAGGGACCCACCGTTCGTGAACTCGCCGTCCAGGCGCTGTCCTCCGTCGAGCGCGGCTATGACCTGCTCGCCCCGAAGTTCGACCACACGCCCTTCCGGACCCCGGAACGGGTACTGACGCCGGTGTCACGAGCGCTGCGGGAGCTGGGCCCGTTCGGCAGCGGTCTCGATCTGTGCTGCGGAACGGGCGCCGGCATGGACGCGCTGCGGCAGGTCTGCCGGGAGCGGGTCACCGGGGTCGACATCAGCGCGGGGATGCTCTCCGCGGGCCGGACCCGGGAGCGGGTGACCGCGGCCGCACCGCGGGTCGAGTGGGTGCGCGCGGACGCACGGGCGCTCCCCTTCGGGCCGGTCTTCGACCTCGCGGTGAGCTTCGGCGCGTTCGGGCACTTCCTGCCCCGGGAGCGGCCGGGGCTGTTCGCCCAGGTCCACTCCGTGCTGCGCCCCGGCGGCCGGTTCGTCTTCCCGATCGGTGCGCCCGCCCGGCCGGGGTCGGCCGGCTACTGGACGCTGCTGGCCTTCGACGCGGTGATGCGGGTGCGCAACGCGCTGTGGCGGCCGGAGTTCGTCATGTACTACCGCACGTTCCCGCTCGCCGAGGTGCGCGCCGAGCTGACACGCACCGGCTTCGACGTACGGCTCCAGGCACTCCCGGAGCTGGGTCACCGCCCCGACGGCAGCCCGCGGTGCCGGCTGGTGGTGGCCACCCGGTCCTCGTGACCGCGGGCACCGTACGGGCGGACCGCCGGGTCCGGTGCGTACGGGCGGGCGGCCCGTAGGCACCGCAGCAGGCGGCCTCCTCCGGGATCGGAACCGCCCGGCGTCGTCACCAGCGGACCGCGGTGAAGTCGACGGGCTGCGGCCGAAGTGCGCGGGTGCGGACGGTCAGCTCTTTCAGGCGGCGGGTCATCTCCTCAGCCGGGAGCCGCTTGCGGTCGCCGTGGCCGGGCAGCACCCACTCGAAGCGCAGCAGGTCGGCCGTCCGGGCCAGGGAGGCGGCCAGTTCGGTGATCGAGTACCAGGTGACACTGGCGGCCACCTCCAGATCGGCGGTGGCCCGCGACCAGTAGAAGCTGTCGCCGCTGAAGCAGTACTTCCCGTCGGCGAGGAAGAGCACGCTGCCGCGGGTGTGTCCGGGCAGCGGATACGCCGTGACCCCGGCGCCGATCGCGACCGGGTCGGTGCCGCGGAGGACGAGGTCCGCGTCCGGGGCGGCATCGAGGTCGCCCTCGTGGATACACAGCCGGGCGCCGAACCGGTCGGCGTAGCGGCGGCCGTGTGCGGCATGGTCCCGGTGGGTGAGCAGGACGTCGGTGACGGGGCCCAACGCCTCGTAGCGGGCGGCCAGTTCGTCGCTCCAGCGGGGCGTGTCGATCATCATCGTGCTGCCGTCGGGCCGGCGCAGCAGGTAGGCATTCGCCGCGGCCGTCCGGCGGGAGTTGTGGCCGCAGAGATGAACGGTGTCGTCGAGGGCGAGGGGGAAGGGGTCGAGGTCGGGGGTGAGGCGGTCAACGGGGTGGCGGATGGAGCGGGTGTGGCAGGAGAAGGCGGCCGCGTACAGCTGCTGTCGTTCCGCGTCGTTCTGCGGCTGCCGGATCACCTCCGCCCGCCCGTCCCGCTCCTGGATGACCTCGGGGGCCAGCTGTCGGGCCACGTCGCAGTTGGTGCAGCGCGCATCGACGTACCAGCCCTCGTCGGCCCTCGCCTCGGGCGCCAAGTCCTTGCTCATGACGGGTCCGTCCTTCCGGTTCGTGGGGGGGGTTCTGACGAACGGTCAGTGCGCGCGCTGACCGTTCAGAAGTACCCCGCCGTGCGCCAGAAGCGGAAGAGGGGGCAGACCTTGTGGTTTGCTGCGGGAACGTCTCTTCCGGCGAGGAAACGGACACCCAGGACGGGGGCGTTTTCCACCGATATGACCTACTGTCCAGGGCCCCACGGGGCGCGGGCGGGGGACCTTTCCGTCCGCCGCCCGCTCCCCCGCCCCGGGGAGGCGCACACGGGTCAGGCGGCACTCTGGCACGCGGCACTCAGCCGGCGGAGGGTCGTACGCATGCCGGCGCGGTTCACCTCGGCGCGCCGGGCGGCCGGGGTGCCGGTGAAGAGCAGGCCGAGGAGCTCGGCGAGCCGGCGGCGCCACCCGCGGCGGCGGTGGTCGGCCCAGTACTCCGTGACCAGAGTGCCGCGCTCCGTCGGTTCCAGCCGGTAGCCCCAGCGTGCGATGGGCAGACCGAAGGTGATGTTGTCGAAGGCGAACTCCCGGCCGGGGTCGGCGGTGACGATCCGGCAGGTGCCGAACCAGATCCAGCAGGCCTTCCGGTTGACGCCCACGAAGCGGTCACCGCGGGACCACACCCGGACGACCTCCGGGCTCCACTCCTTCATCCGCCGTACGTCGGCGAGGGCCGCGTAGACGTCCTGCGGCGGGACCGGGATCTCCAGGGATTCCTCCACGCTCCATATGCGGCCGGTCATCACTTCCTCCCCTGGGCCGTCGCCCCGTGTGTCGTGCGGGCCGTGATGACCGCGGCGGCATCGCGCACCTGTCCGGCGAGACCGGCCGTATCGGCGAGGCCGGTGATATGTCCGCACCTCGGCCGGAGGGCGAGGCGGCCGTCGCGGCAGGCGTGGAGGAAGCGGCGTTCATCGCGGCGGAAGTGGTCGCGTTCGCCGTTCAGCAGCCAGACCGGGCCCGGATACGCGGAGAGCGACGCCAGCGGGTCCATCGCCCGTACGGCGTCGACGACCCCCGGTACGACCTCGGAGCTGAGCCCGCCCGCGACCATGGCGTCCGCCTGGCGACGGGGCAGCGCGCGGCGGAACGCGAAGGCGCTCAGCCGGTTGACCCCCTCGGGGTGCCTGGCCGTCAGCCGCGCCAGGCCACGGTAGACGGCGCCGAACGACCCGTGGGGCAACGCCGTGCAGCCCATGGCCACCAGACCGAGGGCACGGTCCGGATGGGCGGCGGCGGTGGCGAGGGCGACGTAGCCGCCCAGGGACAGCCCCACGAGCAGTGCACGGCCGCCGAGTTGGTCCATGGCGTCGGTGACCGCCTCCACGGCGCCGGACATGCTGAACGGCTCTCCCCGCCGTACGCCGTGGCCGGGCAGGTCGGGCGCCGCCGTGGGGTGGCGGTCGCCGAGGGCTTGGATCACGGGGTGCCACATCGTGCCGCTCACGCGGGTGCCGTGCACGAAGACGATGGGCAGCCCGGCTTCATTGGGCTCCATGACCGGCACGCTACCTCAAACGCAACGCAACGTTGCGTTGTTTTCTACTGCTAGCCTCTTCTCATGAGCGAGGAGCGGCACGGAACACGGCGCAGCGGCGGCCCACGGAAGGCGCAGGAGATCTTCGATGCCACGCTGGACCTGCTGGCGGAGAAGGGGTACGAGGGGCTGACCATCGAGGGGGTCGCCCAGCGGTCCGGCGTCAACAAGACCACGATCTACCGCTGGTGGCCCTCCAAAGGAGCGCTCCTGGGCGCCGCACTCATCGGCGCGCGGCAACTCGATTTCACCCCGCCCGACACCGGCACCCTCGCCGGGGACCTGACGGCCCTCCTGCGGACGATGGTGTCGCTCCTGACCGAGCAGCCGGCCTCCGACATCGCCGTCTCCGTCCTGGGCGCCATCACCCAGAGCGCCGAACTCGCTCTCCCCATCCGGGAGTTCTTCGCCGACCGGATGGCACTGGAACAGCCCGTCTTCGATCGCGCCGTCGCCCGCGGGGAACTCCCGACGGACACCGACACCATGCTGCTGATCGACCTGCTGGCCGGGGCCGCCTGGGTCCGCTGCGTCCTGCGCGGGCTCCCCCTGGAGCAGGACTTCGTGTCGCGCGCCGTCGGCACCGTCCTCGAAGGGGCGCGGAGTCAGAGCTGACGCCGCCTCCGTTTTCAACCCCCATAAAGAGTCTGTTTCACCATCAACTACAACTTTGCCAATTCTTGGTGTAGTTGAAACAGATTTCACACCAGTCTCAAACGTAACAGCGACGAAGGTCACACTCGGACTCGTCGCTTCCACCAGGCTGGGCGAGAGGTAACACAGCACGATGACAAGAAGCAGACTCATCCGCCACGGAAGCCGGCTGCTGGCGCTGTCCACGGCGGCACTGGGGCTGGTCGCGACCATGACCATGCCGGCCGCCGCGGAGGACCAGCCCACCCGGGAGCAGCTGATAGCCGACTGCGGCTCGGGAGAGGGGAAGTGCAGCTTCAACGAGCCGAAGCTCGGCAAGGCGTACCTCGGGGACTTCCGCCAGGTCTCCAACTCCCTCTACAACTGCTCCACTTCGGACGCCACCCAGTCCATGGGCTGGTCGGACACCGTGGGCTCGACCGACTCGGCAGGCGTCTCCGTCACGGCCGGTGGAAACATCGCCGGTCTGATCGACCTGAGCGTCACGGCGACCTACAGCCACACCTGGTCGTCCTCGCACACCGAGAACAGCTCGCTGAACATGACGGTGAAGCCGGGCGAGGTGGGCTGGATCTCCCGTGCGCAGGTGATGCAGACCGTCTCCGGCACCTGGCAGACGCACTACGACGACCCGAAGTGGGGCCACTACTTCTGGTTCGTGCCGGACACCGTCACCGGGCCCGCGCCCAACGGGACGGACGGGCGGAGCAACGCGGTGACCGTCAAGACCCGCAAGATGACGACCGCGGAGAAGAACTCCTGCTCGGCCGAGTCCAAGAAGGGCCAGTCGTTCGTGGTCAAGCACTGACCACGGCGACACCGCGCAGCTGAACGGGGGCGCGGTCCCGCGCTGTTGGTGCGGACCGCATGATCACAGCCGCCGACCCCGTGCCTCTCGGCTCCCAGGGAACCGGGAGGCACACTCGGAGCACCTGGCCGGCGTCCGGGTACGGCGCCCGCGCGTAGGCTCCGTCCGTGCACTCCCCACGCTTCCGCGCCGTCGGCGCCCTCCTCCTGATCGCGGCGCTCGGCACGGCATGCTCCGCCGGACCTCCCCCGCACTCCGCCGGGTCCGCCACCTCGGCGCCCGCCGCTCCCACCGCGGTACGGCCACCGGACGCGAACGCCGCCTTCGACTATCAGCTCGGCGGGGCGTATCCGCCGCCCGGCGAGGTCCGGGCCGTCTCCCGGGACCGCACGGCCCGGCCGGCCCCCGGCCGCTACAACATCTGCTACGTGAACGCCTTCCAGGCACAGCCCGACGACGCCGGCTCCTGGGAGGACGACCACCCCGGCCTGCTGTTGCGGGACGGGCACGGCGACCCGGTCATCGACGAGGACTGGAACGAGCCGCTGTTCGACATCTCCACCGGCGCCAAGCGCGCGGCCCTGATGGAGATCGTCGGCCCGTGGATCGACGGCTGCGCCAAGGCCGGCTACGACGCCGTGGAACCCGACAACCTCGACTCCTACGAGCGCTCCGGCGGCCGGCTCACCGCCCGGCACGCCGCCGCCTTCGCCCAACTCCTGGCCGACCGCGCCCACCGGCGGCAGCTGGCCATCGCCCAGAAGAACACCGCCGATCTGCTGCCGCAGCGCCGCCGTATCGGCTTCGACTTCGCCGTGGTCGAGGAGTGCGCCCGCTACCGGGAATGCACCGGCTTCGCCATGGCCTACGCCCACCGGATCTTCGTCATCGAATACGCGCGGCGGGACTTCACGGCCGCCTGCCGCGCCTGGGGCGCGAAGCTCTCCCTCACCCTGAGCGACCGCGAGGTCCGTCCGGCCGGCACCAAGGGCGCGTTGCGCCGCCGTTGCTGACGGCGGCCGGTCCGACGGCGGCCACCGCGGTCAGTTGTACTCGGTCGGATCGTCGCGGGCCGGTTCGGCCCGGCGCAGGTCGGTGTCGGAGAGCGGTTCGAGTGCGCCGTGGGTGTCCAGCCAGTACAGGAAGGCCACGGCCGGGCAGACGAGCACCACGGCCACGAGGCTGACCAGAGCGGTCCAGCGCAGGCTGGCGGGGTCGCCGGCGCCCGCGGCCACGGTCAGGGACGTAGGGATGAGGTAGGGGCGCTGGGCGGCGCCCCAGGCGAGGACCGCCGCCGCGACCACGCCGACGGCGGTGACCCGGGACCAGACACCGGACCCGCGCAGCAGCAGCCACCCGGTGGCGAGGGAACAGACTCCGGCCAGGATGACCAGACCGAGGCCGACGCCGTGGGTGAGCCCGTGCCAGACGTGCGGGGCATCGCTCCGGGTGACGGTCAGCATGATGCCCGCCAGTACGGCGAGGACGACGATGCTGCCGAGCGCCCGCCGCCGGAAGTAGCCGACGAGGTCGGGAGCGCCGAAGCGCACGGCGTCGCCGGCCAGGAACACGGCGCCGAGGAAGGCCGTCGCCACGATGGCGATCAGTCCGAAGAGGACGGAGGTCGGGTTGGACCAGGCGTGCGCCGAGGCCTCCGTTCCCGGGACCGCCCGGCCCGAGGCGACCCCGCCGACGGCGGCACCGAGAAAGAACGGGGTGAGCAGCGAGGAGATGGCGAAGACCGCGCCGTAGAGGCGCCGCCCGGCGATCCGGCTGAGGGGTTTGCGCAGCGCGAAGCCGGCGCCGCGCAGGACCAGGCCGATGGCGGCCAGGGCCAGCGGCAGCCACATGGCGGAGAACACCGTCTGGAACAGGGTCGGAAAGCCGGTCCACATGATGACGAGCACGAAGACCAGCCAGACGTTGTTGACCTCCCACACGGGGGCCATGGCGTGGTCGATCAGCCACCGGGGACGCGCGCCGCGCGCCGCGCCACCGGCCGTCAGGTCCCAGAACCCGGCCCCGTAGTCGGTGCCGCCGGCGCAGGCGTAGGCGGCCACGGCGAGCAGCAGCACCACGGCGATCACATCGGCGATCATGACCGGCCGTCCTCGGCCGGTCCGGGCCCGGCGGCGTCGGCGGGTGGCGGGTCACCGGCCGGTACCCGCGCGCGGGGCCCGTACGGGGCGTCGGCCTCCGGTTCCCCGGTCCCCTCCCCCGCCGCCCGGCGTGCGTCGTCGAGCCGCCAGCCCGTACGCATCTTCAGCAGCACGGCGAGCAGCGAGCCGAAGATGAACACATACACCACGATGACCAGGCCCAGCATGATCCAGAGACTGGTGGACCGGGTCGCCGTCACCGCCTCGGCGACCCGCATGTGCCGGTAGACGATCCAGGGCTGGCGCCCCACTTCGGCGGTGATCCACCCGCATTCGACGGCGATGACGGAGGCGACGCCCGCGCAGGCCGCGGCGCGGAAGAACCATGGGGAGGCGGGCAGCCGGTGCCTCCGCACCCGGCACCAGCCGTACCAGAGGGCGAGGAGGATCAGCAGGGAGCCGATCACCACCATGAGGTCGAAGGCCCAGTGGGCGATGGTGGCCTGGGTGGCCGTCGGCCGGTCGGCTGCCGGGACGGAGGTCAGTCCGGTCACCTTGGTCCCGGGGGTGAACCCGGCCAGGATGGAGTCGAATTGGGGGATCTTGATGCCGCCGGTGATGGTGCCGTCCGGGTGCAGTCGCCCGAAGATGTACTCGGGTACATGGGTGTCGGTCCGCCAGACGATCTCCGTCGCGGCGAACTTCACCGGCTGCTTGTGGAAGACCGACCGGGCGATCGAGTCCCCCAGCAGGAACTGCACCGGGGTGAAGACCGCGGCGAGGGTGAAGGGAACGGTGAACCCCAGCCGGTGGTAGCGGTCGCGGCGGCCGCGCAGCCAGCCGACGGCGTAGACACCGGCGACGGTGTAGCCCGCGGTGATCAGCATCGCCACGACGAAGTGCCAGTACTGCGGCCCGAACATCGGCGTGAAGATCGCCGACCAGACGTGCACGTCCCGGGGTGTGCCGTCGGCGTCGAGGGTGAAGCCCTGGGGCGTGTTCATCCAGGAGTTGGCCGCCAGGATGCCGAATGCGCCGAGCAGCGCGGCGGCCGGCAGGGGCAGGCCGAGCAGGAAGTGGGTGCGGGGCTTCAGCCTCTTCCAGCCGTAGAGGTAGATGGCGATGAGCACCGCTTCGAGGAAGAAGGCCCAGGCCTCCACCCCGAACCCGATGCCGAAGACGCTGCCCCACTTGCCCATCAGGCCCGGCCAGAGCAGTCCGAACTCGAAGGACAGCACGGTGCCGGTGACCACGCCGACCGCGAACTGCACCGCCATCACCGCCGACCAGCGCCGCGCGAGGAGCAGCGCGACGGGGTCGTTGCGGCGGAGACCGCGGTGGTGCATCACCAGTGTGATCAGCGGGAGCGCCACTCCGAGCGGCACCAGGATGATGTGCGAGGCCAGGGTGAAGGCCATCAGCTCCCTGGCCGGGAGGAGTTGGGCCGGGGCGTCAGCCAGCAGGGTGACCGTGGTGTGCATGGCTACGTGCCTTCGCTGCTCGGGACGTTCAGGAGAGCGCCGGCCTCGGCGTCCACGCTTGCCTGCCTCCTCGGTGCACGGCCCCGGCCCTGCGGGGCACCGCGCCGGTCGCGCGGCTCGTCACCCAACCACCGGGGGACGCGGGGCGGCACGCACCGTGCGCCCGGGTTGAGCCGTTGCGCCGACGTTCTTCGCCCGGTCAGCCCAGCCGGCGGCCCGGCGCGCCTCACGAGCGGTCCGGCGTCCCCGGCGTCGGCCGGACCGCGGGACCCGGACAGCGCGGGAGGGGCCCGGCAGCCCCACACCACCGAACCCCTCCGCCGGGAGACCCGCCGGTCTCCCTCGCGCCACTGAGCTCTTCGTCCCCCTATGCCGTCTCGTGGCCGGCGTTGCCGTTGATCTTCTCGATCGCCTGCCGGGCCTGTTCCTGCGGGGAACGGGCGGGCAGCGGCGACACCGTCGTGGACGCCACGGCGGGCTGGGCCCGCTCCTGCGGCATGGTCTTGGCATGGGCAGCGGCCGGCCGGATGCGCAGCCGGTGGCTGGCCGCCTCGTCCAGGGTCACCGGGCGTTTGAACCGGGCAGCCAGCCGCGCGGCGTCCTGCCCGAGGGCGGCGACGTCCTCCCACTGCAGACGCACCACCAGTGAGACCTCGGCGTCTCCGTCCGGCATTGCCTGCAGCTGCGGGATACCCGGGTCAGTCATGCTGCCTCCTCACTTCGTGGACCGGTGCCCAGGGGCACGGATATGGAGAGATACGCAGCCACGGCCGCTGCCGTTCACCTCCCCTCGGCGGAAAACGAGGCCGGTGGGGGTCGCCGGGCGGCCCGGCCGGCGGAGGCGCGGATTCCGTAAGGCACGATGGTGGGTGGAACGGTGAGCGGGTGGTGCCAGTGATGAGTCTGCAGCGGCTTCTCAGCTCCGTCGGACCGGCCGTGCTGTCGGGGGTGTGCGCCCCCGGAGGCACCGCGGTGCCGGTGGGAGATGTGGTGATCGCCGAGCCGGACGGTGGCTTCGATCTGCGGCCGGGCGATGTCGTCCTCGGCGTGAACCTCACGGACCGTGCGCAGGCCCTGCGGCTGTTGGCGTGGTGCGCCGAGCGGTCGGCCGGCGCGCTGCTGCTCAAGGCTCCGGCCGCGGTCGAGGAATCGGTGGTCGCGGCCGCGAGCGCCGCGGGACTTCCGCTGGTGCAGGTCGAGCAGCAGGCGGGCTGGGCGCAGGTGGTGTCGCTGCTGCGGGCGGTGCTCGACAGCGAGGGGTACGCGGACCCCGGCAGCGGGACGGCCGGTGCGGAAGCGGGTGATCTCTTCGGGCTGGCCGACGCGATCGCCGCCGTGATCGACGCCCCGGTCACCATCGAGGACCGCAGCTCCCGTGTCCTCGCCTACTCCGCACGGCAGGAGCGCGGTGACGAGGCGCGGGTCGCCACGATCATGGGGCGGCACGTTCCCGACGAGGTCAACGCCCAGTTCCGCCGGTACGGCGTGTTTCACAAGATCGCCCAGGACACCGGCCCGATCTATGTCCCCGCGGTGGTGGAGGGAACGAAGCCGCGGCTGGTGGTGCCGGTGCACGCCGGCGGGGACGTGCTCGGCTCGATCTGGGCCATCGTGCCGGGACCGGTGCCCGCCGAGCGGGCCGCGGCGTTCGCCGACACGGCCGCGACGGCGGCGCTGCATCTGCTGCGCCGGCGGGCCGGTGCCGATGTGGAGCGCCTGGTGCTGACCGACATGGTCGCCACGGTGCTGCACGGCCAGGAGGGCGCGGCGGACGCGGCGCGGCGCCTGGGGCTCGTGACCGGCCCCTGGCGGGTGGTCGCCGTGGGAGTGCGCTGCGCGGACGAGGGCGAGGCGGAGCGGCAGCGGCTGACTGTATGGGAGCGGATGTCCCGGTTCCGCGGCAGCCGGCTGCGGTCCCCCGCGGCGGTCGTGGGAGGCGTGGTCTACGGGATCGTCCCGGCGGAGACGGTCACCCCCGGCGGCGGCGAAGCACCCGGATGGCTGGAGACACTCCGTACCACCACCGGGAGCCCCGCCCCGCTCGTCGCGGTCGGCGGGCCCGCGGCGTCGGTCCCCGGGCTGGCCCGCTCACGTGCGCAGGCCGATGACACGCTCGATCTGCTGCGGACGGGGCTGATATCCCGCGACCGGGCCGTGCACGACGAGGTGTGGGCCACGGTCGTGCTGCGCCATCTCGCACGGTCCGCCGCGGCCGACCGGATCGCGGGCATCGGGCCGCTCCGGCAACTGGTGGACCACGACCGTGCGCACGGGACGACCTGCGTACCGACGCTGTACGCCTGGCTGCAGGAGCGCGGCGACCCACGGGCCGCCGCAGCCCGGCTGCACATCCACCCCAACACGCTCCGCCACCGGATGCGCCGACTCCAGGAGGTCGTGGCGCTGCCGCTGGACGACCCCGAGGTCCGCACCGCCCTGCTGCTCCAGCTCACCGCCCGCCACTACGGCACGGAGGGCGGCCCGGACGACGCGGTGCGTGCTTCCGGGTGAGGGATTCCGGGCCGCCGCCCGGTATTTCGGCCCACACCGGTATGTCGCTTCGACGGATCGTCCGCCCGGTATGCCGGGATTGACTCATGCCGCCCTCCCGTATGCCGCCTCCCGGCCCCTCCCCTCCCCGTTGTCCCGGCCCCACTGCCGGGCGGCCAGGGACGGTGCCGAGCGCACGATGACGGACCGTTCCCCCGCCGAAACCATGGGTCCACCCGCAGCCCACCGGGCAGCAACGGTTTCCCTGGAAGGACGGTGGCATGACATTCGGCATTCCCCGCGCGGCCGAGAGCGCAGCGGCCGGCCCCGGAGCGGCGGTGACCGCGGTCGTCGACCGGCACCCTCCGCAGAGGCCCGCCGGGCCGGCCCCGGTCACGGTCCCGGCGCCCTCCCCCGAACCGGACCACCCGGCCGGCGGACTGGCGGACGACCGACCCGCCCGCCCTCCACAGCCGGCCGGAACACCCCACGCACAGGCCCGAGTTGACCTGGCGGCGATCCGGTCCAACGTCAGCCGGCTGTGCGCGACGGCGGGGTCCGCCGAGGTGATGGCCGTGGTCAAGGCCGATGCCTACGGGCACGGCATGGTCCCCGTCGCCCGTGCGGCGCTCGCGGGCGGTGCCACCTGGCTCGGTGTCGCCGGGATGCGGGAGGCGCTGACCCTGCGCGCGGCCGGTCTCTCCGCGCGGCTGCTTGCCTGGCTGCTGACCCCCGGTGACGACTGGGCCGCCGCGGTGGCCGCCGGAGTCGAGCTGTCGGCCGGTGCGGAGTGGGCGGTGGGGGCGGCCGTCCGTGCGGCGCGGGCCGTGGACCGGCCCGCGCTGCTCCACCTCGAAGCGGAGACCGGACTCGGCCGCGGGGGCGCCGCCGCGGGAGACTGGCAGGCACTGGTGGACAGCGCGGCGGCCGCCGAGGCCGCCGGGTACGTCCGGGTGGTCGGCGTGTGGTCGCATCTGGCGCGGGCCGACGAGCGGGGACACCCGTCCTGCGCCCGGCAACTGGCGGAGTTCCGGGACGCGGCCGCGCTCGCCCGCCGGGCCGGGCTCACCCCCGATGTGCTGCATCTGTCCAACTCGGCCGCCACGCTGACGCTTCCGGAGGCCCGCTTCGACCTCGTACGGCCCGGGCTCGCCGTGTACGGACTGAGCCCGGTGCCGGACCTGGCCGGGCCCGCGGAGCTGGGGCTGCGGCCGGCGATGACCCTCACCGCCCGGCTCGCCTCCGTCAAGCGGGTCCCCGCCGGGCAGGGCGTCTCGTACGGCCACCGGTATCGCACCACCGATGAGACGACGCTCGGGCTGGTGCCGCTCGGCTATGCCGACGGCGTGCCCCGGCATGCGTCGCAGGCCGGGCCGGTCCTCCTCGGCGGGCGACGGCTCACGGTGGCCGGGACCGTGTGCATGGACCAGTTCGTCGTCGACCTGGGCGAGGCACCGGCCGCGCCCGGGGACGAGGTCGTGCTCTTCGGGCCCGGCGACCGCGGGGAGCCCGGCGCGGCGGACTGGGCGCGGTCCGCGCACACCATCTCGCACGAGATCGTCACCCGCATCGGCGCCCGTGTGCCCCGCATCTACGACGACACCGCCCCCGGCTGACACGCCCCGCCGTCCCACGCGCTCCGGATGGCCACCGCCCCCGACGAAAGGAGCCTCCACCATGTCGCACCGGCCTCCACCGCCCGCACCGCGGCCCGCCCACCGCGCGGAAACCGGCCCCGCCTGCTCCGGGCCCGAGCTCCACCGGGGTCTGCAGTCCCGCCACATCCAGATGATCGCCATCGGCGGCACGATCGGTGTCGGGCTGTTCCTCGGTTCCGCCGGAGCGCTCCACGACGCCGGTCCGGGCCTGCTGTTCAGCTACGCGCTCGCCGGCGTGGTCATCTTCTTCGTGATGCGCGCCCTGGGTGAACTCCTGGTCCACCGGCCCGTGTCGGGTTCGTTCGCCACGTACGCGGAGGAGTTCATCGGGCACTGGGCCGGGTTCGCGACCGGCTGGAGCTACTGGCTGATGTGGGTCGTCACCGGTACCGCCGAGCTGACCGCTGCCGGGATCTACGTCCGCTTCTGGTGGCCGGAGGTGCCCCAGTGGCTGCCCGGGCTCATCGCCCTGGCGATCCTCGGCGTGGCCAATCTGGCGGCGGTCCGGCTGTTCGGGGAGTTCGAGTTCTGGTTCGCCCTGATCAAGGTGCTGACCATTGTCGGCCTGCTGGTCGTGGCGGCCGCCATTTTGGTCTTCGGCTTCGGCCCCCTGGGGGACACCGCGTCGCTGAGCAACATCTGGACGCACGGCGGCCTCTTCCCGCACGGCATGGCCGGGCCGTTGCTCGCCCTCCAGGTGGTGGTGTTCGCGTTCGTCGGGGTCGAACTGCTCGGGGTGACCGTCGGCGAGAGCAAGGACCCCGAGAAGACCCTGCCCACCGCCGTGCGCCGGGTGATCTGGCGGATCGGCCTGTTCTACCTGGGCGCCCTCACCGCGGTCATGGCCCTGGTGCCGTGGAACCAACTCGATCCGGAGGTCAGCCCGTTCGTGCTGGTCTTCGCCAAGGTCGGCATCCCGGCGGCGGCCGGGGTGGTGAACCTGGTCGTGCTCACCGCGGCCCTGTCCTCCTGCAACAGCGGGGTGTTCTCCACCGGCCGCATGCTGCACACCCTGGCCCGGGACCGGCACGCGCCGGCCGCTTTCGGGAGGGTCAGCCGCCAGGGTGTCCCGGCCGCGGGCATCCTCGCGTCCATGGCCGTCATGCTGCTGGGGGTGGCCGCGAACTACTTCGTTCCGGAGCAGGCCTTCGCGTATGTCACCAGTGTGGCGACCATCGCCGCGGTCTTCACCTGGGGCATCATCACCTGGTCCCATCTGCGCTACCGGGCCGCGGTCCGCGCCGGCCGCCTCCGGCCGGTGTCCTTCCGCATGCCGCTGTCCCCGGTGTCGAACTACGTCGTCTTCGCCTTCCTCGCCCTGGTGCTCGTCCTGCTCGCCTTCGGCGCCGAGACCAGAATCGCGCTGTACGTGGCCCCGGTCTGGGCGGCGATCCTGGTGACCGGCTACCTCGGCACCCGGCGCCGCCGGGCCGAGCCGTCGGGCAGCAGATAGCCGGTCGGCAAAAAATGGCGGTGCGCCACAGGCTGGCTGCCTGGGCGCACCGGGTAGAGGATGGGTGCCCGGTGAGGGGGACATGGGCCGTCTCCCTCACCGGTCACCTCCTGATGGGGTCAGTGACGGTTACCGTGGCCCCAGCGGACCTGGTCGACGACCCGGTGGTGGTCGTTGCGCAGGGTCGCGGTGTCACGGCTGTCCCAGACATAGTCGCGCCGGTTCTGGTAGACGTCCCAGCGGTTGTCGTAGCCGCGGCCGGTGTGCACCCGGACCTGGCTGTGGCCGGCCAGTCGCACGTTGCCGAACCGGTAGGTGTGCCCGCTCCTGTCGGAGAGGGTCCAGCCCCGGAGGCTGACGGGCATGCGGCCGTTGTTCCGCACCGTCACCCACTCCGCGTTGAGGCTGCGGTTCGAGCGGTCGTCGCGTCCCGGGCTCTCGTACTGGACCGGCCCGAGGGCCACGGCGTAACGCGAGTGCTGCGGGGTGTGGCGGTGGTGGCCGTCCGCGCTGGCCGGGAGGGCGGCGGTGGCTGCCAGGGCAGCGGAGCCCAGAACAGCCAAGGCGACACGCGAAGCGTTGCGGAACATCGAACCTCCTGTGGTGGACGTCGCTTTTCACGGCGTCCAAAAACCGGATTCCCGGCCGGTTTGACCGGGCCCCCACAGAGTGACGGCCGGTCACGCCTTGCCGGAAGAAATCCGTGTTGGTGTTACAAAACACGGACATATACACAACCACACCACGCCAGGCGCGTACGCCCCCGCGCTCGCACCACCACCCGCAACACCCCTTACACGTATTCCGGTGCGTCCCGAGGGCGCGCCGGTCATCCACGGGCCGAGCAGCTCAGGCACGGACCGACCGCCCGGACGGCGGCAGGCCCGGTGCCGGTCACACAAGTCCCTTGCCCGTAACGGATGTTGCTCCCGTGGGCGACTTCTCGCGCCCTGGGGTGACCCGAAACCGGCTGCCCGGTGCGCCACTCAGGCACCATCCGTTGCCTGGAGCCCCCGGAGCCTCTACGTTGAGCGCGCCTGAATTCAGCTCAGCCCGCCGCCCTCGCGGCGGGCTTGCTTCGGGAGGACCCCCATGCGCAGAAACACCTCCGGACCTCGCCGCAGACGCCCCTCCATACGCACCGCGGTGTCCGTCGGCGTGGCCGCCCTGGCGGTGGCCACGGCAGCAGCGGCCACCGCCCAAGGCGCCACACCGGCCCCGCCCGCCCAACGCACCCAGCACGTCGAGTACTTCAACGGTGCCGGCGGTCACCCACGGCAGACCACCGTCCCGGCACCGAAGCCGCTCGCGCCGTCCGAGAAGGCCGCGATCGCCGCCGGCGACGGCGATGTCACCTCGGTCGTGCAGAACGGCCCGGTCGGCTCCAAGCTCGATGTCGTCTTCATCGGCGACGGCTACACCGCCGCCCAGCAGGAGGACTTCCACGCCGACGTCCGCGCCAAGTGGGCCAAGATCTCCGCCGTCGAGCCGTACGCGACCTACCGCGGCCTGTTCAACGTCTGGGCCGTGGACGCCGTCTCCAACGAGTCCGGCGTCTCCGGGGACCCGACCAAGGACGTGGTCCGCGACACCGCCCTCAACTCCGCTTTCTTCTGCGAAGACACCGAGCGGCTGCTGTGCGTGGACACCGGAAAGGTCGAGTCCTACGCGTCCAAGGCCCCGGCCGCCGACCTCGTCGTGGTCCTGTCCAACTCCACCAAGTACGGAGGCGCGGGCTACAACGACATCTCCTCGCAGGTCGGTTACGACGGCATCGCCACCGCCTCCTCCGACAACGACCAGTCGGACCAGATCGCGGTGCACGAAACCGGTCATTCGCTGGGCAAGCTCGCCGACGAGTACGACTACGGCCAGTCCGGCACCTACTCAGGACCCGAGCCCGCCCAGGTCAACCTCAGCAAGCTCTCCGCCGACCAGATGACCGCCCAGCAGCAGAAGTGGTACCGCTGGATCGGACAGCAGTCGCCCGACGGCGGCGCGGTGGGCGCGTTCGAGGGCGGCGGCTACTACCAGTACGGGCTCAACCGCCCCACCGAGAACTCGATCATGCGGACCCTGGGCCGGGAGTTCAACCTCCCCGGCCGTGAGGGGATGATCGCGGGGTTCTACCGCTATGCGAGCGTGCTGAGCAGCCCGGTCTCCACCCACCACGCGGTGTCCCGCGGGACCCGCATCCGGGTCACCGCACCTGCCTCCGCGACGCTGACCTGGTCCGTCGACGGCCGCGAACGCAAGGCCGCGCGCGGCAGGTCCACGGTGGTCCCGCGCACTCTGGGCGTCCCGGCCGACGGCCGCACCCACACGGTCACGGCCCGGGCCACCGACCGTACGAAGGCGGTCCGTGACCCGGCGCTGCGCAAGCTGCTGTCCCGCTCGCTGACCTGGCACGTGGCGCCCCGGTAGGCCGCTGACGCCGCTCGCACACCGCCCCGGTCACCGGGCGGGCCGCTCCACCCGCCCGCCCGCTGACCGGGGCCGAACCCTGCCCGGTGCCCGATGGCGCGGCCCCGAAGTGCCGGGTGTCCGCCGCGGTCAGAGGCGCACCACCATCTTCCCGGTGTTCCGGCCGTCCATCAGCCCGAGGAACGCCGCCACCGCGTGAGTGATGCCGTCCTCGACCGTCTCGCGGAAAGTGATCTCCCCTTCGGCCAGCCAGCCGCCCATCTCCTCGGCGAAGCGTGGCTGGAGATGAGCATGGTCCCCGACCTCGAAGCCGCGCAGGGTGATCCGCTTCTTCACCAGCTCGACCATGTTGCGCGGGCCCGCCGCGGACTCGGTGTCGTGGTAGCCGGAGATCGCCCCGCACAGCGCGGCCCGCCCGTTGAGGTTCAGCGCGTCGATGGCGGCCTCCAGGTGGTCACCGCCGACATTGTCGAAGTAGACGTCGATACCGTCCGGGGCGGCCTCGGCGAGCAGTTCGCGTACCGCGCCGGACTTGTAGTCGAAGGCCGTGGTGAAGCCGAGTTCGCCGGTCAGATACGCCACCTTCGCCGCGGACCCGGCGCTGCCGATCACCGCCTTCGCCCCGCGCAGCCGCGCGATCTGCCCGGCCAGGCTCCCCACCGCTCCGGCCGCGCCGGAGACGAAGACCGTCTCCCCCGCGCGCAGGCCCGCGATCTCGGTCAGCCCGACGTACGCACTCAGTCCGGGCATGCCCAGCACGCCGAGGAACGCGGAGTCCGGTATCCCCTCGACGCGCCGCAGCCTGGTGAAGCGTCCGGCCGGGGCGACCGCGGCGGTACGCCACCCCAGATCGCTGAGTACCAGGTCCCCCGGCGCCAGACCGGCCGCCCGCGACGCCACCACCTCGCCGACCGCGCCACCCGCCATCGGCCGGTCCAACGCATAGGCCGAACTTCCGGTCGCCTCGGTGCTCATCAGGGCCCGCATGTACGGGTCCACCGAGAGGAAGGTGTTGCGGACCGACACCTCACCTTGGGCCGGTGCCAGCAACTCCCGCTCCACGAGCCGGAAGTCCCCCGGCACCGGGCGCCCCACGGGACGTGCGGTCAGCTGCCACTCCTGCGCGGTGCCGGGCATGCGCGGTGCTCCTCGTGTGCGACGGACTGGTGCTCCGTCAGGTGCAGCGCTGCCGGCCGGCGGGGCATTCCCGGAGCGCCGTGCGGCGGTCCCATGACTTCCGACGCCCCGTCACGGTCAGCGGGGTGCCGCGAGGTCCTGGGTCCACCAGGGTCCGCCCGGGCCCTCGACGACGCCGATTCCGACGTCCGTGAAGGAGCAGTTGAGCAGGTTGTCGCGGTGCATGGCGTCGCCCATCCAGTCGTTCACCGCACCGGCGGCGGTGCGCGGGCCGCGGTCGAGGTTCTCGCCCCAGCTGCTCCACCGGTAGCCGGTGGCGGTGATCCGCTCGTCGGGGCCGGTGCCGTCCGGGGCCTGGTGCTCGTAGTACTGGCGTGCCGCCATATCGGCGGAGTGGCGCTGCGCCGCGGTGTGCAGGCGCCGGTCGATGCGCAGCGGGCTGCAGCCGGCCCGTGCCCGCCGCTGGTTGATGAGTAAGGTGGCCTGTTTTTCGAGGTCGGGCGGGGTGGCCGACGGGGTGGGGGTCGGCGAGGCGGACCGGGTGGGGGGCTTGGGCGTGGAGCGCGACGGGGTCGGGGTGGGTGTGGGAGTGGGAGTGGGGCGCGGCGAGGGAGTGCGCGCGGCCACCGTACGGGTCGTCCGCGGCTCGTCCTTCCGCTTGTCGGGGGGCGTGCCGGCCGACCACCACACGGCGGCGCCGACGGCCACCGCGAGGGTGGCGGTGCCCGCGACGACCGAGCCGGTCTTCGCCCGGGGCAGCCGCTTCGGGAGGTGGTGTGCGGCGGAGGTGCCGGAGGTGTGGTGCGGGGCCGCCGGGGCCGCCTGCGCGGTCGCCGCGGCGGGGGCGGGGAGGACCGTGTCCGGGGTGAGGTGCGAGGGCAGCGGCAGCAGGGCGAGACCGGCCAGCAACCCCTCGGCGGGCACCAGGCCGTCCCAGTGCCCTGAGCAGTCCGTGCACTTCCGTGCGTGGCGGGCTATTCGCTTGCGCCAGAGGGCGCAGGGCTCCTGGTCCCAGCCGGCCGTCAGCCGGGACAGCTCGGGGCAGCGGGGCGTGGCCGCGAGCGCGCGGACCACGACCCGGCCGGCCTCCAGCTGTTCCTTCATGCGCTGCACCCGGACCGCGGTGTGACGGGAGTCGATCCCGACCGCGGCGACCAGCTCCGTTCTGGTGATCTCGCCGGCCGCCTCCAGCCACCACAGGGACAGCAGCGCCCGGTCGCCCTCGTCCAGCCAGCGGGTGGCCGCGGCCACTTCACGGCGCTGGCCGGACAGGCCCAGTTCCAGGATGGTCAGGTCCGTGAAATCGGCCGCGCGGTCGGCCCGTTCCGGCGCCTGGTCCAGGCCGACGACGGGGGTCTTGCGGGTGGCGGTCCACCGGCGGCGCACCTGGTTCATGGCGATGGCCACCAGCCAGGAGCGGAAGGACGCCGGTTCCCGCAGGTCGGCCAGCGACTCCAGGACCCGCAGCATGGTCTCCTGCACCACGTCGTCGACGTCCGCGTGGCCGTCCAGGGCCCGTCCCACGACGTTGTAGATCAGCGGCAGGTATGCGGCGACCAGCTGTTCCCGGGCCTCTTCGTCCCCGGCCCTGGCTGCCGCGACGGCCTCCGTCCCGTTTTCCTGCTTCACGCCCATTCGTTCCTGTTCGTTCGTGCGTACCCGAAGCCCCCGCACTCCGGAGATCCCGCGCGCTCGCCGCGATAACGGAAACCTACGTGCATGTGGATGAGCCCTGTTCCCCGGCCCGCGCGCGGGGTGCGTTCCGGTCTCCCGGGCCCACGGGCACCGCGTGGCATCCACGCCTGTCGACGGCGCACGAAAAAAGTGTTCGCACTTTCCGTTATCCGGCCCCGACCCCGCGCTCTCCCATGTGCCGGCCGCAAAGGCACCGGGTCTCCCCGGGCTCCGCGGGCGGCGGATCGCTGTCCCCCACAGGAAACGGAACCATGAACAACGACCACCTTCAGAACGGCCGCCACGACGAGACTCCGGCCGGGAGCGGCCGCGGGGCGGACGGGGCCGGTGCGCACCGGCGTTCCGGCGGGGCGGACGGCCGTACGGGAGGCCGGCACGGGCGGACCAGCGGCCTGCACCGCGCCGCGGGCACTCCGCGGCGCAAGGCCACCCTGCTGGCGGTGGCGGCCGTGGTCACCGTGGGCGGCGCGTCCGCGGTGCTGATACGCCCCGACTCGGGCACCGACCGGGCGCTCGCGGCGGACCCGGCCGCGCCGTCGGCGCCCGCGGCGAAGCTCTCCGCTTCCGCCACACCGGACACCTCGCCCTCGCCCAAGAAGCCCCGCAAGCCCTCCGCCTCCCCGTCGAAGGAAAAGAAGCACCCCAAGCCGCACGCTTCGCCCCGGTCGCAGGCCGACCGTCCGGGCAGTGACACCGACAGCGTCCGGAAGACGACACCCCGCAAGCCGCGCCTCGATTCCGGGGCGGGCGCCACCACGCCGAACGGGGCGCAGGCCGCTTCGGGCACCGCCGCGCAGTTCGCGCAGAAAGTCGTTGAGCTGGTCAACGCCCAGCGGGCGCAGCACGGTTGCGGCCCGCTCACCGTCGACGCCCGGATTCAGCGCGCGGCGCAGGCCCACTCGGACGACATGGCGGCCCGCAACTACTACGAGCACAACACCCCGGAGGGCGTCGACCCCGGCACCCGGATGACCAAGGCCGGTTTCCCGTGGGCGAGCTGGGCCGAGAACATCTTCAAGAGCCCCAAGGACCCGGCCACGGCCGTGGACGGCTGGATGAAGAGCCCGGGCCACCGCGACAACATCCTCAACTGCTCGTACAAGTCGACCGGCGTGGGCGTCAATCTCAGCGGCAACGGCCCGTGGTGGACGCAGGACTTCGGCACCCGCTCGTAGGGCGTCAACCTCCGGCAGACGGTGGCCTGTTCGGATGCCTCATGGCACAGGCGGCGGGCCGCCGCTTCCCGGGGTGACGGGACGGGGTTCCCGGCGGTGCGCGCCGGTTCCGGCCGCACCGCCGGGGCCCGCGGGGGCGGCCGCTCAGCCGCGTGCCGGGGCGAAGGTCCGGTCGAGGAAGCGGTCGAGGCTGCGACGGGCCTTCGCGGCGTCCGGGCCGGCGAAGATCTCGGCGGCGTGGAGCTTGCCCGGCAGGACCGTGACCTCCGCTTCGGGGAAGCTGCGGGCGACCTCGCGCAGCCGCCCTTCGTCGGAGAGCGGGTCGTCGGCGGTGCCCAGGAGCAGCAGTTCGCCCTCGTAGGACCTGCCGTTCCCGGCGGAGTAGCCGCCCAGTGAGGCGAGCGGGCTGATACCGGCGACACCGGCCGGGCGGGCGGTGCGGTCCGTCAGCATGCCCAGCATCAGCGTGCCGCCCATGCAACCGCCCACCCACGCCACGTCCTTGGCGCCGCGTGAGCGCAGCAGCCGGGTCGCTTCGGACACGGTGCGGCGGCGGTCCCCTCCCCAGTCGAAGGTGACCACGTGATAGCCGTCGGCGGCGAGCCGCTTGGCCTCGGCCGCCCACTCACAGGCGTCGCCCCAGGAGATGGGGGCGAAGACCACCCCGCGGGGGCCGGTGCCCAGGGTGACCATACGGCCGTCCCCCGAGGAACCGGGCGGGCGGTACGCGGTGGCCCCGGAGACACCGCGGAAGCACGACGGCAGCCGGTCGGGGGTGGCGCTGAACTCTCGCACTGCGATGGTTCCTTCCTC
The DNA here is from genome assembly GCF_043199295.1 of Streptomyces sp. NPDC048612. Lineage (NCBI taxonomy): Bacteria > Bacillati > Actinomycetota > Actinomycetes > Kitasatosporales > Streptomycetaceae > Streptomyces > Streptomyces sp. NPDC048612. The sequence goes on from NZ_JBICVV010000011.1 coordinate 149,446, forward strand.
CGTGGAGCGGCGGTTTTCCGCCATCGCGCTCCTCTGCGGGGGCGTCTTCGCGTCACCTCCGGCGCAGGCGGTGGCGCTGGTCAGGGCCAGAATCAAGACCGCTGTCACGGCCAGGGCACGTCTCGGCTCACGCTTGAACATGGCAGAAGCATAGAGAGAAAGCATTGGAAAAAGCTATATTGAAAGATAGATGGAAAGCTTTCACCGCGTCCACATCTGGCAGGCACACAGTCTCCCCAGGTCAGAACGTGCCCGCGTGGAGGGTGGGATATCTTTGTACTGAGCATCGGGTAGAGGGAAGGCGGTTCACGGTGGAGCCTGACCACGTAGACGAGATCATCTCGGCATGGGGCCACGAACTGCCCGAAATCGCCGGTCTCCCACTGGAACTGGCCAAAAGGACCGCCCTGTTGGTTTCGGCCTTCGACATCGCGGCCGGCGCCGAACTGGAGAAGCTGGGGCTCACCCAGGCCGAGTACGGAGTGCTCGCCACCCTCCGGCGGATCGGCGCTCCCTACCGTCTCAAGCCGACCGACCTCACCCACGCGCTGCTGCTGTCCTCCGGCGGGACCAGCAACGTCATCAAGCGCCTGGTGGCCGCCGGCTATGTCACCCGCGCGGCGGCCGAGGACGATGCGCGCAGCAGCTGGGTGCAGCTCACGCCGAGCGGGGTGGAGACCGCCGAGGCGGCGGTGCGCGCCACCACCGCCGTGCACGCCCGGCTCGTCGACCGCATTCCGGAACGCACCGCGAAGGCCCTCAGCGAACAGCTGCGCATCGCGCTGGCCGCCATCGAGGAGGGCGTACTGATCCGCCGCTGAGGCAGGTCAGCGGCGGGACAGCCGGTCGCACACCTCCTCCGCCCGTGCCAGCAGCCCCGGCAGTCCGGCGTACCGGAGCCGCCCCGCGCGCTTCACGATCCGCCCGCCGACCAGCACGGTGTCGACATCGGCCCGGTCCATCGACGACACGACGGCCGCGGTGGCGTCGTGCACCGGCGCCACACCGGGGCGGTCGGTCCGCAGCACCAGCAGATCGGCCTGCTTGCCCGGGGTGAGAGAGCCGATCCGGTCCGCCATCCCGAGCGCCTCGGCGCCGCCGAGCGTCGCGAACTCCAGCACCTCGCGGGCCGTGAGCAGCGGCGCGTCCGGGCCCGCGTGGCCCTGCAGCGCGGCAAAGCGTCCGATCTGGAAGGCGGCCCGCATCTGGGTGAACATGTCGCTCGGCGCGGCGACTTCGACATCGACGCTGAGGCTGGGACGCAGACCGGCGGCGGCCGCCGCGGCAAACGGCGGCAGTCCGTGCCCCATGGTCATCTCGATGGCGGGCGCGACCGACAGCGCCCCACCGCTGTCGCGGATCAGCTCCAGCTCGCCGGCCTCCATCCCGGTGCCGTGGATGAAGACCGTGCCGGGGCGCAGGACGCCGAGGCGGCGCAGCCGGGAGACGGGGCGGCCGCCCCTGACGTGCAGCGCGGTCGGTACGTCGAGTTCGCCGGCCAGGGCCCAGCCGCGCCGGACGGTCTCGTCGCTGCCCGCCTCGGCGTTCAGCGCCATGGTCACCAGGCCGTCGGCGGAGTGCAGCCGGCCGCCGCGGATACGGCGGGCGTCCTGTGCCGTGCCCTGCCCGTAGGCGAAGACGCTGCGCAGCCCGGACTCGGTGAGCGCGTCGAGCAGCGCGTCGGTGTGCTCCTCGGTCGTCTTGTCGACATTGGAGATGTCCTGGACGGTGGTCACCCCCGCGTCCAGGGCGCCCAGTGCGCTCAGCAGATTGCCCAGGTGGAGGTCGTCGGCGGTGAGCCGGGGCGCCTGGGTGTGCAGGACGGTCGTGAAGTACTGGTCGAGGGTCTGGTCGGCGCCGCTGCCGCGGAGCGCCGCCTGCCACATGTGCCGGTGGGTGTCGACGAAGCCGGGGAGCACCAGGCACCCCCGGGCGTCGATCCGCTCGTCGGCCGCCGTGGGGTCGATGTCCGGGCGTACCTCGATGATCCGGCCGTCCGCCACCAGGATGTCGGCGGAGGGCAGTTCACCGGTGGCCGGGTCCATGCTGAGGACCCGGCCACCGGTGACGAGCAGACGTGCGGAGGTCATGCAGTGCCCCACCCCTGCGGCGGCGTCAGACGGCCCATCTGCAGGTTCCAGTACTCGGTGTTGCGCCGGCAGCGGCCGTCGGGGGCGAAGGTCAGGATGTTGGCCTCCAGCAGGGTGACCCAGTGCTCGCCGTCGGGGTTGAGGGCGGGGGCCCGCATCGTGACCCAGAGTTCGACCGACGCCCGGTTGCCGGTGATGACGGGGGTGCCGTGACGGCCGGTCATCTCGCTCTGGCCGGCGGTGATGTCGCGCCAGTAGCGGCCGATGGCCTCGCGGCCGCGGAAGGTCTGTGCGGCCACGCCGGGGACCGCCTCGTAGAGGGCGTCGGGGGTGAAGAGCCGGACCGCGGCGGCGTCGTTCTTGGTCCGCCAGGCCTCCAGATAGGCGTCGGTCCAGCTCGACACCTGGCCGACGCTGAGCTTGGCGGGCCGTTCGGCGGCCTGTGCGGCCGAGGTCACTGCCGCCAGGGGCAGCGCGGCGACACCGGCGCGGAGCAGGGTGCGGCGGTGGGTACGGGGATTCACGGGTGTTCGGTGCCCTTTCCGTGCATACGGGGTGACGCGGTCGGCGACGGCTTCGGGAAGCCGGGCGGAACCGGTGTCACGGCCCTTCCTGGAGGCGGACGGAGAATTCGATGCCGTCGCCCAGCGGCAGCTGCTGGGAGAGATAGCCGTTGCCGGCGGTGCGGACATGGTCGGTGAACTCGGGCGGCAGCATCGGCAGGTTGTCGGAGACGACCAGGCCGCCGGTGCGCAGTGCGGGTTCGAGCAGCTTGAGGACCGGGAGGTAGAGCTCCTTCCAGCCGTCCAGCAGCAGCAGATCCACCGGGCCGGGCAGCGCGACGAGCTGGTCGCGGGCGTCGCCGGTGCGGATCTCGGCGTAGTCGGCGAGCCCGGCGCGCTCCAGGTGGCCGCGCGCCCGGTCGGCCTTGCCGGGGTGCAGCTCGGAGCCGATGATGCGGCCGCTGCCGTTGTCGCGCAGGGCGGCCGCCGCATAGATCGTCGAAGCGCCGAAGGAGGTGCCGAACTCCACGACGAGGGCCGGGCGCAGGCTCCGTATGAGCTGGTACAGGAAGGTGCCGACCTGCGGGTGCACGGGCAGCGCGGCCTGGGCGCACAGCTCGGCCGCCTCCTGGGCGGTGGGCGGCTGCGGCCAGTCGGCCGCGGTGGCGTAGGCGCGCTTCATGACGTCCGGGTCGTTGTGCTCGGCGCTCCGGGCGATCTCGCCCAGGACGGCGCCGACCCGCTCGTCGTCGAGGCCGGTGGCGGCGGTCGTCATGCCTGTGCCCTCCCGTCCCGCACGGCGGCCAGCAGCGCGGGGTCGAGGTAGCTCTGCGCGTTGTAGATGGTCCGGTCGGTGTCGAGTATCTCGCGCCGGCCGTGCATCACCCGGGTGTTGTCGATCAGGGCCACGTCGCCGTCCTGCCAGTCCAGCTCCTCGGTCAGCTCCTCGGTGAGGCGGCGGAACTCGGCGAGGAGCTGCTCGGGAATCTCCGTGCCGTCGGCGAAGGTGATATGCGGCGCCTCGTAGTTGTACGAGGGGCCGAAGACGCTGTTCGCCCAGGAGAGCCGGCTGCCGAAGAGCGTGCGGTGGACGGCGCCGGTGCGGTACGCGTAGTGGAGGGAGCCGTCGTCGTCGAGCTGGAGGGTGGTGGACACATTGCCGCCCACCAGGTCCTTCATATCCGCGAAGGTGATGTCGTCGAGCTTCTTGCGGCCCTCCGTCTGGTGGCAGACGAAGGCCTTCCACTTGGCCTCCTCCACCCGGCGGGTGTACATGATGTCCTTGACGCCGAAGACCTCGCGGGCGGTGTCGCTCGCCGCGTCCCAGACGCGGTAGCCGTCGCAGACGGTGGTCTGGGAGCCGCTGGCGGCGGCCTTCTCGCACAGGAACCAGGTCAGGTCGGGGCCGAAGGGGCTGTTGCCGTTCTCCAGGTGGAGGCCGACGGCGGCGGTGCCCGCGTCCACCTTCTGGGCCACCTCGCCGCCGTGGAAGGAGCGCGCCGGGTCGAGGGTGATCCGGCTGGAGTGCGCCTTCACGAAGGAGGTGAACTCCTCCAGGTCGGTGCGGAAGCCCCGGAACAGCAGAAAGCCGGCGTCGGCGAGCAGCCCGGTGACCCATGCGGGGTCCAGCGTGCCGAGCGACCTGTCCCCGGTGGGCAGGACGAGCCGGCCGGTGGCGTCCCCGTAGGGCTCGACGTCAGCGATGGTGGTCATGCGTCTGCTCCTTGGTGGTCGTACAGCGTTCCGTTGGACAGGGCGGTGCGGATGGCTGCCCGCATGGGTCTTCCGGTGACGGTGAAGAACCGGCGGTAGAGGCGCTCGTCGGCGACGGCGAGGTGCGGTACGGCGATCCGCTCCACCTCGGAGAGGTGCGCTTCACCGAACTCCCTGACCGCGGCCTCGGCCGCCGCCAGGTCGGTGGACTCCTTGACCAGGAAGAGCCCGTGGAGGGCGGTCATCCCGTCTCCGATCACGGCGACCGCGCGGACGAACGGGAGTTGGGCGTACTGCGCCTCGACCCACTCGGGCGCCACGTTGCGGCCGGCCGCGGTGATGATGACGTTCTTCTTGCGACCGGTGATGCTGATGAACCCGTCCTCGTCGATCCGCGCCAGATCGCCGGTCCGGAGCCAGCCGTCGGCGTCCAGGACCAGGCTGGAGGGGTCGTCGCGGGTGTACCCGGCGAACAGCGAGGTGCTGCTGACCAGGAGTTCGCCGTCGTCCGCGGTCCGGACGCGGACATGTGGCAGCGGCCGGCCGACCGTGCCCGGGCGGCGCGCGTCCGGGGTGTTCCAGCTGACCACGGAACTGTTCTCGGACAGTCCGTACCCCTCGTGCACGGGGAGCCCGTGGTCCTCCAGTCGCCGCAGCAGATCCGGGTGGACGGGCGCCCCGCCGCAGCAGATCAGCGGCGCTCCGGGCGTGCCGAACAGGGCCGGCGCGACCGGCTGTCCGCTCGCCACGGCGTCGTCCGCCGCGGCGGCGAAGGCGTCGGCCAGCGCGGGCGTGGCGACCATCGCGGTCGGCCGGGCGGCCGTCACGTACGGCAGGACATCGGCGGGGGCTGCCGCCGCGGTGCCGACCAGGGCCTTGCCGGGCGGCATCAGGACCACTGTCCCGCCGTCGAGCAGGACCATGTAGAGGCCGGTGACCTGCTCGATGAGCAGGCTGAACGGGACGACGGAGAGATAGCGGGAGAACGCCCCGCCGGGCATCACCGACCCCAGTGAGCCCAGCAGTTCGTTCAGGGCCGCCGCCCGAATCCGTACCCCCTTGGGACGTGAGGTCGTCCCGGAGGTGTGGATGATCTTGCATTCCCAGTCCGCCGCCCCGACGCCGGCCGGCGGCAGCACCAAGGGCGCGGACGGCACCGGCCCGTCCGTGGACAGCGGCAGCACCGTGCACTCCGGGGGCAGGACGCGTTCCCTGCCCCACTGGTTCAGCTGGGCCTGGCCGGCGGCGTCCACCACGCACAGATCGGTCTCCTCCAGCAGACCGGCGGCCTGCTCGGCGGAGAACGCCAGCGGGACGGGCACCTCGGTGGCACGCGCGGCGATCAGCGCGAGGTCGGCGACCACGAATTCGGGGGTGTTGCCGCAGACCACACCGATGCGCGGCGGCCGCCCCTCCCGGGCGCCGATCCGCTCGGCGAGTTCCGCGGCCCGGCGCGTCACCTCCTGGTAGCTGAGGGTCCTGGCCAGGGTGCCGTCCTCGCCCAGCACCTCGATCAGCGGACGCGCCGACTCGCCGAACCTGACCAGGCTCTGCTCAATGCCCAGCATGACCGGCCACCTCCATGGCGCTGATGCTCAGTTGGAGATCGGTGACGGAGTAGCGTCCGGTGGCGTCGGAGAAGAGCCGGTCCAGGGCGTTCAGCGGGATGACGCCGACCTGCGGCTCGTGCTCGTAGTACGTGCCCCAGCGGGCCGCCTCGTCGGGAGACAGCCGGAGCGGGTCGGCCGGGGCGAACGGCACGAAGGAGATGCCGGTGCGGTCCAGCGTGGTGATCAGACTCCGGGTGACGGTGCACAGGATGTACTCCATGCCCAGGCACCAGGCGATGATCGGGGTGGCTCTGATCAGTTCGCGGCCGACCGAGGCGCGGCGGGTGGCCAGTGCCCCCACTTCCACCACCCGCCTGCGGTCGACCGGGGTCCCGAGTCGGGACAGCGCGGCGTCCTCGACACCGGTATCGAGGTACCGCTCGGAGAACAGCTCCTGGTCTCTGCCGAAGGTGAGCCCCGCGCAGGCCAGTGGCGCGCAGGGCTTCTCCGCCGCGCCGCAGGCCGGCCGGGCGACGATGAACGAGTCGGGCCGGGGCGCCACATCGGCGCCGTATGCCTGGGCGTACACCTCACGAGCGAGGTCCGCGGCGTCCAGCCATGAGCTGGTCGACCGGTGTGCCAGATCGATCTGCACGGTGCTCCCCCCTTCCCCGGCTGCCGGCTTTACTTGGTGCCGACGACCAGAGACACGGATGAGGGCAGCGCGATGCGCTCGACGGACTTCATCCCCGCGTCACTGAGCCATCCGGAGATCTCCGGCTCGCTGTAGGTGCGGTCGCCGGAGCAGGCGTACATGGCCAGCGAGAACGCCGCGTTGTGCTCCTCCAGCTGCTCACCGCGGACATCTTCGAGCACCACGATCCGGCCGCCGGGACGCAGCGCCTTGGCAGCCCGCGCGACCAGGTCCCGGTTCTCCTCGTCGGTGTGGTTGTGCACGATCTCGAAGAGGAAGACGACGTCGTACCCGGTGCCGAGGTCGCCGCTGAGGAAGCTGCCGCGCTGGAGCGTGATCCGGTCGGCCAGGCCCGCCTTCTCGATCGCGGTGCCGGTGTCGGCGAGCGCCTCGGGCAGGTCGAGGATGGTGGCGGAGAGCTCCGGGTGCCGCTGGCACATCGCCATGGAGTGCAGTCCGTGCGAGCCGCCCAGGTCGAGCAGGCGCCGCGCCCCTTCGGGCAGCGGGACGGCGTCGACGATGGGCTGCACGGTCAGACGCGACTTGACCCGCATGTACGCGGAGAAGTCCCGCCCGGCCTCCGGGTTGTCGGCCCAGCGCTCCCACAGGGACTGGGCGGGCTTGCCGTCCCGGACGGCCTGCGGCAGCTCCCACATCACGTTGGTGAGTTCGTACGCCCAGAGCAGCGCCGGGGTGAAGTCGTACTCGGCGTTCTTGCCCAGCCAGCGCTCGGCGAGGGGGCCGTTGCGGTAGCGCCCGTCCTCCAGGGTCAGCCAGCCGAGCACGGCGGCGACATCGGCCACCGCGCGGGTGCCGTCCGTGGTCGCGCCGATCGCGGTGGCCAGCTCGTCGAGGGTCTTGGGGCCGTCCTCCTCCAGGGTGCGGAAGATGCCGAGCTTGGCGGCGGAGGTGAGCGCCGCGTAGCGGATGGTGGAGCCGATCACCTCATCGATCGGGTTGCCCGCCAGTTCGGCGTCGGTGGTGGTCTTGAACATGGCTGATCTCCTCGGGATGGCAGGGAACGGCCGCACAGCGGAGGCGCGGCCAGGACATCCCGTGCGCGCGGCGGGCGCGGGCACGGGGAAGGTGCTGGGACTGCCGAACGGGGACGAGCTTCAGCCGGCCGGGACCGGTGGGAACCGGTACGCCCGGGGGCGTAGCGGCTCCGGCGGCGCCGCGAGGGCGCGCAGGAGGTGTGCCACGCCTTGCCGGCCGTGGTACCTCACTCCGGGGTAAGGGCCCCGGGGCGGTGTGGCGTCGGGCCGCGATCGGCTGCCTGTTGACGCCGTCCGGTGCCGGGACGGCACCGGAGCGACCGGCCGGGCCTCGCGGGGCCGCGGAGCTTCCGCGGCCCCGTCGCTTCCTCTCCAGCCCCGTGACGGGGCCGGCAAGGAGCCGGGAAAAGGCGGCCTGGGCCGGTGGATGGAGGAGCGGACATCGGAGGGTCGGGGCCGGATGAGGAAGGCCTCGCGGAGCCCGTGCGGCGACGACGTCACCGCCTCCCGGGACAGGCCGGCCACGGGTGGCGCCGGGCGGCGGCCGCACGGGGCCGGGAGGACAGCCGGGCCCTCCGTTCCCGCCCGCGGCGCACGGCTGACGGCCGGTGTGCCGGGGCCGGGGGCGCCGCACGGCGGGCGGCCCCGGGAGCGGGCCGTGGCGCCCGGAGGGGCGCCTGGAGCGAGCGCGGCCATGGTGCCCGCGCCCCCACGACGCGGGCCGCCATTGCCCCGGCCACCGCCGTCCCGATGAGTGGGTGACGGCTGATCACGCCGCGGTGTACCGCCCCGGACCGTGAGTCCGCAGGGGTCGCCGCAGGCTCCTGACGGCTGTTCATCGGGTCCCCCCGTCGCAGCTGCCTCAGTGCGGGTCACCGATGATCAGGCGGACACCTCGTCGAATCCGACGGCCGCCCGTCCCGCCACGTGGACGTGGGCGGTCTCGGCGATCCGGCGACCGAGTGCCTCGGCGGTACGCAGGTCGCTGGCGCAGGGCGTGACGTCGGCGCCCTCGTCGTTGTTCGACTGGGACATGGCGCCCAGCCAGCTGCCGAGCCGGTTGAGGTCCTCGGGGCTGCCGGACGAGGTGTTCCAGCCGCCGTACTCGGCGAGGCCGACCCAGACCATGCCGTGCTGGGCGGCGAACAGCGCGATGTCGATGAGGGAGTTGAGCTTGTCCCCCGCCATGTTGCCGCTGTTGGTGAAGCCGCCCGCGATCTTGTTCTTCCAGCGCATGTTGTCGCCCCAGACCTGGCTGGTGGCCTCGACGAACGCGCGGAAGACGGCGCTGCTGCCGCCCATGTAGGTCGGCGTGCCGAAGATCAGGGCGTCGGACTCCTGCAGCACCTCCCACAGTTCGTCGTTCAGCTCGGCGAGGGAGACCAGTCGCACCTGGGTGTCGGGGACCTTCTCCGCGCCGGCCGCGACGGCCGCGGCCTGCTTTGCGGTGTGGCCGTATCCACTGTGATACGCCACCGCAACCTTGATCTGCATACTTCTCCCCCACCCGGGAACGAAACGATGGTTTTAGCTTTCACTAAAGCTGTCCAGAAAGCTTTAGGCGCTGGTTACGCTATCCATGCCCGCACTTCCAAGGCAAGCGTCTCCGGCCAACACCCTGAAAAGAACAGGTAAATCCGCAGGTGGGGACATCCTGCACAACCACTCCCACACCTCCCGACACAGACGCATCGCGTCGGACACCCGTCATCACGGCCGATTCGGCGCCGATCTCACGTCGTCGGGTGAAATCGGGCGCCACGGCACACTTCCCTACCAGACGCGCGGAGCCACTCCCAGGGGGCCACTCACCCGTCAAATCCCTTTTCGGTCAAGGAACTTCACCGGTCGTCGCGATGGACGCGGCTCCCCGGCCCACCCTCAATAGCTATGTGACCCAGGTCACATGAAGGGGTGTCATACGTCGCGGGGACGTCATCCGTGTGCAAGGTGACGGGCCCGCACGGGGCCCTGATCACGGGGAAAGGACAACCCATGCGTAACAGGCGAATTCTCAGCACCGCGGTCGCCGCCGCCGCACTCACCGTCATCGGCCTGACCGGTGCCTCCCAGGCGCACGCCGCCACCGGGGCCGAGGGCGCGGTGTCGGCCGTCTCCTCCGCTCAGCAGCAGGTGAAGCCGATGGACGGCCCTCCCGGAACGGTGTGGACCGGCAAGAAGTTCTGGACCCTCAGCGGGTGCCAGGCGGCCGGCACCGACCTGGTCAGCAGCGGAAAGTGGGCCGACCCCTTCTGCGACGGCTCGGGCCTCAAGTACGACCTGTGGGCCCGGCCGCTGTAAACCCGCCACAGAAGCGGCAGTTGACCGGTAGCCGCTGACGGTGACCTGAGCAGGGCGGCCCGTTCCCGCGCACATCCGCGGTCACGCGGGGACGGCCGTCCGGTTCGGGCACGAAGAGCAGGGCGGCGGAGTGGGCGTCCGCGTCGGCCCGGCGCCGGGGCCCCGGCGGGTCACATCCCTCGGGGACCGGCGGCGACGGCGGGAACATGGGCGAGGGCCGCGCTGGAGATACGGTAGCGGCCGTTCGGTACCTCGGCCGCCGTGACATGGACGGTGAGCGGGCCCGCCCATTCGTAACCGCGGTCGGCGGCGTGCCGGGCCAGCACGTCGGTCAGTTGCCGGCCCACCTCCCCGCCACGGGCGGCCAGTTCGTCGTGCACCCGCTGCGCGAGTTCGACGGTGTAGTCGTTGGGCACGAGGACCCGGCTCGGGCTGCACACGACCGCATGGTCGTCGCATTCCTGCCGTAGCGCTTCGAGCAACTCGACCGGTTCGGTGTGGAAGATCTTGGCCAACAGCGCGCTCTCGCAGTCCTCCACCACGCGCTCCCAACGCCTCAGTATTCCCATGCTTGTCGCCTGCCCCAGGGTCAACGCCACATGCCGACGCGGTGCGGGGGCGGTTCCGGCCGCCGGAACTCCCTTGGCCTCCGCCGTGCGGGCCGTCACAATGAGCGCGTGCCGATCATGACGTTCCCGGAAGCCGCCACCCCACCCGCGCTGCGGACGCAGGTGTGCGAGCTCCAGGACGAGGCATGGCCGCCGGACTCCGCGTCGGCGCCCGGCACGTTCGCCCACGACCAGGCGTTGCGGCCGGTGTCGATGCTGCTGGTCGAGGGGGCCACGGTGCTCGCCGCGCTGGACATCCTCACCAAGGACATCGTGCACGCCGGACAGCGCTACCGGGCCGCGGGCCTGAGCACGGTCGTGACCCGCGCCACCGCCCGTGGAAAGGGCCACGGCCACCGCCTGGTGACGGCCGCCCGTGCGGCGATGGCCGGCATGGACCTGGACATCGGCCTGTTCACCTGCGACCGGCCGCTGCGGACGTTCTACGAAGGCGCGGGCTGGCAGTGGCTGCCCGGTGCCGTGGTCATCGGCGGCACACCTGTGAACCCGTTCCCCAGTGACCGGCCCGGCTTCGACAAGGTCACCCTGGGCGACTTCTTCTCGCCCCTGGCCCGGAGCCACCGTTCCGCGTTCCCGCACTCCCGTATCGAGGTGTATCCGGGCGAGATCGACAGGCTCTGGTGACGGCTGCTCGCCCGGGACGGCGGTCGGCGGCGCACAAATGGCCGGAAGCGGTCAAGCGCCGCGTGTGCGGGGCCCATGGTCGATGATGGAGGCAGCGGATGCGCCCGTCGGCCCGGACCGGTGACACCAGTCCGAACCGTCCGGCCAGCCCTGCGGAGGAACGATGGTCAGTGCTGGGGAGTTCCGCGAACCGGCCGACGAGACAATGCCGGAGGTCCGCCCGCGGCGTCCGCTGGGCCTCCGGCCGCCGGGCTGTCCCTTCTGCCTGATCGTCTGCGGCCGGGCGCCGGCCACGGTGCTGCGCGAGTGGCCGGAGACCCTCGCCATCCGGCCCCGTCACGGTGGTGTCACCGACGGGCATGTGCTGCTCATCCCCCGGGTGCATGTCGCCGATGTCGCCGAGGACCCGGTGGTGTCGGCGGCCACCATGCTCCGGGCCGCCGAACTCGCCGCGGAGGCCGGGGACTGCAACGTGATCACCTCGCGCGGCGCCTCGGCCACCCAGACCGTCCGCCATCTTCATCTCCACCTGGTCCCGCGCGCCGAGGGCGACGGCCTGCTGTTGCCGTGGACCGCCGTTCGGCCCGCGGGGAGCTGAGCCGCAGCGCGGGTCGTGCGGGTGCGGGGGCCGTCCCCGGCGGTCAGGCGAGGAAGAGGACCGTGATGGTGTCGATGGCGACCAGGACGCCGTAGGAGAGCAGCATCGTCCGGGACAGTGCCACCGCCCGCCAGGGCACGGGGCCACCGTGCCGCTCGGCGTCCATGCTGAACGGCGGCACCCCCGGGCTCCCGCGTTCGGCGACCTTCTCGTACAGGCTGCGGAACCTCCGTTCCTGGCGGAGGTAGTAGCTGTCGAGCAGCCAGAACCCGGCCGCCAGTCCCAGGGCGACCGCGGCCGTCTTCCAGCTCGGCCCGCGGGTGGCGACCGCGATGAAGGCGCCGCTGACGGTCATGGCCCAGCTCTTGACCAGGAACGAGGTGTTGGCGTGGCGGGCGATCACGGCCTGCAGGAACTCCAGGTGTTTCACCTCGTCCGGGCCGAGGTGGGCGGGCACGGTCATGAGGCCGGGCCTCCTTCCTCGGGCCGCCGGCGGACCGTGCCGGCGTCCTGGGACTCCCCCACGGGTGGTTCCGCGGGCCCCGGCCGGTGCTCCTCAGCCGCCTGGTCCCCTTCCGGCGCCTGGTCCTTCTCGGAAGCCGGGACGTCCTCCGGTGCCGGTGCGCCCTCAGGTGGCCGGTCCCCGTCCGGACTCGTCGCTTCGGCCTGCGCGACGGGCTGCCCCGGCGCGGCGTGGAACTGCGCGTTCAGGTCGGCGGCGATGTCGTTGAGGCGATCTTCGAGCGCGTCGGGGCCGTAGCGTTCGAGCACCGTGTAGGCGTGGTCGAGGAGTTCGAGGCGGGCCCGGGGCGGGGTGGGACGGTCTCCGGTGCCGGGCCGGGTGCCGTTGCGTGCGGCGGCGGGGCGGGGCCACACGCGTGCGGTCAGCGGGAGGTCGTAGCTGCCGGCCACACCGGTGCGGGCGCGCTCCTCGACGATCCGGATGCAGGCCTCGTCGAGCGTACGGTGGGCCTCGCTCACCGCCGCCTCGACGGTGGACCGCAGTCGCCACCAGGACGCGGTGTGCGCCACCAGGCTGCGCCGGGCGGCCCGCAGCAGCCTTCTGCCCTGCTGCTCCGCGTCGGCGACCCCCTGCCGGGCCTCCCGGTCGCTGTCGGCGCAGGGGTTGTGGGCGAGCACCTTGACCACGATCGCGGCGGTGCTGAGCACCAGGGTGAGGATGACGACGGCGCTCTGGTCCGGTGCCAGGTCGACGTGCTCGCGCACCGCGCCTGCCGCACGCATCCGCGCCCATATGCCGACCATGGTGAGGATGGCCAGGGTGAAGAGCACCGGCCCGGCCGCGTTGGGCCAGGGCAGCTCGCCGGCCCTGCGGCGTTCCGTACGCGGGCTGCTGGGCCAGAGCGCCTCGCGCAGGGCCGCGATCGGTCCGCGGCGCGTCCGCTCCAGCGTGCGGGCGGTGCGGGTACGCCGCCGGAAGACCGACTCGGCGAGGAGGCTGCCCGCGGCCAGCAGGCAGACCGCGACTCCGAAGCCGGGCAAGTAGGCGAGGTAGTAGCCGAATTCGCCGTCGCCCAGTCCGAAGAACCGCTGCATCAGGGTGCCGATGAACATCGTGTCGAAGGCGACGCAGGCGACCAGGGTCGGCCACAGCAGCCGTCGCCAGAGCACCGGCCGGCGGCGCAGGCTCTCCGGCCCGTCATCGGCATGGCGGGCGCGCAGTTCTCCGACCCGCTCCTGGGCCTGCCGGGACGACCGGGCCACGACGAACCGCTCGGCCGCTTCCAGGGTCGTCCGGGCTTCCTGGAAGGTCTCGGTGACCGCGGTGGCCGCGGTGCCGAGTCCCGGCTGTGCCGCGGTCAGCGCGGTGTTGGCATCGGTGAAGGCGCGCATGAGGGCGGCCTGTTCCCGGCTGTCGGTCTGGTCCACGGGCCTGGCGGACGGCCGTTTCCCGAGGTCCAGGCCGACGAAGGCGGGGTCGCCGCCGGGGCAGTCGACCGCCGACTGGTAGCGGGCGGCAGGCCCCGCCCGGTCCTTTCCGTTGGTGGTGTTCATCGCTGCCCGTCGCCCTCACTTCCTGGTGATGTGGATATCGACGCGCCGGTCGCACTGCAGCTTGTCCTCGGCGGACATCCGGCCTCCCGGCGCGTGGTCCGGCTTCGCACAGCCCGTGGGCAGGCCCCGGCCGTGTGCCGTCACCCGCCGCACCCCGAGTCCGGTCAGCACGTCCTTCACCGCGTCGGCGCGTGCCTGGGACAGCTGGTGGTTGTTGTCCGGCCGGCCACGCGGGTCGACGTAGCCGAGGACGGTGACCCGGCTGCCGGGGGTGGTGCGGGCGCTGACCGCGACATCGTTGAGCAGCGGCAGGGCCTGCGGGCGGACGGTGGACGCGTTGGTGTCGAAGAGCGCCGCGCCGGGGAGTTCGTAGCTCTCCGGGCGGTCCTGGGCGTAGCGCACGGCCGGGTCCTGGGGCACCTTCTTCCGCGGGCGGCTGTGCTCTGCCGTGCCGATGGCGGCCGGGGCGAGGGTGCAGGAGGTGCCGGAGGTCTTCTTGCGGCCGGCGCCGCACAGGCTGCGCCACAGGTCGCTCAGCCAGGTCCGCTGGGCCGCCGTGGGCGCGCGCCGGTCGGCGGCCGGCTGGCCGACGCCGGCGAGCGTGAGATGGACTCCGGTCAGGTCCGGTGTCTCGTCCCGGGCGGCGCAGACCCGGGTGATGGCCTTGATCTCGCTCCGGTCGCGGAAGGCGGCCGCGCGCAGATCGGCGCAGCCCGTGGTGGACAGCCCGTCGGTCAGCACGAGCAGGCCGCGGCGGCCGGAGGTGCCGTCGAGCGAGGACGCTCCGGCCGCGAGGGCGGCGAGGACATCGCTGCCGCCGCTGCGGGGAGCGGCCCGCTGCGCCTTGCCGACCAGGCCCGTCAGGCATCCGACGGCCTGTTGCTTCCGCTTCTTCTGGTTGATGGTGTTGTGGTTGTCCCTGACCCAGTCGGTCGAGCGGTCCTTGGCGATCCAGGTGATCTGCGTGGAGTCGCCGCTGAAGCTGCCGACCGAGACGGTGTCCTTGCGCTCGACCAGCGCCGTGAGCAGCGGGCCGATGCTGTGGGCGTAGTCGCGTCCGGCAGTCTTGCCGCGTACGGAGCCGGAGTCGTCGACGAGGACGACCGTACGGCCGGTGCTGTCGGCGGGTTCCTTCATCCAGGCGCAGGCGTCCAGGCGCGGTGCCTCGCCGCATGCGCTGAGGAGGCCGGCCAGCAGCGCCGTTCCGAGGGCGCCGGCGAGGGCGGGCGTGCCCCGGCGCCGCCCGGTCCGCCGGGCCGCTGCCGCGTGGTCAGTGGTGTCGGTGACGTTCACGGAGCAAGCTCCCCGACCTCGCCCACGGTGTCCACCCAGGAGAAGGGGCTCAGCCCCATCTGGCGGCAGAACTCGCTCAGGGCCTTGTCGTAGGCGTTGGCGTACTCGAACAGGCCCACCTGCTCATGGTGTTTGGCCGCCGCGGTGAGGACGTCGGCGAGCGCCTCGGCCCCGTTGCGGCGGGTGTTCTTGAGGGCCTGCATCACCTTGCAGAAGTCCTCGTCGGCGAGCGCCGCGGCGAACGGCACCAGGAGCCTGCGTTCGGCGGCGCCGAGGGTGCCGAGCAGCTCCAGCTCGCTCATCACCTGCAGCCAGCGCTCGGTCAGTTCCCGCACCTGGTCGGCCTTGAGCTTGCCGAGGCGGTGCTCGTTCACCATCCGTACCTCGGCGAGGTGGAAGGGCCGCACATGGTCGCGCAGCGCCGGGTCCATCCGCATCCGCACCGAGGGGCGGCAGCGGATGAGGCCCTTGTCGTCGTGGTAGCACCAGCCGCCGCGCAGCTCCTTGTTGACGGTCTTCTCGGCGGCCACCGGGTCGCCGGGGTCGCAGGTGCGGGCGACGGACCAGGCGCGTCGCAGCAGTTTGCGGCGGGCCGCGTCCTCGTGGAGGGCCGCACGCTCCCGCAGGACGTCCAGCGTCATCTCCCGGCTGCTCCAGCGGAAGTGCGGGACGAGTTCGAAGGTGAACACATCGCCCTCGGCCGCCACCGACAGCGTCTCCTCGGCGGGCGGCAGCTCCACGGCCACCTCGTGCTGTGCCGCCTGTCCGAGCGCCGGGCCGTCCTCGTGCTCCGGGTCGTCGGCGGTGTCCGGGCCCCCGGTGGGCTCCGTGCCGTCCCTGCCCGTTATCCGGTGCCACCAGTTGCGCAGCCTGGTGCGGAGTCCTGTGCGCTGGGTCATGGTCTCTCTCCTCTTCGTACGGGGTGTCGTCAGGACGCGGCGCCGGAAGCGGACCCGGCCTCGGGCGGCCCGTCCCGGAGCTGGCGGATGGTGCGTGAGTCGGGGTGCCGGCCGGCCCATATGCCGAGGTAGAACCCGGCGCGGAGGGAGAGCGGCGGGGCCCAGACGCGCGGCACGAGGACCTCCAGGAAGGCGGCCAGTTCCTTGTCCGCGTCCCCGGCGAGCAGCCAGCGCCGCAGCAGGTCCCAGGAGCGGGTCGCGCTGTCCTGCCCCATCAGGGCGTGGCGCCAGAGGCGGACCAGGGCCTCGGCGCGGTCCTCGTCACTCATGGCGGTGTCGGCCAGGACGGGCCGGTCGCGGCGGTCCGGTCCTGCGCCGTAACGGCTGAGGATCAGCAGGCTGCGGATCGCGTGTTTGCTCAGATGGTCGTTGCCGGAGGTGATCCAGCGGTCCAGGGCGTCGGCGGTCGGGCCCGGAGCGCCGGCGAGGTAGAGCCAGGACATCGAGAACGCCACCGAGCTGCTGAACGCCAGCTCCGGCCGGGTGCCCAGTTCGCGCAGCGCCCAGAGGGCGTCCGGGACGTCCTGGGCGCCGACCAGGGTGCCGTACGCGCGGGCCGCGCTGTCCTGGAACTCCCACCGGGGGCTGCTCAGCCAGCTTCTGATCTGGGCCCGCACCCTGCCCACCATGCGGGGGTCGTGCGCGGCCATCTCCAGGGCGAGCGCGGCGGACTGCCGGTACGCCGCGGACTTGCGGGCCCAGTGCCGGATCAGGTCCCGGTAGACGCTGTCGAAGTCATGGCTGAGCAGAATCCCGGCGATGTGCGCGGCCCGCACCCGAATCCGTTCCAGCGGTCCGCCGACCAGCGCGGTCAGCCACTCGCGCAGGGGGTCTCGGAGGCTGTCGTAGTCGTGCCAGACGACCTCGATGACGGCGTGCATCAGCTCCTCGTCCACGAGCCGGGCGCAGCGGGGGTTGTCGTCGGCGCGGCCGCCGGACAGGGCATCCCCCGAGGCGCGCATCTCCGGTGGGATCAGCTGGTCCAGCTCTCGCGCGAAGACGTGGTTGGCGGGTGCGGGTTCCCGGGTCTCGTAGCGCGGCAGCACGGTCGCGCTGAGGACGTCTCCGGCTTCGAAGACGTCGGAGAGCGGGTGGCCGTGGAAGAACGCGTAGGCGATCCGGAACGCCTGGCGGTGCGGGTCCAGGACCGGGCCGTGGGTGGTGTCGGCGGGGACCTGGAGCAGCTGCTTGGCCAGTCGGCGCAGGCGGTCGCGCCACTGGCCGATGATGTCGCTGAGGCTGGTGTCCTCGGAGTGGATGCTCTGTGCCAGCAGTTCGGCGAACTCCACGACGCTGCGTACGGACGGGGCTCCGTCGAGGGTGCGCTGCACCTGCCGGGACTCCAGCATCCGTGTGGCGAACGCGGTGGTGTGCTCGGCAGTGCAGTCCTGGTGGGGGCACCCTCCGGGGTGTCCGGCGAGCAGTCGGCGCAGATGGACCGCGAGCACCGCGCCGAGGGCCGGGCGCCGGTGCTCGACGGCGTGGGGCTGGAGGCGGTCGGGGTCCACCGGGCCCAGTTCGCCGAGGACGACGAGGTAGGCGCGGTGTTTGCGGGCGAGGTGGCCGAGGGTCTCCAGGGTCGACAGTTTCAGCGGCTGGTCGTCGAGGTCCACCACGAAGCCGCCGGGGGTGAGGAGTTCGCCGGCGCGTTGGCAGAGCGCCTGGAGGATGCCCGGGGCCTCGCTGTGCAGGATCTTGAGGTGGTCGTCGGGGCAGCGGCCGGCGAGCAGCGTCAGTGCCGTGGCCTGGCGGCCGCTGCCCGGCTGCCCGGCGAGCACCAGGACGTGCTGGGCGGCGAGCCGGGCGGCCATCTGGGTCTGCTGGTCGACGTCCTGATGGGAGTCCAGGTGGTGGGCGACGGTCAGCGGGGAGACGCTCAGTACCTGGATCTCGACGCCGCTGTCGCCGCCGAGGGTCAGCTGCTCGGCGTAGAAGGCGGAGCCGCTGCCGTTGGCGACGGCACTGCGCTTGAGCTTGTTCAGGGCGTTCTGCTGCCGGGCCTCCTGGTAGCGGGTGAAGTCGCCGGCGTCGCCGGTTTCCCGGCGGGGAGTTGACCGGACGGTGTCCTGGGGCGACGGCCGGCTGTCGCCGTTGGCGGCCGCGGCCGGGGCGTCCGGGGCGTTCGCGGTGGTGGTCCCGGTGCTGTCGGACGGTCCGGCCGGGCTCGGCTCAGCGGGGTCGGCCGCGGGCGGTGCCGGTTCCGCCCCGGCGGCAGCGGACTCGTCGGCGGGCGCTTCCTCCGCCGCGGCCTGCGGCCCGGCCTGTTCGCTCTCGCTCACCGCCCGCCTCCGCCCCGGGCGTCGCCGTTCTGGTTCACGGTGGCGTTGCCGCTGCCGTTGGCGACGGCGCAGCCGTCATAGGTGGAGTGCGAGCCGGGCTGCGGGGCGCCGTACGCGGGCGGCGCCTGCTGCGTGGTCCGCTGCGGCTCCGTCCTGCGCACGGGTACGTGGGCGCGCAGTGCCTCCGTGATGACGGGGAGGTCGAGATGGGCGTACGGCACCCGCAGCTGCATGAACTGCCGCTCCGCCAGCTCGGCGATGCCGGCGGGCAGTTCCTCCTTGGCCGGGAGCCGGGCCGAGTCGATCAGCACAGGGATGACGGTCCTGCGCCAGGTGAGGGCGTGGTGGATCTCGTCGTGGACGTAGTCGCCCGGTACGTCGATGCGGCGGCGGCCGTCGGTGTCGGACAGGGAGAGCCAGTTCGGGCCGATGAGGACGAGGAGGACGCCGCTGCTTTCCAGGTGGCGCCAGAGCTCGGGCGGAAAGTGGGCGCCCGGCGCCGTGGTGCGGCGGTCCCGGAAGACGTTCTCCGGCCCGAATACCTCCTTCAATTTCTCGTCGAGCAGGACGGCCGCCACGGCGCCGTCGCCGGTCCGGTAGTTGATGAATACTCCGGCCATGGGTGTTCTGCCTTTCCTCGGGATGACAGCGGTGGATTGCGGCAGCCGGATGCTTGGTGAGTTCCTCGGGCTGTCGCGGGCGCAGGGGGATAAAGCCGAGATTCACAGGGGTTTGAGGCGTGGTCAACGCGTTGCCCTCGGCCTTTCGGCCGGGCAACGGAACACCACGGGTTCGGCGGGTGTGCGGTTCTTCGCGCGGTCTTCCGCGCGGTGCGGGTGGCGGTTCGGGAAGTCAGGCCGGTGTGCCCGGACCGGTCCGGTGGGTGTGCAGACCGATCGCGAGCTGGGGAAGGGTCCGACGGACGAGAGGATTCTTTGGCCAACGATTCAGGGCGCGGCTCAGACGGAGAAGATCAGCGCGGATGGTGGCCGAGTCGATGAGGGCGACATGGGAGGCGACCGATTCCGCGATCGCACAGGCCTGCTCGATTTCCCCGACATTCGCCAGTGCAAGCGCCAGCCGGGCACCATATCGGGCTCTGGCGCGGCGGAATTCCGGCGGAATGGCGTCCAGACCATCGGCGAGCAACGTCACGGCCTCCGCCGGGGAACCGAGGTCGTGCATGCACCAGCCGGCGACGAACGCCGTCAGATCCGGCAGATGGATACTGCCGAGGACCGGGTCCGTCCCGTCCGGCGGCACCGCACCGGACGTCAGCTCCGCTCCGCGGTCGAGCGCCCGGCGACAGGCGTCGCGGTCCCCCACCAGCGCGTGCCCCTGCGCCTCGCGCTGTGCGGCGAGACCGCGGATGCGAACACTGCTGGCCTGCTGTGCGGCCCGCCGTGCCAGCTGGACGGTGGCCACCGAATCGCCGGTGTACAGGGCGAGTTCGGCGCGCCGGATCAGGGCGTAGGCGGCCAGTTCGTCATCGCCGCCGTCGGCGGCCAGCTGGACCGCCTGTTCGGTCCACCACAGCGACGCGGCGTCGCTGCCCGCCTCCTGTGCCATCCAGCCGGTGTACTCGGCGAACCGGGAGGCGAGCCGGAGCACGACGGCGCGGTGGGCGGGCTGTGCCTGGTGCGCCATGCCCCGCAGGGCGCTGGTGGCCGCGATGCTGAGCTGCGCGACCACCGAGGGCCCGAAGAGCTGCCCGAGCCGGCGGAACTCGTCGAAGACATTGCGGAAGTACGGCAAGGCCGAATTCGTCTCCCCGCTTTCGAGGAGCGGTGGCGCGAGAGACCAACTCACAATGGTGGAGGGCAGGACAGCACCACCGGGCGAACCCGGATCGAATGCCGTGAAGTCGCTCTCGCCACCGGCGTGCATACGTAAGGACCAGGGCGTCCCGACATCCACCTCGGTCATGGGCGTGACGGCGGTATTGCGCTCGGGTGCGGAAATCAGGCTGCTGAGGTGCCCGTCGGCGTGGAGAGCGCTGTCGCATAACTGCGCAAGATCGTGACTGGGCGCCTTCACGCCACGTTCGATCTTGCTCAAGTGCCCTTTGGAAAAGCGGATCAGGATCGCCAGTTCACCCAGCGACAGCCCCGCCTCAATCCTTCGCCGGCGTAACTCCGCCCCGAACCGCACAGGAATCCGCTGCACCCCGCTCGCCCCCCTCGTCGTTCGCGACCGGTGAAGGGAGTGTGCCACGCATCACAGCAACTTCCACATACCCTTCACGAATTGCTTGCTATCGGTTTCATCACGCTCCGCTTCTGGCGAGGTAAATCGCCTTCTCCCAGGAAGGACGCCGTACACCACGGCCACTTCGAGGGCGCAGCCCGTTCCGCAACACCGAGAACTCCGCCCGGACGCGCACCCTCGCCGCCCCCTGGGCGAGAGCAGCGGAGCGGCCCGCGGGCGGAGCCGTCTCGGCCGGATCGCTCTTCACGCCCGCCGCATTATGGAGTTTTCCCGCCGAAGAGGGCGATATCTGTGGCAGGGTCACGGCATGACGATCAAGGATGAACCGGGCCCCGTTCCCGATGGCTACGCACGGATCGACCCCTGGGTGATATCGCAGGACACCGGTGCGGAGATCGAGTTCCTGCAGCAGGTGTTCGGCGCCACCGAACGCGGTGCCCGTGTGCTCAACGAGGACGGGAGCGTCGGCCACGCCGAGGTGGACGTGGCGGGTTCGGTGGTGTTGATGTTCGACCGGCAGCCCGGCTGGCCGCACCTGCCCGCGCATCTGAGGGTCTACGTCGAGGACGCCCGGACGACCGTCGACAAGGCCCTCGCCTGTGGCGCCCACCTGGTGACGCGGCCGACCGAGCTGGCCTTCGGACAGCTGGCCGCGCGCGTCCGCGACCCACAGGGCCACCTGTGGTGGATCTTTCAGCGCCTGGAAGAGGTCTCCGCCGAGGAGATGGCCAAGCGGTTCGCCGAGCCGTCCTACCGACGAGCGATGGAGTATGTGCAGAGCTCTCTGGCGGAGGAGCTGGAAGGCCACACGCCGTAGCCGGAGCGAGTGCTCCGGCTAGCTGATGAGGTCCTCGGGCCGCAGGTACCCGGCGGGCCGCTCGTGTTCGCCGACCCAGCGGTGTGCGGCGCCGGAGCGGGCCGCCTCGATCAGTGCACCGCCGTAGTGGCGGACGGCGAAGACCGGGAGGCCGATGCGGTAGCGCCGGTCCGGTATACCTGCCAGACCGGCCTGCTCCTCGACGAACAGCGGTGCCAGTTCCGGTTCCTGCGGTTCCGGTACGCCGCCGGCGGGGCACAGTTCGAGGCTCACCAGGCGCCGCCCCGGGTTGCCCGGCCCCGGGCACCAGAACAGGCCCACGGTCTCCAGCGCGTCCCACGGCATGACCGCGTGCGCCGACTTGTCGTGCCACCACCACACACCGGTCGCGTCGAACGCCAGGTAGGCGTCCCGGTCACCCCACACGGCCCACGCCATGACCACCCCGGCCAGGCCGAACACCAGGAACCAGATCACCGCGAACACCCAGGTGCCCACGCCGTATCCGTAGACCGCACAGGAGACCGGCAGCAGGAGGCCGAGGACGAGCGCGGCGACGGCACCGGGCAGGGTGCGGCGCATCCGCTGCTTGCCGAAGGGGAACATGGCGGCGTCAGGGGCAGGTGCACGTCCGGGGAGCATGCGGGCAGTCTATGAAGCCGCTTCTGCCTTCTGAGCAGCGGGCCGAACTGCCCGAATCAGGACGTAAGTCCGGGTCATTCGCCCACCGTCGAAAACTCGTTTGCCCGGCCGCCGTGCTGCCTCTACTCTCCCGATCATCGACGTGTAGCTCAGCAGTAGAGCGCCGGGCTTCCTACCCGGAGGGCGCGGGGGCGGCACCCGCCACGTCGGCTTATGAACGACGACGCTGAGCAGCAGCCCCTCACCCGGGTCCCGGCCTATGCACAGGACCAGTTGGCGAAGTCCTTCGTCACCGCGCTGACCCACGAGGAAGACGGGACCCGCCGACGCGCGGAGGACCGGGCCCACCGCTGGCAACGCGTCCTGGACGGCCTCGCCGGCGGCTCGTTGACGGTCGGTTCGCGCACCCCGGTGGCCGGGCTTCCGGCCTGGGTGACCCCCGAGGTCGTCCGGGGCGGCTTCGCGACCGGTGCGGCGAGTGCCGGCGGGCCGCTCCAGCCGTACGAGGAGGAGGCGGCGCGGCTGGCGGGTGTGGCGGCCGACCGCCGGGCGCTCTTCGTGCACGCGCTGTCCGAGGCCGGGCTGGCCGACCTGTGGGCGCTGCTGGACAACGGGCGCTACGAGGTGGCGGTGCCCGAGGAAGCCGCACTGCTCACCGTCGCCTGGCTGGTGCGCTCCGGGCAGCTGACCGAGGCGGCCGATCTCGTCGAGGTGCTGGAACCGTTCGCCGGCCGGCTGCGGTTCACTCCCCGGCCGTCGGCGGCGCCCCTGCCGGACGCGTCGGCCGTGCATCGCCGGACGGTCGCCGACGCCGGCCGGACCCTGGCCCGTCGGCGGCCGCACGCCGCGATCGAGGCCCAGCGGGAGGCGCTCACGGTCTGGCAGCCGTTCGCCGACGAACTGCTGGTCCTCTGGCTGGAGACGGCGGAGGGAGAGCACGTGCTCGCGCGCACTCCGGACAAGGACTGGCGCGAGCGCGGGACCGCACTGCTACGCAGGTACCGGCAGCTCGCGGCGGCCCATACGCACTGCCGAAAGCACCGCAGCCCCAAGGAGAACCTGGGCATCCTGCACCGCGCCCTGGCGGAGACCGTCGCCGGGCGTCCGCTCAGTGCCCGCCGGCTCGGTCTGCTGCAGCATGCCGTCGCCTCGATGGTGCGGCGCCGCGGAGTGCCCGGTTCCGAACAGCACCGGGCGCTGCGTGGCCGGCAGGCTGCGCAGGGGGCGCTGCCCTCGCACCACGCGCTGGCACAGCTGGTGCTCCGCCGTCTCGGCGCGCTGCCCCAGGACATCGGCGCGGCCGATGTCGACGCCCTGGTGGTCCCGGTGACCGAGGAGGAGCACCGGGAGACCGGGCTGCCCCCGGGGGCGCCGGTCCCGGCGACGATCCGCAGGGTCGTCGAGGCGGCGCTGAGCGCTCCGCTGGGCACCCTCGTGGAGCGGGGTGTGGTGCCGTCGGCCGAGGTCCTGGCCGAGCTGGTGCCGCAGCTGGTCGCCGCCACGACCGCTCAGGCGTACCCCGACGAGGCGCTGCGGACCCTGATGGCCACGAACTACCGGGCGTTCCGTAACCGCCGCTCGCTGCTACTGCTCCGTCTGGAGCGGCAGGTACGGGTCGAGGAGCTGCCGTGGGTGCGGGCGGTGTCCGGGCAGCGGGGCGACGAGGCAGCGCAGGAGGAGGCGCAGTCCGCGCTGCGGCAGCTGGGCGAGCTGGCGGTGCAGGGGTTTCCCGGCACGCTGCTGCCCAACCCCCTGGTCCGCGAACTCGGTGTGCTGGCCCGCCAGGCCGACCTCGGCGCGCCGATGGTCGAGGAGCTGGCGGCGGACATCTTCATGGGCACCTTCAGCCCGAAGTTCCTCACGGCCGCGCGGATCGCGGGCGAGCTGCTGCGCGGCTCGATTTATGAGCGCTACTACGGCATCGACTACAAGGCGCTCCGCGACCTCGCGGTCGTCGAGGCAGGTGAGGCGCTGACCCGCAGCTATCGGCCGCGCAGCTCCCCGCGGTTCGCGCAGCTGTGCCTCGCACGGGCCGGGTCGTCCGGGCGGAGCTGGGTGGCGGCGAACGGCCAGGTGATCGAGCAGGCGCAGATCCTCACCACGCACAACCTGGCCACGCTCGTGCGCCAGGTGGGCATCGCCCCGGAGCCGGGCTGGCAGGACCTGGCCGGCCGCTGCTTCCGTACGGTCTGCCGGCTGACGGCCCAGGTGCATCACCATCCGCGGCCGTTGGCCACGATCAAGGACGCGGCGTACGCGTGGCGGCAGCTGGTCTTCTTTCTCTCGCTGTGCCCGCCCGCCGAGCACTCACAGCTGCTCGACCGGCTGGACGAGGAGACGGCCCGTCACCCGGCGCATGTCGCCGCCCGGCTCGCGCCCGCGCTGGCGGGGCTGCGCCTGGTCACGGACGGCGGAAGCTTCGCCGACGACGGAACGGCGCTCGGCGGCCGGGCCCGCCGCTTCCTCGGCTGGAGCACCGGGGAACACTGGCTGCGCGGGCTGCCGCCGACGGGGCAGCCCGCGACACGCTGATACGTCAACACGCCGCCCGCTCTGCCCGAACTGAGCGAAAACCTCCAAAACCCCCTGCTCATTACTGTGCCCGCGCAATCGATCATGCGAGGGTGCTTGGTCGCAGACTTGCAGGACGCGGTGCGCGCCGGTGCGCCGGCCGCCCCCTCCTCCGCGACGACCCGAAGGACGTGCGTCATGAGCGAACGAGTCATCACCCCGCGCAGCCGCGGTTTCCTCTTCCTCGACTCCCATCCGGCCGGCTGCGAGCGTCTGGTGCAGGAGATGTGGCAGGACGTCCCCTCCCCCACCGAGGTACCGGGCAACGCGCCAGTGGCGCTCGTCATCGGCTCCTCGGCGGGCTACGGGCTGGCCGCGACGATCGCCGGTCTCGCCCGGGTGGGCATCCGCGGCATCGCCGTCTGCTTCGAGAAGGCCGCCACCGAGCGGCGCACCGCCACGGCGGGCTGGTACCGCACCGCCGCCACCGCCGAACTCGCCCGCCGGCACGGTCACGAGATGGTGTTCCTCAACGGCGACGCGTTCTCCGACGCGACGAAGGACCAGGTCGCGGAGCTGCTCCGGGAGCGCTTCGGCCGCCTGGACCATCTGGTCTACTCGGTCGCCGCTCCGCGCCGCACCGACCCGGACACCGGCGCCACCTACGCCTCGGCCCTCAAGCCGATCGGCGAGGCGTACCGCACCAAGACGCTCGTCTTCGACAACGACGGGACGCCGGAGGTCAAGGAGGTGGAGACCGCACCGGCCTCGGAGGACGACATCGAGCAGACGGTCGCGGTCATGGGCGGCGCGGACTGGGAGCGATGGATCGACCATCTCGCCGGCCGCGAGCTGCTCGCCGACGGATTCACCACCGCCGCCCTGTCCTACATCGGTTCGCCGCTGACGGACGGGATCTACCGGCAGGGCACCATCGGTGCCGCCAAGTCCCACCTCGAAGCGACCGCCCGTACGCTCGACGAGCGGCTGGGCAAGCTGGTCGGCGGCCGTGCGGTGACCTCCGTCAACGGCGCCGCGGTCACCCAGTCCTCCACTGCCATCCCCGGTATCGCGCTCTACGTGGGCCTGCTGCGCGGGGTGCTCGGTGACGGCATGGTGCCGCCGGTCGCCCAGCTGGCCGGCCTGTGGGACCAGCTCACCGGTGCCCGGCCCCTCGACGTCGACGACGACGGCCGGGTCCGTCTCGACTCCTGGGAGCTCAACAGCGCGGTCCAGGCGGCGGTCACCGAGCGGTGGGAGTCGGCCACGACGGAGAGCATCACCCGCCTCGCCGACCTCGGCTGGTTCCACTCCGAGGTCCAGCGGCTCTACGGTTTCGCGGTGCCGGGAATCGACTACACGGCCCCGACCGCCACCCAGGTGCCCTGGCCGGACGCCCGCTCCTGACCCCGGAAGGAAATGCCGGCGAGCGCTCGGCAGCGGTGATGACGAGGATTTCGAGCGCCCGTCACCGGATGTGGCCGCGTTTCCGTCACCCTAGGGTTTGCCGGAGTAACTCACTGCGTTGACCGGGCTGTTGACCGGGCCGGAGATTCGAACGGTTGCGAGACGGTGCAATCGGAACGGGATTGAGCCGTCAGACAATTCGGGGGTGATGCCGGGGCGTCGTCTCGGCCCTTCCGGTTTCGCCGTCCTCATCCATCCGCCGAGGGGGATGATCCGTCTCGCCGCTGATGCCGAGTGCCTTGCGTGTATACCCCCATCAATTCCAGGGGATCAGCCGGCGGGCGCGGTGACGGGAGTCACCGAGAAATGCGGAGTGTGCGGTGCGCTCTCAGGCCGTGGCTGTCGCGTCACGGTCTGAGGGACCGCTGCCCGAGGTGTCCTGACGGGAGATGACCGCCGTCACCGTCTTACCGGCCGGCTTGCTGTGGACCTCCACGGAGGACGCGAGGCGACAGACCATCGACCAGCCGAAGCCGCCGCCCTCTCCGGACACGTCGGGGGTACGGGGCCGCGGCAGCGCGGGGCTGGAGTCGCCCACTGCGACCAGCACCGACTCCGGGTCGGCGGTCAGCCGCAGCGTGCAGAGCTTCCCGCCCGCATGCCGTACGGCGTTGGTGACCAGTTCGGAGACGACCAAGATCACCGCGTCGCTGGAGTCCCTTTCCAGAGCCGGCTCAAGACGCTCCAGGAAGGTGGCCGCAAGATGCCGGGCGGGCCCGACCACTTCGGAATAGCAGTCCAGTTGAAGCTCCAGCACCGGCAACGCCGTGACCGTGCGCGGAGCCTCGGCGGTGCTCATGATAAAGCTCACCTCGTATCGCGTCGACTTGCCTTCAGGCCGGAAAGCGTGCCCCCTTCCCGAGCTATCAACCACACATATCCGAGTTCGGACGAAAATGTTTGCCGTTCGCAACATCGGAATGATCGAACTCTGGCCTGTCCCGGCGGGCACGGACAAGCGATGCGCCGCGGACCATCTCACGGTGCCGGAAGCCGGACGGTGAGCACGATGACCTCCCGGGCCATCAGGCTCACCGTCCGATTCCGGCACCGAAAACGATCAGCGCGGCAGCATCAGAAGAAGGGGTACCGCAGTTGTCATCCTCTGGACATTCGCGTGCCCGTATCCGTCGCGGGCATTCGGAAATCACCCCTGAGTTTGCCGCTCGATTCGACGGGTAAAAGTGCCTGCGTTCCATCCGTCGTACGGCTGGCGCCTCAGCGCGGCACCCCCGGCCCGCCTTCCGCTCGCCCGGGGAAGCCCTTGCCAGGCCAGGGCGGCGCAGCCTCGGAGACGCCTCAGGGCAGGCGCCGCGTCCCACGCCCGGGGCCGCCCGCACCACGCGCCCGGCTCACCCTTCCGTTCCCCGTGCGGCCGCGACCGGCTCCGCCGCCTGGGCGCCGTCAGCGCGCACGAAAAGCCGCAAAGGTGCATAGACCACCACGGAAACCAGGAACGCCACGTAGTACGCGAAATCAGCACCGTGCAGCGCGGCCGCCACCGGGCCGACGAAGAGGGTGGTGTCCATGAAGGGCACGGCCGCGGCGAAGGCCACGACGAAGGCGACACAGGCGGGCCACCACGGCTGGGGACGGCCGAACTCGGCCTCGACGTCGATCGGCGCGCCGCCCCGGGCCCTGGCCCGCAGCCACGCGTCGACGAGCACGATGCCCACGAACCCGGGAATCCAGTAGCCGACGAACAGCAGCACGTTCTGGAAGCGGAGAGTGGTGTCCGCGCCGTGCATCCAGAGGACGAGCAGAAAGCCGAGCGCGGCGGCCGCCGCCGCGGCGAGCGGCCGGGGAACCCGTATGCCGGCCGCTTGCAGGGCCAGCGAGCCGCTGTAGTCGTTCATGGCGTTGCTGCACACCGCCGCGGCGGCGATGGCCAGCAGCCCGAAGGCACCGAGGACGCCGCCGCCCAGCAGTCCGTGCACCCCGGCGGCGGTCTGGTCGGTGAACAGCTCGGCTCCCCACAGCCCCAGCGCCTGGACCCAGGCGAAGGAGAGCACCATGCCGAGCAGGGAGTACCAGAACATCCGGCGGCGGGACGTCGTCCGGGGCAGGTAGCGGCTGAAGTCCGAGGCGTACGGCGCCCACGAGACGGCCAGGCTGAGCGCGATGGTACTGGTCAGGACGAAGGCCCCGAACCGGTCGGCGCCGTGCGCGGAGCCCGAGACGGGCAGCGGCACACCGGACAGCAGCCGCACGCTGAGCACCACGAACGCGGCACCCAGCACGAAGGTCATCACCGTCTGGAGCTGATGGAGCGCCTCGTAGCCGAAGACGCCGACGACCCCTTGGAGCAGCAGGACCACCAGCGCCCCCAGCCAGAACGGCCAGCCGAGGAGCTGCGCCAGCGCCTCGCCGCCGAAGAGGCCGATGAGCGCGTCCCAGGCCACGGACGAGAGCCACTGCATGATGCCGGGCAGGGCCACCCCGCGTCCGAAGGCGAGCCGCGAGAGCGGGAGCTGACCGGTTCCGGTCTGGCTGCCCCACGTGCCCAGGTAGGCGGCCGGGACCGCGCCCACGACCGTGCCGAGCACCATCGCGGTGAACGCCGTCCAGAAGTCCAGCCCCAGCGAGACACCGACCGTGCCGGAGAACACTCCCGTCATGGTGAGGTTGGGGGCGAACCAGACGGTGAAAAGGCGGGCAGCCTTTCCATAGCGGTTGTTTTCGGGCACCGGGCCGATTCCGTGCCGCTCGACCGCCAGGTCGCCGGGCCGGGCAGGCATCCGCCCCCGGAAGGCGGATTCTTCGATGGTCATGACTCTCCAGGCATCAACAGATGCGCCCTACGGTAGGCCGGACAGCCGGCCCGCCCGTCACGGCCCCCTGGCACGGCGCCGCCACCACGGCCGCTACCGTACGGAGGCTGTGCCGTCCGCAGGGCGCGTCCTCAGGGCGCCGGGCGGGTGCGCCGTCGCCTGGGATCACGGCGGTCCCCGGATCAGCCACCGGACGGCCGCACGTCGAGCGGGCGACCAGGTGTCCGGTGTGCGCGGCCTCAGCCCAGGGCGCGGTCGAGGTTGAATGCGGCGCTGATGAGTGCCAGGTGGGTGAAGGCCTGGGGGAAGTTGCCGGTCTGTTCGCCGGTGCGGCCGATTTCCTCTGCGTACAGGCCGAGGTGATTTCCGTAGGTGAGCATCTTCTCGAAGGCGAGCCGCGCCTCGTCCACTCGGCCGGCCCGGGACAACGCCTCGACATACCAGAACGAACAGATCGAGAAGGTTCCTTCATCGCCCCGCAGCCCGTCGGGGCTGCTGCGGGGGTCATAGCGGTAGACCAGCGAGTCGGACACCAGCTCCTCCCCCAGGGCGTCCAGAGTGGAGAGCCACTTCGGGTCGGTCGGGGAGATGAACTTGGCCAGCGGCATCATCAGAACCGAGGCGTCGAGCACATCGTCGCCCTCGTGCTGAACGAACGCCTGGCGCTTTCCGGACCAGCCACGGTCCATGATCCGCCGGTAAATGGCGTCCCGGGCCGCGCCCCAGCGGATCATGTCCGCCGGCAGCCCCCGGCGAAGGGCGATCCGCATCGCCCGTTCCAGCGCCACCCAGCACATCAGTTGTGAGTAGAGGAAGTTCTGGGTCTTACCGCGGGTCTCCCAAATCCCTTCGTCGGGCTGGTCCCAGTTGTCACAGACCCAGTCCACGAGTTTGCCGACGGTGTCCCAGTGCTCGCTGGACAGCGGCTCTCCCCATTTGTCATAGAGGTAGAGCGAGTCGATCAGCGCGCCATAGATATCCAGTTGGAGCTGGTTGACGGCGTCATTGCCGATCCGGACGGGGCTGGAGCCCAAGTGGCCCTCCAGATGCAGGAGTTCCTCCTCGGGCAGTTCGCTGCGCCCGTCGATGCCGTACATGATTTGCAGCGGGCCGGCGGCACAGTCCGTGAGGCAGACGTTCTGGGACAGGAAGTGCACAAAGGCCTTGGCCTCGTCGGTGAAGCCCAGCCTGAGCAGCGCGTAAATGCAGAACGCGGCGTCCCGCACCCAGGCATAGCGATAGTCCCAGTTCCGCTCGCCGCCGATCTGTTCCGGCAGGCTGGTCGTGGGCGCGGCCACGATCGCGCCGGTCGGCGCATAGGTGAGGAGCTTGAGAGTGAGCGCGGAGCGGTGCACCATCTCGCGCCAGCGTCCTCGATAGCGGGAGTGCGACAGCCAGTTACGCCAGTACCGCACCGTGGCACCGAACAAGTCCTCCGCCTCCGCCAGCGGACAGGCCCGCGGCGCCACCCCGTCACCGATCCGGTCGAGGGCGAACACCGCGGCGTGGCCCTCGTCCAGCGTGAACGTGCAGCAGGCGTCCGGACCGTCGATCTCGACCGGAACGCTGGACGACAACGCCAGCGAAAGATTCTGGGAGTCAAACACGATCTGGCCCTGCTGCGAACTCACGGTGTGCACACTGCGCCCGTAATCGAAACGGGGAGCCACCCGGGCGGTGAACGGCAACGATCCGCGCACGCAGAGCACCCGCCGGATCAGCCGGTGCCGGTCCGCTTCACGGGAGTCGTCGACGATCGGCATGAAGTCCTGGACCTCGCCGACCCCGTTGTCCGCGAAGAATCGCGTGATGAGGATATTGGTGTCGGGAAAGTAGAACTGTTTCGTGCGGGCAGGCACATCCGCGGCCAGCTCGAAGGCCCCGCCGCGATCGGCGTCCAGGAGCGCCCCGAAGACACTGGGCGCGTCGAACCGTGCGCAGCAATACCAGTCGATGGTGCCGTTGGTCCCGACGAGCGCAGCGGTACGCATATCGCCGATCATGCCGTGCTCGGCGATGGGCGTATAACGGAGTGCGTCCGCCTTACTGGGGCGGAGGCTCACACCGGCGGTCATATACCCTCCCCGGCTGGGGGAGCAGATGCAGTGAATTCAGATTACCCCCCAGACAATGCGAGCGGCGACCGGCCGGATGCGCAGCAGAATTACCCGGCCCGGCGGTGCGATGGCTGTGTGATGGCGGTTTCGTGGGGCATCGGCGGGCGTGGTGGCAAGCGTCGTGATGCTTGGTGGTGTGCGTCGTGGTGCTTGTGGCGTGCGCCGTCGGGCGGCGGAGAACGACGATCCGCGGCCGTCGCCCACCCAAGCCATACGGTGACCATTGGCCACTCACCGTGACGCGAGTGCCGGCTCCCCCGCCCTCGCCGAGCCCGGCTGTCCCTCACCCCGAAGCGCCGCCCGAGGACACCCCCCTGGCGCCCTCGGGGTGGGTTACGGACGGCGTCCCCACGCGGAGATCATCGGGGCGGTGGCCAGGTCGAGGCGCCCGGTGGCGACGTTCGCCAAGTGCCGGTCGATCTCCGCGTCGGTCGCCAGCCCCTCCGCCACCAGACGGTCGCGGATCTGCCGTACGGTCGCGTCCTCCAGCACGGCACAGGCCGGCGAGGTGATGGGGAAGTACGCATCGGCCTGCACCTCGTCCAGACCGGCTTCGCGGAGCACTCGGGGCAGGGTCCGCCCGTAGGCGAGGTCCGCGCCGCGCGCCGCCATCAGGGAACGGAAACCGGACCGCAGCCGGTTGGCGAGCTGCTGTTCGGGACCCGACTCGTCCGGGCACAGCAGCGGCTGCAACGCGGGATCGGCGTCCTCCAGAAGCAGCCGGCCACCGGGCCGCAGCGCCTGGACCATCCGGCGCAGGGCCTCGGCGCGGTCGGTGACATGCACCAGGACCAGCCGGGCGTGCACGAGGTCGAAGCCGCCGGGCGGCGGCGGGTCGGCCGCCACGTCGTGAGGCAGCACCTCGATCGGGCCGCCCGCGATCTCCTGGGTCCAGGACACATCGATGTCGGTGGCGACCACCGTGCCTCTCGGACCGACGCGTTCGGCCAGCCCGAGAGGCACGGAGGGACCACCGGCGCCGACTTCCCAACACCGCATGCCCGGACCGATTCCGAGCCGGTCGACGTGTCGGAACGTCACCGGATCGAACAGCTCGGCAAGGGCACCGAAGCGGACGCCCGCCTCGGACTGCCTGTTGTCCAGAAGGTAGCCGCGTGCAGCGTCGTCATCAGCCATGCGGCGATTCTGGCAGACGGCCGGAGTCGGGCTCGTGTGCCTGTGGACAAGCACTGGAACCGCCGACTGCCGCGCAGTGGGCGCGTCCCGATGCGCGGCTCAGTGCGTCCGGTTGTGAGCGCGGGCCTCGGCGGCGGACTTCAAGTCGCGCAGCCAGGCTTCGAGGCCCTCGCGG
The DNA here is from genome assembly GCF_043199295.1 of Streptomyces sp. NPDC048612. Taxonomy (NCBI): domain Bacteria; kingdom Bacillati; phylum Actinomycetota; class Actinomycetes; order Kitasatosporales; family Streptomycetaceae; genus Streptomyces; species Streptomyces sp. NPDC048612. Next base: position 181,535 of record NZ_JBICVV010000011.1, read on the forward strand.
AGGAGCTTGGTCGCGGTGGGAACGTCCGCTTCGACCTGGGCGCCGGTGTGGGTCTCCTCGGTACTCACCCGGACACCGCCCCTGACCTTGGTGAAGCTCCACACGTGAACACCGTCGATGCGCAGTCCGTCGCCGGTCGCGGGGCCGGTCCAGCGGATGCACGCATGGTGCTTGATCTGCTGGACGGTCGAGGTGATGTCCAGGCTGGTGGCGGGAGTTGAGGGGTTGGGGGGTATCGGAGTCGTCCACCGGAATGCCGAACCCCTGCGGAAGGGGCCCTGGTCAAGGCGTTCCACGGTCTTCACGGGGGACTGCCAGGACGGCCAGCGCTCCACGTCGGTCTGCAGCTTCCAGATGGTGCGCAGCGGGGCGTTGATGACGGTCTCGGTCCGGTGGCGGACGAGGGCATCGGGGTCGACGCCCTTCCCACGGCAGGTGAGGGACTTGCCGGGGTGGGAGGTGTGGGCGCCGGCGGCCCCGGCGGGTGCGGCGGCGGCGCCGAGGACGGCGAGGGCGAGCGGGACGGTGAACAGGGTGGCGCGGAGGCCGGTACTACGGATGCCGGACATGGAGTTCTCCTCTGTCGGTCGGGAGGTGAACGCGGCCCGAAGCGCGGGCGGCGCGGCCGTACCGTGGCGCCGCCCCCACTAACTAGAGACTCACACGTTCGTTATAACTTGTAACGCGCGACGAAGTGGCGGTCAATAGACGCGTGATAACTTCTCACCAACCCTTGAGGGTGTAGCCGATTGATTGGGGACGGGCAGGCCATGGCGACGACGGGCACGAACACCCCACGGGAGCGCTATCGGGCCCAGGTGCGAGCGGAGATCACGAAACGCGCCTGGGAGCAGATCGCCACGGCGGGGGCCTCCGCGCTCTCCCTCAATGCGATCGCCAAGCAGATGGGCATGAGCGGACCGGCGCTCTACCGCTACTTCGCCAGCCGCGACGACCTGATCACCGAACTCGTCCGGGAGGCATACCGAAGCCTCGCGGAGACCCTCCGCGTGGCCGCCGCCAGCGGCGCCGACCTGGCGGGGCTGGCACACGTCCTGCGCGACTGGGCCCTGACGGACCCCCAGCGGTACTTCCTCGTCTACGGCACTCCCATCCCCGGCTACCACGCACCCGCGGACATCACCGCCATCTCCTCCGAGATCATGACGACCCTGCTCGACGCGTGCGCGGCGCTCGCCCCGGACAGCGCCACGTCACCCTTCGCCGCCTACCTGGAAGACCACCGGGACTGGGCCGCCGACCACCCCGCCGCACCCGAGGCCCTCCACCGGTTCCTGACCTTCTGGACCCGCCTGCACGGTGTCCTGTCACTGGAACTCGCCGGCCACTTCACCGGCATGCACCTCGACCCTGCCCGGCTCTTCGCCGCCGAGCTGGAAGACCTCTTGGCGCCCAGGGCCTGAGGTCGCGTACAGCCCCGCCTTTGACCGGGCGCCGTCAGCCGTCGAAGCGGTGGCGGGCGGTCTCGATGTGGGCGAGGTACCGGTGGGTCCAGTCGCACATGCCGGCAACGGTCGCTCGCAGGGCTCGTCCCGGCTCGGTGAGGGTGTACTCGACCCGGGGCGGCACGGTGGGGTGCACGCACCGGTCGACCAGGCCGTTGCGCTCCAGCATGCGCAGGTTCTGGGTGAGCATCTTGTGGCTGATGCCCTCGATCGCGTTGCGCAACTCAGTGAAGCGCAGGGTGCGTTCCCCCACGGCCTCGATGATCAGGAAGGCCCACTTGTTGGCGACGTCCGAGAAGATCTCCCGCGCCAGCGAGTCCGCGCGTGTCAGGTCCGCCTCGTCCTTGGGCGAGCCCGTGAGCTGCTTGGTCACCATCAGGTTCCCCCGTCACCGAAAAGTGCGTTCTTCCATGTCAGCAGGCACTCTCCTACGGTTCCTGAGTAACCACAAGAGACCACAGGGGTCTCGCACGACATGGAGGCAGGCAGCATGACCATCACCCTGATGAACCCCAGCGGACTGCCCAGCATCGACGTCTACCGACAGGTGGCGATCGCCTCTGGATCACGACTGGTCTTCATCGCCGGACAGGTGTCCTGGGACGCCGAGGGAGTCACGGTCGGCGAAGGCGACCTCACCGCACAGGTCGAGCAGTGCTACCTCAACATCGGCACCGCCCTGGCCGCGGCCGGTGGTTCCTTCGACGACGTGGCGAAACTGACCGTCCACGTCGTCGACTGGACCCCCGACAAGATGCCCCTGCTCCTGGAGGGAATCTCCCGGGCAGCCGCGAAACTGGGGGTCACCCCGGTCCCACCGGCCACACTGCTGGGCGTCGCGGCACTGGACGTCCCCGCCCATCTGGTCGAGATCGAAGCCACCGCGGTCCTCGACTGAGGACGGGCAGGGCCTCATGAACCGCTGGGTCGTGCGGTGCTCTGCGCCCGCACGACGGCCACCGGTTACCGGGCCTGCGCTGCTTTGTCACCGTCCGGACGATCGCCGGCACCGCAACACGGCTCTGGGGCCGAGCAGAGTCATTCGCCGAGCGCGACCGGGCCGAGCCCGGACGGCAGTTGGCGCACGGCCAGCGCCACAGCCTCCTGCGCCGTGGCGAATCGGCCGAGATCCTCGCGGGCAAAGTCCCGTTCCACCCTGTACGTGCCGTCGCTGTTCGCCATCAGACACGGTCCGACCACGGTCAGGTGCGGCCGGGTGGTGGACGAGAAGCGCAGCGCCCAGTGGCTCGTGAACGGGTAGAGGGCGCGCAGCGCCGGCTCGGCGTGCGCCGCCTCGATCAGGGCTTGGTACGCCTCCTGCCAGGCAACATCAAGCTCGCTCGCCACCTGGCGCAGACTCTGCCACTCGGACTCCACCAGGCGCACGGGGTCGGGGACGGGCACCTCGAACCGTCCGGTCAGGCGCACGAAAGGCACCGCCTGGCGGATGTCGTTCAGGGCCGCCCCGTCGTGCCACGCACGGGCGGCCCTGGCGACCTCCGCCAGATCGTCCGTCGTGCCCTCGATGAGGGTCAGGCTCTGGAACGGTTCCGTGCCGCGGATCGACCACTGCCGTTCGTGCCACCAAGCGCTGATCTCCAGCGGTTCGCGATGCGGCAAGGTGCTTGCGACGGCCGCGTGGAGCAGCGGAGCGGTGTCCCGGGACGTCACGGGGACGGCATCAAGTCGGCTTTCGGCTGCTGCCTGGAGCGCTGCGGCGAGACTGCCGTAGGCCGCGACGTCGGGGTACAGGACTGCGGGGTCAGGAGCGGTGGCCACGGCTCCTGATTGTGCCCGAGCCACCGAATCCCGGGGCGGGCAGCCCCCGGCGGTGAGCAGATACGTCCGCTCGTTCGTGGTCTTGGTATTCGAGGCACCAGGCCGCGGACCGGCGTCAGACCGCGGCGAGGAAGTCGCGGACCGCAGCCGCGAATCCGGCCGGGTCGTTGGCGTAGACGAAGTGGTCGGTGTCCAGCTCGACGAGGTGGGTGCCGGGGCGTCGGGCGACCATCTGTGCCGCCTGCTCCGCCGGCAGCACGCCGCCCTTGGCGCCACGCACCAGCAGTGCCGGGCAGGTGGAGCCGGTCCAGTCGGCCCAGTGGTCGCCGTGTACTTGGTCCTCGGAGTCGTAGATGTCCTGGGGGTGGAAGTGCAGGCCCCAGGTGCCGTCCGGCCGCTCGCGAACGGCCGACTCGAAGTACGGTGCGTACGGGCCGAGTTGCGCGAGGAACGCTTCCCGGTCGCGGGCGCCATCCTCCGGCAGGTTCAGCACGAACGCCAGTGGATTGCCGCCGTCCAGGCCGAGTTCGGCGCATCCCTCGGCATTGATCAGCGCGGTGACGCGCTCGGGGTGCCGGGCCGCGAACTGGTAGGCGTTGATCGCGCCGAGCGAGTGGCCGAGAAGGGCCACGCGGTCCAGACCCAGGTGCTCCATGAGGGCTTCGAGGTCGGCGAGGTAGCCCTCCCGACCATAGTCGGCCGCCCGGCCGGACTCGCCGTGGCCGCGCTGATCGGGGGCTATGACCCGCCACTCCGGGGCGAGACGGGCGGCGAACTCGGCGTACGACAGGCCCTCGGACATGTGCCCGTGCAGGGCGAGCAGCGGCCGGCCGGGGCCGCCGAAGTCCACGTAGGAAAGGGCGCGGCCGTCGACGGTGAACGCGGAGCGCTTGGCGGTGGCGGTGGCAGGGTCGGTGTCCATGGCATCACCATAGAGAGGATCTATACGCGCGTACAAGACGTTTGTTTAAGTGTGACTGAGCGTCCTAGTTGGCCAGTCTGGCCAGATACGGCGCTCAGCTGGGTACGCCAGCGGTGAGTCAGGTTGTACGAGAGCGGCTGGAACGCGTCAGTGCCGGGGTGCCCTGAGGGTCTGGTCGGCAGTCGCGAAGCGGTGCTCCGTTGGCTTCAGCACGTCGTAGAGGTAGCCGAAATATTCCGTTTCCGCCGTTCCTGTAAGTACCGCCAGCAGGAAGGCGAGGCATCCCATGCCGTGCTGCTCCCACAGCGGGCCGCGCCCCTCGTTGTAGAGCACGGTCCAGTCGTCGGGATGCTGACCGGGCCGCACCAGCCAGTACAGGAACGCCCCCGTGCCCTCCTCGAACGCCCACGGCAGGACCCGCGCCCCCGCCTCCAGCAGGCCGGCGGGCCTGTCCTCGAACTCCCACAGGCCGGCCAGGATCTCGTCCCGTTCCGTCGTCTGCGCGTGCAGGTCACAGTCGCTGTAGGCGGAGCCGGGGACGAGCAGCCAGATCGTGTCGTCGAAGATGCCGTCGCCGTACGTCTCGACGAGCTGCTTGTAGTCGGACGGCAGAGCCACACCCAGGGCGCGCTCAGCCTGCACCCAGTCCACCGCAGGCAGCGCATCGGCAGGCGGAGGGCAGAGGCGGACGAGGGCATCGAGGGTGACCATGGAACGGACGCTACTGGACCCCCAGCCGGTGCCCGTGAGCGGGTCGGCTGGGCAGCCGAGGACCGACTCGACTCCGGCCCAGGTACCCCGCTCACCAGGCGGCTGGACGCTGAGCGCAGCGGTGGCCAGATGAACCGCTAAGTGGCCAACTGAAGCGCTAAGTCACATTAAGGCCGGTGCCCGCCACCTCTGCGCAGCCGCTAGAAGTCCATCTCCACATAGTCGATGTCGGTGAACTCCACCTGGAGCCCGTCGGCCCGTCGGCCGCGGTCCTTGAAGTAGATCTCCTGCAGGCCCTCCGCGGCGATGTCCTGCAACTGCTGTTCCGACGCACCGGTGGCTTGGGCGTCGAAGAGGCGGGCCGCGTACGACGGGGGCAGATGCTGGGTGATGAGCCGGATGCGACCGTCGTCGGTGGTGCCCGGTGCGGCGGTGAACCCGAAGCGCGCCCGGGTCTCGATGACGATGCCGGTCGTACTGGCCGCCTTCTTCTTGGCCCGCTCTCGGACTCGCGGCTGCCAATCCTTGGTGACCTCGGCGACGAGCCGAGCGGCCAGTTCCGCACGGGGGCGCTTGATCTGGTCCTTGAGGTAACGCTCCACCGTGCGCTGGGAAATGCCCAGCCGCTGCGCCACCACCTTGGTCGATCCCTTCTCGCGCTTGACCAGGAATCTCATCTGCACGCCGGCGGATTTCGGGATGGGGCGCGTGGCGGTATGCGCCGCGGCCTTGTCGAGACTGTCGCCGAGAATTCCCATCGCGTATGCCTACTCTCCGCCGACCGCGGCGTCGCTGCCCTTGATGTGCCGGGCCGGGTTGATCTGCTCGTCCTCGATCATCGAGGCCACCCACAGGAAATCCTGGGTGCCTTCGTGCTTGACCATTCCCGGGGAGACCCCGAGCCGGAACCCGCCCGGCAACGGCTTCCCGTCTTCCGTACGGGGAAGGAAGTCGAGCGGGCCGGGACCGTGCGAGAGGTAGACGGCGCAATCCGACAGCACGGCGACCGGGAAAACCCCGGCCGAGGCGAGCTTCCGCATTTTGCGGTGCATGTTGGTGCGGGCCTTGCCGATCAGTTCCGCGCGAATGTGCGGGCTCCAGGTCGGCCTTTCCAGAGCAGGCCACCGCTCGCCATATGTGTAGCCGATGCCCTGCGGCCGCTCACGGAGCTTACCGATACCGCCCTTCACGGACGACTTGATGGCCGACAGTACGGCGGCCTGTCCCGGGTCGGCGTCCTTGTGCAGGGCCATGGCAGCGAGGAACTCGTCGTCCGGCATACCGGCGGCAACACCGAGATCCGCCATGGTGGCCATGTACGCGTCGCGCAGCCGGGTGTACCAGGCGTCCAGGTAGGCGCCGTGCTCGTACCGGACGTACGCCTCGGCCGGCTGTACCCGGGCGCCGAGTTCCACCGCGTAGGCGACGGTCGAAGTCGCGTACCAGGCCGGGCCGGTGGGACGGGTGCCCTTGGGGGTGAAGGGCGACGGAAGCCGCGGATCGAGGTCGATGTGGGAGAGGTCCACCAGCCAGGTGCCGGGCAGCTTGGGGTCGAACGCCGGGGAGCTGACGTGTGTCGCCGCGCCGGTCCCGACGGTGAGTCGATTCGCGGCGGCGGCGAAGGCCATGTTGACGTCGATCCCGACCCCGTAGGCGTAGCCCCGCGCGCACTCCTCGTCGGTGAGCGGCCGGAACCAGTCGAAGGCCTCCTCGTCCAGGATCTGGTCCGGGGTGCGTTCGTGGTGACGGGGGTAGTGGGCGGCCACGACCGGATGCTCGCCGGGCGCCTCCGGCGGCGCGGGGTCTACGGGCTCGGCCAGGGCGCCGGGGTTCGGACCGGACACCCATGAGCCGGTGGCCGCGTCCCTGACGGCGCGGGTCGGCGGGCGCAGTGCCGTCATCAGCTCCAGGCCGCAGACGGCCGTCGAACCGCGCGGGGTGATGACCCGGGTCGCGTACGAGCCGAGTACCCGCGCGAGTTCGGCCGGCGGCAGCTGGCCCGAGTCCCCCCAGGAGCGCGTGTCGAGCGCGCCCCAGGGAAGGATCGCGAACTGCACACACTGTCGCTCCCCGCCCTGCGCCGGCCGGTAGATACGCGGCCAGGGACCGAAGCCCCGGCGCGTGAGCCGCCACTTCGCACGCAGGAGTTGCCGGACGACCTGGTGGTCCTCCGGAAGCCGCAGACCACGTCGGTCCGCCAACTCGCCCGGTAGGCCCAGGCGTTCGGCGGCGTCGGCGGTGATGACGACGAGCGGATCGGCGTCCTTGCCGTGACGGTGGAGGCGCGGCGCGCCGAGCTTCGCTTCGTTCAGCGCCCAGTCGACCAGGGCCGGAAAGGTCGTGGCAGGGCAGTCGAGCACCAGACCGTCGACAGAGTAGGCCGAGCCGTCACCGTCCAGCACGGCGAGCGGGCCGTGGGCGAACCGGGGGTCGGCGGCGGGCGGGGGCGCGGTCGGCGTGGCGGCTGGGCCCTTGGCCGGTGTTTTGCCCGCGGCGTTCCTGGCGGGCGGGCGACGGGAGGTGGATGGGAGCGAGGCGGAGGACGAGGGTGTGGACGAGGGGCCGGTACGTCCGGTGCCTGCCGGCCGGGTGGGGGCGGGGACGGGTGCAGACTCGGGGACGGGGGCAGGGGCGGAGGCAGGAGCAGTGCCAGGGCTGGGCGCCGAGGCCGGAGCCTCAGCCGGGGCCGGAGGTGGCGTCGTGGCGGCCGAAGCATGGCTCGCTCCGGGCGTGGCGACTGTCGGCGTGCCGCCATGGGCATGAGTCCCCTGAGCGGGGAAGCGTTCGGCCAGGCCTTCCAGAAGCCGGATGTAGGCGGCGCGCTTCGGGGCCCGTGGCTCGGTCCGGCCCAGCTCCCAACTGGTGATGGTCTCGCGTCGCACCGACAGGGCCTTGGCGACCTGATCCTGGCTCAGGCCACCGGCCTCCCGCAGCCGCTTACGTTCGGCCGGCTCGGGCAGAGCATCCTGCACGGCAGCCTGCGCGAGCAGCGCATCAACCGACGCGAACAACGCATCACGATCGTTGGGCACAGGGAACACCTCCGCCACCACCCTATCCGAAGCGCACCACGAAACGCCTACGAAACGCACACCGGATCACACCGCCCAGCAGTGGGGCGACATATATCCCGTTTGAGCTGGTCTTGTGCCCTTTGGAAGTGGACACAGTCGACGCCGACAACGCCGCTGGCGTCGCCCCGGGCATACCGGCTTGAACGGGGTTGCCGATGCTACTTCTCGGCATTTGCTGGGCCGCTGTGGACTTCCATAGCCGCAGGCAGCACCACCGCCCCAGCCCCCGAAATGACCCGTACAAGAAGCCACTTGGACAGGGAAAACGCAACTTCGACAGGGCCCGCAGAGGCGGCTACCTTCACCTGGTCTTCGGCGATCGCCCACGGTCACAGAAGAGTTCCTTCAGGCTGAGCCGCCCGCGACGGGATGAGTTGGCCACGCCCCACTGCCCCTCGCCCCCGTGCGTAAGCCACCGAACCGGTCCACCTCGGGTCCACACCAGGCACCCCCACCAGGGAGAGATGTATGCCCCATCTTGCGCTGTACACATTCGGCGTCCTCAAGTCGCCTCTCGCCGATCCCACACCTCTCACGAACGAGTTCTACGACATTGGTGCGGCCGTCTACCAGAAGATCAGTCAGCACCCCGGATACCTCGGGCGTGCTGAAGCGGCAGCCGGTGACCGGGGCATGTTCTTCGGAGCGGACTGGGGTGCATGGGGAGAGTTCGCCGTACCGACCTGGTACGACAAGGGCCGTACGGTGGAAACCACCGCCCTGGCCACGACTCTCTCCCTCTGGACCGACCTGCGCCCCGCCTTCGAGGCCGTCTACACCGGTCTGCACCGTGAGGCACTGAACAGGCGTTACGACTGGTTCGAGAGGCCAGAACACCCGAGTTACGTGTCCTGGTGGGTCTCCGACGGCGTGATACCCACCTGGCAGGACGGGGTTTCCAAGCTGGAACACCTCCACGACCACGGCTCCGCGCCGCACGCCTTCACCTTCCACCGCTCATTCGCCCCGGACGGAACTCCGGCCAGGGTCAAAGACATCGGGCCGAAGTGTGATCAGGTGCACTGACAAGGAAGCCTCAACGACTGGATGCGCTGTCAAAGCTTGATCACTGTTAGAGGTGTTCGCAGATCAGGCCGCGTACCCTCGGCTGCGTGCCTCGCCATGCGAAGAAGTCCCGCCGACTGGTCGCCGACGGGCGTGTGTACATGTGGACGATGCGCCACAGCCACCGAACGCACGACGACGGCCGGTCCATGGACTGCCGCCACGTCCTGACGCTGTCCCCGCAACCGGCCGGCACCGGCGGCCCACTGCGCATTGTCTTTGCCGACGGTCCCGGCAGATACGTCCCGGGCGGCGCCCCGTTCGGCTCCGGGGACGTTGGCTTCACCCAGGGTGCAGGCCTGAATCTGCACGAGCCGGGCGCCGTCCGGGCGTTGCTCGACGTGGCACTGGCCGGTGGCTGGCAGCCAGGAGAGCGGCGGGCGGTGGAGGTCGACGGCTGGTCCCTGCTTGAGCCGGCGGCCGCCGCCCGAGCCGGGGAGACCAGCCCCGGGGGCTTATAGGAGGCTCTTGACTTCACTGAACCCGAGAGGAGCCCACCATCACGCAGCGAGCAAACTCCGATGAGACGGGCTCCGAACGGACTCCCGTTCACAAGCGACACAGCTCTTGCGAAGAGGCAGAACTCCCTCCTCTCGGCGGCAGTCAAGGCGGTGGCCGCAGCCGGGTACCCGGCTGCGGCCACCGCCTCGTCTCCCCGGCGGAGACAGAAGGCGTTGGTGCCGCACGGTCGTCGCCCATCATCCCCGCGACCATCTCGTTCGGCGCAGTGACAACGACGGTCTCAGCGATCCTTACAACCCCGGTCCAAGACGGCGGACACCATCGCGACCCGGGCGCGACCACCACCCTCGCCGCGCCTGAGGGACGGAACTCGACCGGTGTGCCCGCCAGCTCCACCCAAAGCTCCTGGGCGCGAGCGGGCAAGAGAGCATCTGCCATGGCCGCATCCTGTCGGCTTCGACCCCGGAGCGCGACCGGATTCCTGCCGTATAGACAGCCCGCACGGCAGCGGGGAGCACGCCCATCAAGCCCGGGGCCTCACACCTCCCCAAGCCACAGCAGCAGCAACAACTCAACCACTCGCCCCACGCCCCCGTCGGTCACCGTGCCGCACCAGCAGGCTCCCCAGTGCGGTGCGCCGGTGCAGGACCGACCGTCCCGCGCGGGTCGTGGTGATCAGGCCCGCGCCGCGTAGTGCGGCGGTGTGAGCGGAAGCCGTGGCGTTGCTGACGTTCAGGCGGCGGGCGAGTTCGCTGGTGGTGTGCTCCGCCGCGAGGTGGAGCAGGATGTCGAAGCGGGTGCGTCCCAGTACTCCGGCGAGCGCCTCGTCCGTGCCGACCGCCCCGGACGGCGAGAGCGGCAGCCCCGGTCCGGCCTGGTAGGTCACGACCACCGGGTGGTTGGGCAGGTCGGAGATGAGCGGGTGGCCGGTCCAGTGGAAGGTGGGCAACAGCAGTACGCCGCGGCCGTGCAGCTCGATGTCGTTCTCGTAGGGCGCCGCGCATTGCCAGACGTTGCCGTGCAGCCGGGCGCCCGGGACGAGTTCGGCGAGTGCGGCGCCGATGCCGTGCTCGGCGACGGACAGGGCATGGCGGGTGAATTCCGCCTGGTGAAGATCCTGCACCAGGGGCCATACGGGGCGCAGGGCCGTATCGAACGCCGCCTGCTGGGCGCGGCGGAGGACATGCCAGGCCGCGCCGTCGCCCTGGTGCAGATCGCGGAGCCACAGCGGTGCCGGCGCGGGCTGCCGGGCATAGACCCGCTCGATTTCGGAGCGGACCAGGGCAGGGGGCGCTGCGCGGACGGTGTCCAGCCCATCCTCCAGGGTGTCACTGAAGACATCGAGGAAATTGGGGGCCGCCTCGGCGGGAACCAGGTCGCCGAGCGGCTGGACAACGGGCGGCAGGGACCGCAGCAACCGTCGTCGCCAGCGGCCGAAGAGCAAGGGCTCGTCCGGGTAACACATCTTCATCAGGGCCACGTTCAGCTCTTGCAGCGGGGCCGGACGGGGTGCGAACCGGACGCGGGCGAAGTCGGCAGCCGTGAAGTGGATACGGAGCACTACTCCCCCTGCCGGCACCATCGCCATCGTTTAGGGCAGGGCCTCAACGATGGCCCGATCTCCCCGCCGGGTGCCAACCTCCAGGTCAAGCCCCCTCCATTCACGCAGGGGGCCGCCGGAAGGCACAAGGACCGACGTCACAGAAGCACAAGGGGAGAGCTATGTTCCGGAAGAGCGTCCATGGTGGGGAGCGTGCAGGCGGAGCTTCTGCGGCGGATCACGGCAGCGATGGCGTGCCCGGGGAGGAGAAGGCGACGGGGACAGACCGTCGGGCCCTCACCAAGTCAGCCACGCTGGCAGCCGCGATGCTGCTCGCGGGCGGCGGTGTGGCGCGGGCACAGACCGGGAAGCCGCGCAGCGCGAAGGACCTCACCCTACGGTTGCCGGCGCCGACCGGGCCGTACCGGATCGGGGTGACCACGCTGTTTTTGGTCGATCACGCCAGGCGCGACCCATGGGAGGCGCTGCCCGTTCGGGAGGTGATGGCCACGGTGTTCTATCCGGCCCGCACGGTGAGCGGCTACCCGGTCGCGCCGCAGATGACCAGGGGCGCCGCGGAGCGTCTGCCGTTCATCGACCCTCTCTTCCATGAGGGGCTGCCGGTGAAGGGGGTGAACTGGGCGGCCACCCGGACGCATGCGCACACGGGCGCGCCCGCACAGGCCGTGCGACGCCCCGTGCTGCTGTACAGCCCGGGCGGAGGCGATCCGCGCACCCTCGGTACCGGGATCGCAGAAGAACTGGCCGGCCGCGGATATGTGGTGGTGACCGTCGACCACCCCGGCGACGGCAGTGAGGTCGAATTCCCCCGCGTGCGGGCGGGGAGGAAAAGGGTCCGCGAAACGGTCTTCCGGGGCGACCCCCGAACGGACCCGGCGCTGTTCCGCACGGTGATCGACACCCGGATCGCGGACATCCGGTTCGTGCTCGACCAACTGGAGGCCCTGGCAGCCGGGCAGAACCCGGACGCGGCGGGACGCCCGCTGCCGCAGCACCTCGATCGGGCCCTGGACCTGCGGCGGGTGGGCATCTACGGCCACTCGGCCGGCGGCACCACCGCGGCCGAGACGATGTACGAGGACCGGCGCATCCACGCAGCGATCAACCTTGAGGGCTTTCTGGACCATCCGCCGGAGTCCCCCGGCCAGGAGGGTCGACTCTTCCCGATCGCCCAATACGGCACGGACCACCGTCCGCTGCTCCTGCTGGGAACCGATGGCTTCCCGCACCAGAAGGAGCTGGAGCGTTCCTGGTCGGCGATGCTCGCCCGCTCGCCCGGCTGCACCAGCCGCCGGGAGCTCGACCACGCCGCGCACTGGGTGTTCACCGACTACGCCGCCCTCGCGCCCCAGCTCCAGGCCGCCGGGCTGATGACCGCCGACAACCGGATCAAGCTGATCGGCGCACTGGACCCGGCCGTATCGATTCCCCTGGTCCGCCACCACGTGCACGCGTTCTTCGCCCGGCACCTGCCCGTGTGCTGACGGGCGCGGTCGGGACCTGTCGGACGACCCCGGGCTCACCGCCGGCCCCGGACTCGCCTCCCGGCCCGGCGGCGTTGACGGCCCGTCACGAATTCCGGCCCGGCCTCTCGCCATACGCTCGCGGACCGTAGGACCATGGCACGTCGCCTCGCGCATGTCTCTCGTTCCGTACGCCGGCCCTCGGAAGGACCTGCCTCATGAGCAGACCGATTGCCGTACGCCGCCGCTTCGCCCTGCTGCTCACCACCCTGCTGCTCGGATCGCCGTTCGCGCTCGCCCCGCCACCGCCGGCGCACGCCGCATCGCCCCCGAACGGCCCCGGGCAGTGGCACGGGCAGCGGCATCAGCAGAGCCACAAGCCAGGGCTGGCCGCGTCGGCCGACACGTACTGGACCCCACAACGGATGCGGGCAGCACGTGCGGCCGCCCCGGGAAAGGGCACGCCGGCCGCGCGCCCGGCGACGGCCCCCACCCCACCGAGTCACCCTTTCGACGGCCTGCCCCAGGTGGGGACGTTCTTCTGGACGGACGGCAGCAACACCGGCCGGTTCTGCGGCGGCACGGTCGTCCGCAGTCCGCACCGGAACCTGGTGGTCAGCGCCGCCCACTGTCTGCGCTCCCCCGATCCGAAGCGGCAGCTGTCGTTCGTGCCGCAGTACCACGACGGGCTCAAGCCGCACGGGATCTACCCCGTCGAGCGGATCTACCTCGACCAGCGGTACTACGACCTCGGCACGAGCGCGGGAGCCCGCTGGGACTTCGCCGTCGTGCGGCTCGGGGCACGGGAGGACGGGGCCGAGGTGGAGGAGGTGACCGGCGGCTTCGACCTGCTGCCGTACCCGGGCTATGACCACCGGAAGGTACGGCTCATCGGCTACCCCGGCAACAAGGACAGCAGCCATCCCAAACCCCTCGACTGCACCTCCGCCACCCACCGCTACACCAGCACCGATCCGGCCGCTCCCGGCGACTTTCTGGAAATCTCCTGCGCGGGCTATATCGGCGGCACTTCCGGCGGGCCGTTCCTGGTGCGCGGCCTCACCGGATACGCCCTGATCGGTGTCATCGGTGGTTACCACACGGGCGGCGATTTCCCGGACGTCTCCTACAGCTCGTACTTCACGGTCGACACCCTCGCCCTCTATCTGCACGCCGTCCATGGCGATCCGCCCGCCACACCACATCAGGGAAACGCACCGCGCTGATCGTGCAGTGTTGCGGCCTGACAGGCAGGCCTGCACTGCGGGCCGCATAGCGTCCACGGAAACAGCGGAACGGAAAGGTGAACACGGGGCCATCACCACGCTCAGCCGCTCGCCCACCGACATATCCGGGCACGGCACCGGCTCCTGTTAATGTCGGCGAAGGCGGAAGGCCGGTTGCCCGCCAGGCCACAGTGGAAGGTGACGCCCGTTGGTGCCGTCGTTTCTCTTGTCCGTACTGAATCGCCTCTTCCGAAACGAGGCGTGGCGCCGGCTGCACGCACAAGCGGCGCTCTGGGTCACCGTGGTCATGACCTCGGTACTTCTTGCGGGCGCCGCACTGGTCGTGGTCGCCGAATCCGGTGCACCGCACGCGAATATCACGTCGTATCCGAAGGCTTTGTGGTGGGCGATCGAGACGGCGACCACCGTGGGATACGGAGATTTCTACCCCGTCACGCTGTGGGGCCGCATCATCGCTTCGCTGTTGATGCTCAGCGCGATTACGGCATTCGGGGTCATCACGGCGGCTCTCGCCACCTGGTTCGTCGGCCGCGCGGAACAGGACATGGTCCGCCTGGGCAAAGCCGTGGGGAACCATGCACGCGAGGACGCGGAGGCACTCCGTTCAGAGCTGCACACACTGCACGAGCGCTTCGATCACGTCGAGAATCTGATCCGGGACAAGGGAACGCACTCCGCCTCCTGAGAAGGGAGGCGTGGGCACGGGCCACAGGCGTCGCCGGCAATGTCCGCGTGCGCGGGAAGCCCGGGAATACCTGTTCGTACGGTCGGCCGCGCGTCTAAAGTGATGACCGTGATCGATTCAGCTGACGTCCGACGTATCGCCCTCTCGCTGCCCGAGACAGTGGAGAAGGAAGCCTGGGAGATGCCCACGTTCCGGGTCGCCGGGAAAATGTTCATCACGGTCCCCGACGATGAGACGTCATTCGCCGTGCGCTGCCCCATTCACGAGCGCAAGGAGCTGATCGCCGCGGAGCCGGAGAAGTTCTGGGTGCCTCCGCACGAGGCAAGCTCCCATTGGGTGCGCGTACGACTGGCCGCACTCGAGGACCTCACCGAACTGCGTGACATCCTCGTCGACTCCTGGAAGCAGGCGGCCCCGCCACGACTGGTGGAAACCTTCCCCGGAAGCGACTGACCCAGCGGGTGCCCCTGCGACTGCTTCCGCTGTCGCCGGCTCCCGCGCCTGCCCTCAGTCGCGGCGGCGCAGATCGCTCCAGTCCAGCGCCTTGGACGCCGTCAGCTGCGAACGCTCGGCGGCCTCGCGGGCCTCGGCGAGAATGTCTCCGTGCTCCTCGACGAGCTCTTCGTAGATCGGTGTGGGGCTGGAGGTGCGTGTGGAGGTCGTCATGTCTGGTCCCGTTCCCTTGTGATTCCGTGTACTGCGGCTTGGTAGGTTCTGGCCGCCCTGGGAAGAAGGGAGCACCACGGTGGAAATCGTGATGCGCAAAGGGAGGTTGTCCCCACACATGTGCCGCTCCCCCGTGCGGCGCTGGACATCGTGTCATGTGCGCGGCGAGCACGCAAAAGATCATCCCAGAGCCTGAGACCGCTGGTGGCGCCCCGAGCCCGAGCAGATCGACTGGTCCATGACCCGCGTCGACACGCTCTGCGGGCGCCTGGCCGAGCCGGCCACCTAGCGGTTGAGCCTGTTCGTACCCGACGCCGCGGCCGATTCCACCAAGAGCCGCCCAACCGGCCGCTAGGGTGAGCCGACCAGCAGGTGAATTCCGGGCATCGGTAAAGGGTTTACGGCGTGAGCGGCGCCTTACGGATGGCCGAACCGGCGACCGACCCCGCTCGCCACAGCCGCTACTACCGCCTGGTTGCCCGGAATCGGGTCTGGCTCGCCATGAGGCTCCTCCCGCTGCCGCTCATCCCCGTATACCTCGCCACCTGGGTGCTGCTCAGTCTCGTCCGCATCCACTCCCCCAAGGCGCTCCACACGTGGTTCGGCGGCCTCCGGGAGGGGCTGATGGGAGGCTGGGGAACACGAACTCCCTTGCGGTGGCGCACCGTTCTGCGGCTGACACGCGCCGGCCGGCCACCGGTCGTGTAGCCGGAGCGCCACCGCGACCGGGATATGGGACGGAGCATCAGCAGGAGGCGATGATTCATGAGTGGGACGTCATATGTGCGGTTTCAGGCGCTTACGCGCAGCCAGCGGGGCCATTTCCCGGGTGTTTTCGCTCTCGCCAACGGCCTGGCGAGGAAGGGGAAACTGACCGATGAGCAGTTCCGGTTCTGGCGTGCCGGTAACGATTGGTACGACGCGAATTACCCCAACCCCACGGACGTGGACCCCAGTGTCTATGACCACAGTCTGAACCCGGGAGCGGTGGCGTGGTTCAAGGCCTCCGCGGTGCATCTGATCGAGCGGGTGGACGGCTACCTGGAGATCCTGGCCGCCCATGAAGTGGCCTGTGAACGCGTCGAGTCCACGGCCCCCGGACGCATCGTCTACGAGGACGAGGTGCAGGTTGTCGTTGTGCCGTGGGAGAGGGAATCCGCCCCGGCCGGGGACTGAGCCGGCGGGTTGCGGGGCCCGCCCCGGCCCCGAGGGCGGGGTCCCCGCTATCCGGCCAGACCGCCACCCTCCGGGTACGCGGTCTCAGTGCGCGATGCTGTCGATGAGTTCGCGCGCCCCCTGGCGCAGCAGTGCGACGGCCACCGAGGTGCCGAGGGTCTCCGGGGTGAGCGGGCCGGCCCATTCGTGCGCGTTGAGGACGGTCTTGCCGTCGGGGGTGAAGACGCAGGCCCGCAGGGACAGTTCGCCGCGGCGGTCGGTCTTGGCGTAGCCGGCGATCGGGCTGTTGCAGTGGCCCTGCAGGACGTGCAGCAGCATGCGTTCGGCGGTCGTCTCCTGGAACGTCCGGGGGTGCCCCAGGCCACTGACGGCGTCGATGGTGTCGTGGTCGTCCTCGCGGCACTGGAGGGCCAGGACGCCCGCGCCGATCGGTGGGCACATCTCGTCCACGGACAGGATCTGGGTGATCAC
Organism: Streptomyces sp. NPDC048612; assembly: GCF_043199295.1. NCBI lineage: Bacteria > Bacillati > Actinomycetota > Actinomycetes > Kitasatosporales > Streptomycetaceae > Streptomyces > Streptomyces sp. NPDC048612. Next base: position 198,283 of record NZ_JBICVV010000011.1, read on the forward strand.
GTCCGTGCGGCCGATGCGTTCGAGGCCGGAGACGGCCAGCAGCAACGCGTCCGCCTCGCCCGCTGCGAGCTTCTCCATCCGGCGGTTGGCGTTGCCGCGCATCGGCACACACTGCAGATGCGGGTGGGAGGCGGCGAGCTGTGCGATCCGGCGGACCGACGAGGTGCCGATCCGGGTGCCCGCGGGGAGTGCGTCGAGACCGAGTCCGCCGGGGTGGATCAGCGCGTCCCGCACGTCATCGCGTTCCAGGAAGGCGGCGAAGGTGGTGCCGGCCGGCAGCGGACGGTCGCCGGGGATGTCCTTGACGCAGTGCACCGCGAGGTCCGCCTCACCGGCCAGGAGGGCCGCGTCGACCTCCTTGGTGAACGCCCCCTTCCCCTCGACCTGGGAGAGGGCGCCCATCCAGCGGTCGCCGGTGGTCTTGACCGGGACGACCTCGGTGGCGATGCCGGGGTGCAGCGCGCCGAGTTCGGCGCGGACCCGCTCCACCTGGGCCAGGGCCATGGGCGAGTCGCGGGAGACGATACGGATCAGTTCTGGGGCGGACATGGGCCCACGATAGACCGTCAGATACCGGTGCCGACCCACCCGCACACCCCGGCGCCGCCGGTCTCCCGCTCCTCCGCGATACGGTCCCACCATGTCCTGGTCAACATCCCGATCGACGTCCCCCACGATGTCCCGGTCCACCGAAGCCGCGATTCCGGTCCCGCCGCCCGCCGTCACCGCGGACGATCTGGACCGTGTGGTGCAGCTCGCCGTGTCCGTGCTGCGCCAGGCGCCGGCGGCGGCATGGGACGGCAGGGCAGGCTCGCTGGAGTGGGACTGCTGGGAGACTGTCGAGCACCTCAGCGATGACCTCTTCGCCTACGCCGTCCAACTCGGCCCCAGAAGGCCGCCGTTGGGGGGCAATGTGCCCTTCGTATGGGAGAGCCGGAGGGACGGCGGTCCCGCGAACGCCGTGCATGCCGACCGCGCGGCGGGGCCCGCCGGACTGCTGCAGGTGCTGGAGGCGAGCGGCGCGCTGCTGGTGGCGATGGTGCGGACGACGCCGCCCAAGGTACGCGCGCACCATGTGTTCGGGGTGTCGGACCCCGGGGGCTTCGCCGCGATGGGGGCGGTGGAGACCCTCGTGCACACCCATGACCTGGCGGAGGGTCTCGGACTCGACTGGAACCCGCCCGCCGACGTGTGCGCCGGGGTACTCGCACGACTGTTCCCGGACGTCCCGGACTCCGCCGACCCGTGGCGCACCCTGCTGTGGGCCACCGGGCGCACCGAACTGCCGGACCGCCCCCGGCGCACCACGTGGCGCTGGGACGCGCGCGTGCGGACATAGGTCCGCGCGGCTGCGCCACCCGGGTGAGCGGGGAGCTCGGACGTCAACCAGCCGTTTACGGTGCGCAGTGACCAAGCCCAGGCCGACGACGGAGCGACGGCCTGGGCTTGTGCCGGGGATGCCGGGGCGGTCTCCGCGGTGCGCAGAGATTGCCGCTCAGGCGTTCCGGAACGAGGCGAGGTGGGCGAACACCACCACGTTGTCGACGTAGTCCTTGACCTTCCGGTCATAGGCACCACCGCAGGTGATCACGCGGAGCTGTGCGGTGGAGGCGTCGGCGTAGACCCTTTCGTTGGGGAACCTCGCCTTGTTGAAGGTCTCGACGGAGTCGACCTTGAAGGTGGCGACGATGCCGTCTTCCCGGGTGATGTTGATCGTGTTGCCCGGCTTGAGCGACTCGAGTTGCAGGAACACCGCCGGCCCGGTCTTGGTGTCCACGTGACCGGCGATGATCGCCGATCCGCGCTCGCCCGGCGCCGCGCCGTCCTTGTACCAGCCGACGAGGTTCTTGTCCCCCGCGGGCGGCGCGTTGAGCTGCCCGGTCGGGCTGATGGTCAGGGGGGTGAAGGGCGCGTCTACGGCGATCTGCGGAATCGACAGCCGCTTCGGTGCGGAACGGGGCAGGGCCAGGTCAGGGGCCGTCGTCGAGGCGGCGCCGCGCGGAGCGGCGGACTCGGCCACGGCGGAGTGGGACGACGGCTTGGGGTCCGCCGAGGTGTCCACGGAGTTGTAGACGAGGAGTGAGCCGAGCAGAAACGCTCCCGCAGACCACAGCAGACCGCGGCCAACGGGGCGGGACGCGGGAGCGGTCCGGGAGGGATTCGGATTCGGCTGGGGCGACTGCGGGGCGGTCATCTCAGGGTGCCTTTCATCATCGACGCGGGGGCATGAGGGGGACATCGGTAGCGCAATCGCCGCGGCCACCGTCCACGTGGAACGGTGGCCGCGACAGCGCTTCGGTCTCCGTGCGGGTGCCTTATCAGGCAGCCGCGCTGCCCGAGGCGTTGCGACGACGCAGCATGTACGCACCGGCGCCGAGGCCACCGAGCATCAGGACGGAGCCGGCAGCCATCCCGCCGCCGGTCGCCAGGCCGCCACCACCAGTGTGGATGCCGCCGTGCGGCTTGCGGTGGTCGCCGCGCCCGTAGCCACCGTCACGGTCGTGGTCGCCGTAGCCACCCCGGCCGTGGTCGCGGCCGTGGTCGCGGTCGCCGTAGCCGCCGCGGCCGTGGTCACGGTCGCCGCGCCCGTGCTTGTCGTGGTCGTCGCCGTAGCCGCCGCCCTGGTCCCAGTCACCGAGCACGGTCTTGGCCATGGCGCCGCCACCGGTGTGCACGCCACCGCTCGGCCTGCGGTTGTCACGGCAGTGGTCACGTCCGTAGCCGCCGCGGCCGTGGTCCCGGCCGTCGCGGCCGTAGTCACGCCCGCCGTCGCGGCCTCCGTCACGGCCACCGTCGCGGCCTCCGTCACGGCCACCGTCGCGGCCGTTGCCCCGGCCGTCGCGGCCATCGCGGCCATCGCGGCCGCCACGCCCGTCGCGGCCGTCACGGCCGTCACGGCCGTCACGGCAGTGGTCACGCCGGCGGTCACGGTCGCGGTCGCGGTCCCGACCGCGGTCACGGTCACGGTCGCGGTCGCCGTTCGTGGCCTGCTGGTGGTTGCTGGAGGAAGCGCTGTCCGACGCAATGTCCTCCGTGATCATGGCGTTCGCAGCGGGAGCAGAGATTGCAAGCACCGCCGTAATGGCGGCTGAGGCGAACAGGGTGCGAGCAGTGCGCATGGGGACATGTTCCTTTCGGCGCGACTGCGAAGGCTGACTCTTTGTCGGCTCATCGGATCGCAGTGGCGACGTGATCACCGTCAGCCGGATTGCGACCGCGCACCACCGGAGAACGTCGCATTCGAGGTACGCCGTGGGCTCTTTGGGTGGCGGAAGGCGGCGGATTCACCCATTGGACGGCGCGCGTCGTCGGCGTGTCGCGTAACGAGTGGGCTAGAGGCGCTCCTGCGGCCCTCCACGGCGGCCAATTCCCAGCGCACGAGCCCGGCGAGCGAGGCCCTTCCGGGGCACGTCGACGGCCCCTGACTGCGACACGCCGAAGGCCCCTGACGGGTCGAACAGCTCTACGGCGAGGGTGCCGGGCGGACGTCGCCGCCCCGGGCCATCGCGCGGACGACGACCCGTATTCGGCTCGGCTGGGCGGCTGCCGCTGGCTCGCAATTCATGGACAGTCGAAGGGAATTGGACAGAATTCCCCTCCCGTCGCCGGTCGCGCCGGGCCACGAAACTGCTCGAAATCGGCGAAGTGACCGTGGTGATGAGCCTCTTGACGTTCTGGCCATGCGCGGAAGGTCGACCGTGAATTTCTGAACGGCCCATTGAAGCCGGGCTCTTCGCGTCGGACTGACGGGCCGATTCTCGTCGGACGACACCGGCCGGAAGCGGCTTTGGGGCGCAGCACCCCGCCCCCCTCCCCGTGATCGGCGGAAGCGATCGCCCTGAGCCGGACACCGAGGTCGGTATCGCCTTGACTCCAGAAGGAGTTGGGCTGTGCTGCTGCCCTGGTCACCGACCCCTACGCGGCGGCCTCGTACGGATGCGGACCCCACCGCAGAGGAACAGCGCCCACCCCGGCACGGCGGCGCCTCGGACGAGCCCCCCGGCCCTGCCAGGCCGCCTCGCCGACAGCGGCTCCGACGGCGCCGGCGCCGTCTGCCCGACGCGGCGACCTCACTGCCATGGACGTCCCCCGCGCTACCCATTGACACCCCTCCCCCCGTTCCGGGCGTCTCCCGCACGTACGGAATGACCGGCCCCGTGCACACCAATGGCGAAGCATCCCTCACCCGGATTGAGGAATGCGTACGCCCACCGGGGCCGGCCGAGAGGCCGCCCGCGATGTTTCATGTGAAACATCGCGGGCGGCCGGACCCGCCCTCAGGTGGTGCTCTCCCGGAGCGCCTTTTCGACGATTGCCTCCAGGCGAGCGTGGTGCGCACCTCGCCAGTAGACGCGGCCGCATGCCGTGCATTGCGCGAAGACGTCGTACGTACGCTGCGTGCCGTGTTCCAGGTGCTCACGGACGGAGTTCTTGTCGGCGTCCATGAGCCGGCCGTTGCACGCGGTGCAGCGCGTCCAGGGCGCGAGCGTGGGGGCGAAGCGCCCCAGGACGTCACGGAGTTGGTCATCGGGACGGTCGCTGTAGACGAACGCGCCCGCCCAGATCTCCCGCCGTCGCAGCAGGCCGCGGTCCCGGGAGAGCAGTACCCGCTGCTCCTTCGCCGAGAGCGCGGCCAGCGCCGCGTCGCCCGGGTCCTCGTTCGTGTAAGCCGCGTCCACGCCGAGCAGCCGCAGCCTGCGCGCGAGGGTGCCGAGGTGAACGTCGAGCAGGAACCTCAGCGGCGCGCCGGGCAGCCGCTGCGGACGTTCGACGGCTTGCACCTCGACGCTCTCGCCGGCCTGCGGGACATGGGAGACCGGAACCTCGGTGCCGTCCACGACCAGCCGGCCGACCTCGGTGAGCGGGACGCCGAGCGACTCGACGACATGGCCGAGTGTCGACGAACCATCGGTCGCCACGGGTGTACCGGCGGTGCTGTGCGCTGAACCCACGAAGAGGTGCAGAGCGGGGTCGAAGCTGAAGGGGATCTCGGGTCCGTTCACGCCGGACAGCATGCCATCGTGCGCGCCATGCCAGCCAGCGGATTCCTGCCGGTCAGAGGGGTGCAGCGGCCGCTCGGAGCACCTCGCGACGGGCGGCGGGCAGCGGTCCCTCTGGCTACGTACGGACCGTAGCGGTCCGCGCCCCCGGATTGTTCATGATGGAGCAGGCTCGGCCCCCCGCTGCCCCTAGCCTCACTGCCACCACATCACCACCATCACCACCATCACCAGCGAGGGGCGGTACCGGTGAACTGGCTCATCCACGACTACCGCGAGGACGGTCTCGCCGAAGTGGTCCACCTGATCGACTCCACGGCCGAGCTCGGGCAGGAGTCCTTCCTGAGGAGCATCTCCTCGGGGAGGGGCTGCTGAACGCGGGCTATACGCGGCAGCCGGCGGTGGCCTACTTCGAGAAGGTCGAGCCGCACGACGGGCCCGCGGCCGGCCTCCTGGAGAACCTCGGAGGGCGGTTCCTGCCCGCTGATCTGTGGGCCAAGGTCGCCGGTATGGCGGCGGAGAAGGACCTCATCGAGCGGCGGGTCGTGCTGCCGCTGGCGGAGGCGGAGCGAGCCGCCCGGCACGAGGTGCGGCCGCCGCGGTCCATCGCCCTGTTCGGCCCGCCAGGCACCGGGAAGACCACCTTCGCCAGGGGCATCGCGGCCGGGCTCGGCTGGCCGTTCGTCGAGCTGCTCAATCTCCCGGCTGGCCGACGAGGGCAATCTTGCGGCGGCGCTGCGCAGCGCGTTCGCCCGGATCGCAGAGCTGGAGCGGGTCCTCGTCTTCATCGACGAGGTCGAGGAGATCGCTCCGGTCCGCCATGAACCGGCGCAGCCGGGCGGGCTGCACGGGGTGACGAATGAACTGCTCAAGCTGATACCCGGGTTCCGGGAGCGGGACGAACGGCTGCTGGTGTGCGCGACCAACTCGATCCGCTCGCTCGATCCGGCCTTCCTGCGGCCCGGCCGGTTCGACTACCTGATCCCCATCGGTACGCCGGACTGGGCGGCCCGGTCGGCGATCTGGTCCCGGTACACGGACGGCCGGGCCGAGGTGGATGTGGCGGCGCTGGTGGCCGCCAGCGAGCTGTTCACCCCGGCCGATATCGAGCACGCCGCCCGGGTGGCCGCCCAGACGTCCTTCGAGCGTGACCTGGAGGCGATCGGCGGCGGCGCGGGCACCCACGGACGGCTCGGCGCGAGCACCGACGACTACCTCGCCGCCCTCACCCGGTGCCGGCCGACGGTCACCCCCGCCATGGTCGACGAATTCAGCGCGGACATCACCGCCCACGCCCGCTGCTGACGGCTGATGGGCCTGGTGCGCCGGCCCTCGACTCCGACGGCCCCCATCGCCACCGTGCACCCTGCCGTTCCACCTTCACGGGACCGCGACCGGACGGCAGAAGATGGACAGTCGGCGCACTACAACGAAGGCAGTACAGCGGGTGGGCTGGGACCGCTGGGACTCCTCCGTGGGGCCGATGTTGCTGCCGGGGTTCGCCGCATACGGTCTGAACGGTGCCGGAAGTCGTGCATCATCGGGGATCATCAAGAGGGGCGGGCACGCATGACGGAGATTGTCGATCTGGAGGCCTACGGCAAGGACTTCACCACAGATCCGTATCCGTACTACGCCAAGCTGCGCGCCCAGGGGCCCGTACACCGGGTGCGTCTCCCCTACGGCCAGGAAGGGTGGCTGGTCGTAGGGCACCGTGCGGCCAGGGCCGCGCTCAGCGATGCGCGCCTCAACAAGGACTGGCGCAAGACCGGGCTCCAGAACGACGCGGGCGAGGAGTCGGCCCTGTGGACGAGCATGCTGGACGCGGACCCGCCCCACCACACCCGGCTGCGGAAGCTGGTGGCCAAGGAATTCACGTCCCGCCGCGTCGAGGCACTCCGGCCGCGGGTGCAGCAGATCACCGACGAGCTGCTGGACGCGATGCTCGCCGCCCCCGAGGGCCGTGCGGACCTGGTCGAGGCACTCGCGTTCCCGCTGCCCATGACCGTCATCTGCGAACTGCTCGGCGTCCCCACCGTGGACCGGGAAGCCTTCCGTGCCTGGTCGAACGAGATCGTCGCACCGACCGGTGAGGAAGCGGCCCAACAGGCGGTCGTGGCGATGTCCGGCTATCTCGTCGACCTCATCGAATCCAAGCGCAAGGCCCCTGGCGACGGCCTGCTCAGCGCCCTGATCCGCACCAGCGACGAGGACGGCGACCAGCTCTCCCGCGACGAGCTGATCGGTACGGCCTTCCTGCTGCTCGTCGCCGGCCATGAGACGACCGTCAGCCTCCTGGCCAACGGGGTACGAGCCCTGCTGCAGCATCCGGCCCAACTGGCGGCCCTGCGGGCCGACTTCTCCCTCCTCGACAACGCCGTGGAGGAGATGCTGCGCTACGACGGCCCGGTGGAGACGGCCACCTGGCGCTTCACCGCCGAGCCGGTCGAGATCGGCGACACGCTGATCCCGGCCGGCGAGACCGTCGTCATCGCGCTTGCCTCCGCCTCCCGCGACCACGAACACTTCGCCGCCGCCGACGACTTCGACATCACCCGCGACGCCCGCGGACACGCCGCCTTCGGTCACGGCATCCACTTCTGCCTCGGCGCCCCGCTGGCCCGACTGGAGGCCCGCATCGCTCTCCGGTCCCTCTTGGAACGCTGCCCCGACCTCGCCCTGGACACCGACGTCGACGACCTCATCTGGCGCACCGGGATGCTCATCCGGGGAACGGAACACCTGCCGGTGCGCTGGGGCAGCTAGGACCGCGAGGCAGTTGGAGTACGTCTCGTCTCTGTGGACCGCCCGGGACTCGGCGCCTCAACACCTGCTCCTGGCCAGATCTTCTCCAACTTCGCTGCTGATATGCGGCAGCTCTGCGTGCTGCGAGGGCTGGGACATCCGGCTGTGGTCGGGAACTCACAGGGGGCGCCCTTCGCTCTCGCCTGCGCTGAGGAAGGTGTGGCCTCGGCATTGGCCGTCGTCTCCGGCGCGACCTCGCCGTGTATCAGCAGCCTGATTTCGCGGCTGTTTACCGCAGAGCTCTGGACGAGGGTTTTCTCCAAGGTGCTGCCGGCTACGCCCGCGACACGGTCCTGTCCATGGGGCGGTGGCCGTTCGCCCTCGAAGAGATCACCGTCCCGGTCGAGATCTGGTACGGCGAACGGGACACCAGCCACTCGCCCGATAACGGAGCGCTGCTCGCTACCCGTATGCCCGGCGCTCATCACCGTGTCGTATCGGGGATCGGTGGCGCGCTCCTGTGGACACATTCCGAGTCGATCCTCACTTCGCCCTTTGAGAGGGCCACAACCGACCAGTAGGCGACCGACTCATGGCCGTGTCAGTACGTGAGGTGTGTGCTGTGTGAGGTAGTCGGGAGCACCGGGTCAGTTGACGCGGTCGGCATAGCCCTCGGGGAGGTCGGCCGGGTCCACGGCGATGACGTCTTCGTTGTTCTCGCCGCAGTCCTCGAAGAAGGTGATCTTCGCGAACTCGGGGACGACGCAGATCGGGTAAGCCGGGCCCTGCTCACGGTACTTGGCCATCTGCTCCAGGTGGTCGTTCTGGTAACAGACGCTGCGCTCGGGGTGCCGGTGCACCCAATGCGGGAAGAAGATCACGCCGTGGAGCAGGCGCTTGGCAGGCAGCACGTTGACACTGACCGAGGTGCCGGTGGGCTCGGTCCAGGAGATCTTGTAGACGTCCGAGTCGAGACGGACGAGGTCAACTGCCTGGTCTTTCACCCAACGGCCGCCGACCATGCCGGTGTGGATGCGGTAGTCGATCGTCCGGGAGTTCTTCACATACATCTCGTACTGCCAGCCGTTGGCATAGGTGTAGAGGAAGTGCTTCCCGGTGAGGCCCGAGAGGTCCTGCGCAGGGACGGGGTTCGCGACGGTCGTCATGGCCTGGCTCTCCTTGCTGGTGTACGGCGTCTCGCACTGTCCGGCACTACACTTTGCAACAAAACTATTTTGAAGCAAAATCATCCTGCTGTCACAATGGAGCCGTGGACACCGCCGCCGACCTCAGCCGCCTCCTTGGCCCCCTACGCCGGGCCGCACTGCGCTCAACTCGCGCCGCCGAGAGCCTCCCCGACCTGCCCGACGCCCAGATCGAGCTGCTGCGGGCACTGTCCGCCGACGGCCCGCTGGGCACCCGGGCGGTAGCCGAGAGGCTTCGCATCTCCCCCTCGACGGTCAGCAATCTGGTGCGGACGATGACCGCGGCAGGCCTCGTGGAACGTCACTCGTCCACGACGGACCTCAGGGCGGTGGCCCTGTCCGTGACCCCGGGCGCGCTGGAACTCCTCGAGCGCTACGACCGGGCCAGCCGGGAGACGCTGGAGCAGGCCATGGACAGGCTTCCCCCCGGCGACCGCGACACGCTCACCGCAGCCATGCCGGCCCTCGCTCGACTGGTGACCGCCTTGGGAGGATGAACGGGCGGCCGGTGGAGCCGCTGCGGCCCTGCCTCACCTCCGCGTCAGCAGCTCAGATTGTCGCCGGGCGTGGTCCCCAGGATCTGCACGAAGCCCTGGTAGCTGTTGATCCGGCTCTGCACCTGGCCGGGGTTGCCGCCGTTGCATTCGAGGGCCCCGTTGATACTGCGGATGGTTTCGCCGAAGCCGGCGCCGCTGACCATCGCCTGGTGCGGGGTCATGGTGCCGGGCCCGGTCTGGGTGTTCCAGTACCAGAGGGCGGTCTTCCACGCGACGGCGGCGTCCTGCTCCACCAAGGAGGGGTTGTTCAGCAGATCGATGCCGAGCGCGTCGCCCGCCGCCTTGTAGTTGAAGTTCCAGCTGAGCTGTATCGGCCCGCGACCGTAGTAGGCAGCCTGGCCGGCGGGGCATCCATACGGCTGGGTGGCGTCGCAGTAGTGGGGATAGTTCTCGGTGTTCTGCTCGACCACGTGGACGAGGCCACCGGTCTCATGGCTGACGTTCGCGAGGAAGGCCGCGGCCTCCTGACGCTTCACGGCGTCGCTCCCGGTGTTCGCGAACTCCGGATAGGCGCCGAGAGCCGCGGTCAGCCCACTGTAGGTGTAGAACGCGTTCCGGTTCGGGAACATCTGATTGAACTGCGCCTCGCTGACGACGAACCCCTCGGCCCGGGCGTCGGCACCGGGCGAAGCCGCGGCACAGTGGGAACCACACCCCGTCGCGGCAACCGCAGGCATCGTCGGCACGACGAGGGCTACGCCCACGGCGACGGTCGTGGCACTCAGCAGCGCGGCCATACGTGACCTCATTACGGTGACTCCTTCTCGCCGGCCACCCTCCGGACAGGAGGGGGCCACACGTGTGGGGGGGGATCACTCAACCGGGAGCGGCAGTTGCCGCCGATCACCAAGACGGATCAACTGGCGGGCGGGAAGCGGGACATTGGAGCGCGGGTGGGTCAGTGGGGCAGGTGACACGAGACCGCCAACGAGCGCGACACGACGGCAATGGCAACTACGGCTACGGCCACGGCCACGGCCACGGCCACGGCCACGGCCAGCATCGCGGGAATGCTGCGGTCTAGACCAGCGTTAGATTATGGCGCTGCCTTGCGCATGTCCATACCAGTGCAGTGATCCACCGCAAGCAACGGGTTGAGGGCATGGCGGGCGTCAACTTCACGCACTCGACAGGTATTTGTGGGGGGCCGAGGTTTGAACTGACGGCAGGTACCCTGACGTGGTGTCGCGTACCGAGTTAGAACGACTGGCCAGAATCCGGATGCAGGTCACCGGCGAGACGCTCGAACGCGCCATGGCGGTACTCGAAAGCCATACCGCCGGCACCACACCGCAGCCCGACCCTGCCCCTCAGCCCCACTCCGCCGAGACCAGCGGCGGCGAGGAGGGCGAGCGGGAGACAAGCCAGGCTGAGGTCGACCGAGGCGACGAAGCTGGCCCGACCAGCGAGATCGGCGAGATCGACGAAGAGAGCACCGCGGATTCCACACAGGCACCGAAGCCCGACACCCACCGATCACCTCGAAAGCGCGGCCATCTGCGCGGCCTCTGAATTTCACCCGGCCACGGAATGCGGCCGGAGATCACAATGCTCGCCTCCCCCGGATATCGCGCCACGCGCCGATCACCTGACGCAGTCAGTGAAACGCAGAAGGTGATGGGTGGCTTACCGGGGGGGGAGGTTCACAGCAGCGCGGCGAGGCGCTCGAATGTCGCGGGCCCCACACAGCGCAAGGGGCGCTCTACAGAACGTGCGCACGCATGCGCACGACTACCCAAGGGATGGGCTGCTCCTGCAGCTCACGGGGTGAGGGGACGCGCGAGCATCGGCGTGCGGAGCATCTGGTGCCCCCCGCTGGCCTGCATGCGGACCTCGCCCCGGTCACTGATCTCTGCGCGTACGATCCCCGACTCGTCCTCGTAGACCGGATACCCGCCTGCCCCCGCCCGCTCGGTGCGATGGACGATCACCACGTCGTCCTCCACTGCGGGAGCTTGAAATACCAGCTCATAGCATTCCGGGTAATCCATCAGGGCCTCCCGATGAAACTGGGCAGGTACCTCCGACGGCTCTCCCCGCGCCTCTCTCAGCGCGCCGCTACACCCCGCCATTTCCATCGTCGCCCACTCCCGCCCGCAGCGCCTGAGGAGGATGCCGGGGAAAGCCCCGCGCCTGGCCGCTGCGCCACGGCGAGAGCCAGGACGACAGAGATCGGCTGCTGGCGGCGCCCCTCAACCGGCAGCGCATTCATACCCCCGTCACCCTCGCCCCTTCGGCAGGCACCTGCGACTGAGGGTCGGCCACCGCCGGCCTACTCGCGCAGACCTCGCTGCCACCACCGCCACCTCCACCGCCTCTGCCACCACCTACTCTGCGGTGAGGAATGACGCCGCAGAGTGGCAGGGGGCTACGGGAGTCGCCGTCGACGAACCAGCCACGCTCCTCTTCGGCCCGCCGCGGGACAGTCCGCTCCCGGCACACCACCGAGAGGCTGCGCCGGAGCCACCTGACTCTGCCGCTCGGATGAGTGCTCCGCTCCCGTGCGCTGTCACGGGAGCGGAGCGGGTCCGAGAAGCGCCAGCAGCTCGGATAGTTACCGAAACCACGGTACGGGGCACCACTGACAACGCGGGTCGGCGGAACACGACGGTGGGACCAAGGAGCGGCGCCCCTGGAGGTTCCGCTGTCTGAGGTCGATGCAGGGAGGGCTGTTGCTCCAGGGGTATCCCCTGAGGTTCTGCCGTGGGAGACCCCGAGCGCACCGGCGCCAACCGGGAGCTGAGACGTCACTCGATCGAGAGGGGCAGGTGTGACGGGAGAGGTGTCAGCAGTGGGACGGACGATGGCTGGGCGGCCTCGGATTTCGCTTGCGACGGTGGTCTTGGACTGCCTGGATGCTCATGCGCTGTCGGACTTCTACCGGCAGTTGCTCGGCTGGGAGGTGAAAGCCAGCGAGCCGGACTGGGTGCTGCTCGCCTGCCCGGACGGCGGCACCGGCCTCTCGTTCCAGTCCGAGCCCGGATATCAGGCCCCCGTCTGGCCGGAGCGACCCGAGGAGCAGCAGAAGATGCTCCATCTCGATCTCCGGGTCGATGACCTTGACGAGGCCGAGGCCCATGCGGTCGCGGTGGGAGCAAGGCGCGCCACATTCCAGCCGCAGGACGATGTCCGGGTACTTCTTGATCCGGCCGGGCATCCGTTCTGCTTCTTCCTCCATTGAGCGCAGTGGTGTCGGCGGGGGCTTGTCCTGGGTGCGGGCTCGGCCGTGATCGCCAAGCGAATACGGGCGACCGCGGAGCGTGTGGGAATGGACACATGCCGCCAGCAGGGGTGCCGGTAAGGGCCGATCGTCTTTGCTGGTCAGGAAGTTGAGTGTGCGTCGGAGTGTCAGCCAGAGCAGCAGCTGTGCGCCGTGGGCCAGTTGTCGCGGGAACGCGTTGTCAGTGTCTGCCCCTAGCATTGCTCATATGTCCCCGACTCCTTCTGCCCATACTGGTATGACCGTCCCTGCTTCCGAGGCGAACGAATCGATCCGGCGTTTTGTGCGCGCCCGGCGCGGTCTTGCGTGGTCGGCTCAGGACATGGCGGAGTATGCGGTGCTGCTGGAGATATGGACCTTGGCGGTGCGCTCGGAGGTAACGGAGGTCGTCGAGGCGGCGTAGACCCCACAGGGGTCAAGGGCAGTGGGTCCACTTCGGCCTCACGCCTGGACGACGTCAACCTCACTTCTCTGCCAGCGGGCAGCTCACGGTACGGCGCCGGCTCCCGCCTTGGTTCCCGCCCGCCCCTCTCCCTGCCGCTGTTACGAGCGAAATAGCGGCTCTCACGGCCGCGTTAGTGGCGTGTTAACCGTTCGCCAGCGTGCGCGATCAAGCTCTACATGCATCGCGCACCGCAGCGGTGCGAGACCTGACCCAAGGCTGTCGAGCGACGCCCAAGGCCGCACCCGCGTCATCACCGACGCAGCAACGCCGCTCCGCCGCAGAGATGTTGAGCGGCAGCCTTTACCCAAGGGGGATGCATGTCCTGGAACCAGCACACCGAGGCCGATGTCGACGCCAACGGCTCCACGTCCATGGCCGCCGCTTCCGCCGGCTCGACGTTCCGTCGTCGTGGGCGTCTGATCGCCGCTGCTTCGCTGGTGGCCGTCGCCTCGCTCGCCTTGACCGCCTGCGGCGGCGACGGCCAGAACACCCCAGAGGGGAGCACCAAGGTCTCGACGAGCCCTCAGCCGGAGGAATCGTCGGCCGGCGCGGCGTCCAACGGCAGCGCTGGCGACCGGCCGTCCAAGGACGGTGCGGCAGAGGGCCAGCAGAAGTCTCCGGCCGGAAAGACCGGCGGGAACAGCGGAGGGGCGGGCGGCGGCACGGGCGGTTCCGGATCGGGCGCCGGTTCGGCGGGCGGGTCCGAACCGGCGCCCAAGGGCAAGGGGGTGAACGCCACCGTGAGCGGCGTCCTCAAGTACATGGCGCCCGGCAAGCTGACCGTGGCTCCGGCCTCCGGTACGGAGCAGGCCTTCTTCATCGGGTCGCAGACCAAGACTCTGGGTGCCGCCACCATCTGCGCATCGAACGGCAATGTCACCATGGACAGCAAGGGCAACGGCACCTCCCCGTGCACCGAGGAGCAGCTGGAGAAGGCGGCCAAGATGGGGTCCGTCGAGGTCCAGGTCACCATCAAGGGCGGCGTGGCGACGAAGGTCGTCGAGCACTACCGCTCCTGAGCACGGAGGGGCGGGGAGTGAGCCCCGAGCGGCCCTCCCCTCCCGAGTCTGACGGTGGGCAGACCCACGGATGAACGTCCCCCTGCCCTGAGCAGCACCGTTGCATCCAGTCGACGACGCTGGTCAGGGCACTGTCCCACCACCTGCGTCACGGGCCCGGCCCGGACGGGACACGGTGCGCCGCCCAGGGCCCCAGCACCGGCACCGGCACCGGCACCCACCTTCACGTCCGATTCCCGCCAGCCGAAGCGCCTCCGCTCCCGCAGACTCAAGGAGTGAAAGCAGCGGACACGAGCGAGGACGCGCCATGAACTCCCCCGGGACCACCACTGTCACCACCCGCTACACGACCTATGACAGCCCCCTCGGTGAGCTGCTGCTCGTCGGGGAGGACTCGGTCACCGCCGCCGGCGGTACCGCCCTCGTCTCCCTCACCATGCCGCAGCAGCAGGGCAGCACCGTAGAGGCGCACTGGCGGCACGACCCTGGCCCCTTCGCCGAGGCAGTCCGCCAGCTCCGTGCCTACTTCGCCGGCGAGCTCACCCGCTTCGAGCTGGAGTTCCGGACAGCCGGTACGGCATTCCAGGAGCGGGTCTGGCGAGCCCTGGAAGCGATTCCGTACGGCACCACGACCTCCTACGGCCGGCTCGCCGACGGCGTCGGAGTGCCGCGGGGCGACGTACGGGCTCTGGCGGCAGCGGTCGGCGCGAATCCTCTGCTGATCCTGCGCCCGTGCCATCGGGTGATCGGCACGGATGGCACGATGCGCGGCTATGCGGCGGGCGTCGATGCCAAGGTCGCGCTGCTCACGCATGAGGGCGCCCTCCAGCCCACCCTGATCTGACCCGGCCACGCCCGGGACCCCCTCCAATGACCTCACCCCTGATTCCCCCTCCGAGGTGGCCGCCTACGACGATCTCCCCTCCCCCGCCCCACACACCGAGACGGAACTCGTTGCCCTCCTCGACCTGTTGACCGCGCCCCGCCCGCCCATCGCCACGGTGGTCGTCGGGCACAGCCGGGATGCCGCGTCGTGTGCGTCCGCGGCCGCGTTCGTCGAAGCCTGGTGCGGAATCGGGCGGGAACCCGCCCTCGCCATGGTCGACTGGCCGGATTCCGCCGCGTCCTGGCTACGGGCGGCACACCGCTTCACCGCCGAGGAGCCGGACGCCTGGGTGGTGGCCGCCGCGCCCCTCGGCTGGGCCCAGATGAGCCGCCGACTGCGTCACAGCACCGACTGGGACCCCCGTGGCACGCTGTAAGCAGCCAGCCAGCAATGAGGCAGGAGCAGATGAGTACGCCACTTCCCGGATTCGAGGACTTCGGGGGCTACGGGGCCTACGGGGGCTACGAAGCTCTCGGGGAGCCGACGAGCGCAGAAGGATCTGGCCGACCGGGTGACGGTGAAACGCCGCAAGGGCCTGGAGATCCCGGGAATCCTGGAACTTCGGCCGGGGCCGGCGGAGCGGGCGAATCCGGCGGTTCCGGGGTCCGCCGCTCCCCCGCCAGCCCCGGCCGAAGCCATGCCCGTACCAACGGCCGGCGGGAGATCGCCCCCGGCGCCGTCCACGTCCCCGGCTGGCTGACCGTGGCCCAGCAGCGCGAGCTGGTCACCGCATGCCGTGGCTGGGCACGCGGCCCGGCCCCGATCCGGCACACCAAGATTCCGCGCGGCGGAGTGATGTCCGTCCAAACGGTGTGCATCGGCTGGCACTGGCAGCCGTACGCCTACACCCGTACCGCCGACGATGTGAATGGCGCCCGGGTCCCCGAATTCCCCGACTGGATGGTCGAGTTGGGCCGTCGGGCGCTGGTCGAGGCGTACGAGGACACCACCGCGGGTGACGGCTACACACCGGACACCGCACTGATCAACTTCTACGACGACCAGGCGAAACTCGGGATGCACCAGGACAAGGAAGAGCGCTCCGGCGCGCCGGTCGTCTCCCTCAGCATCGGTGACACCTGCGTCTTCCGGTTCGGCAACACCGAGACGCGGACCAAGCCGTACACCGATATCGAGCTGGCCTCCGGTGACCTCTTCGTCTTCGGCGGCCCGTCCCGCTTCGCCTACCACGGCGTGCCCAAGGTCCGACCGGGCACCGGCGACCCGGCAACCGGTCTGGCCGGCGGCCGCCTCAACATCACGATGCGGGTGACCGGACTCGACGGCTGACCGCGGCGGCGCGAGGCACACTGGACTCATGTGCCGCAGCATCAAGACGCTCCGCCCGCCCGCCACCCCCGAGGTCACCGACGAGGACATCCGGGCCGCGGCCCTCCAGTACGTCCGCAAGGTCTCCGGATTCCGCGCCCCGGCCGCACACAACCGCGAGGTCTTCGACCAGGCCGTGGACGCCGTAGCAGCCGCGACCCAGGACCTTCTGGACGGCCTGCAGATCCGCGGTTCGGCGGCTCGCCGCCACACCCCCTCCTGACCCGTGCGGACGGTCAGGCGCAGAGCCCATGGCCGCCGCCACCCTGCTTCACGGCCCACCCTCACCAATCGAGCAGCGACTGAGCCGGTAGGTAATCGCTCGGAGACTGTCCGTGCGCGGAGTACATATTCATCGTCGCGCGGCGCGTACGCACCCCAGGGTCGCGAAGATCCAGCCGACCCAGTCACCGTGCGGCACCAGCGGCCGGTATCCACGGAAAGTGGCGCATTGCGCGCTGCGCTCGTCGGCCATGTCCCACCTGTCGACGCTTGAGCCGTCGCCGAGCATCGCCTCGTACACAGAATTCTCATGCGCCGCCATTTTGAAATCACCCCTGAAGATCCGGGGCAATGAGGGGTCCAGTCCACCCAGCCGTTCCTTGACCAGGCCGGCGGCGCGCTCACGCGAGTACAGATTCGCAGGTCATCACCAGCAGCGCCCGCCTGTCGTCGGCGACGTACGCGGTCCCCGGCGCATACGCCGCCGACGCTACCCCGGCAGGCAGCAGCCGCCATCCGCAGCGATAACCGTCGGCTGACCGGCACTGTCACGTCACCAGCACCGAAGAGCGCGGAATCAGAGGCGAACCTTCCCCCGGGCGCATAAGAAGTCACAGCGACTCCCCACCTCAATTGCTCTCCCCGGAGTACCTCTACCCCCCTCTTCCCCCTCCCCTACCGGCCGCCGGCCGGTCCCCGCCAGTCCGCGTGCCGGATGCGGGAGATCTCCCGTACATCGCCGAGCGTGCCCCACTCGTCCTTTCCGAGCCGTGACAGCGGCTTCATCCGTGAGATCTCGGGGTGCCCGTCGACCAGCACGTCCTGCGACACCGCCGCATGCAGCACGCGTCCGAACACCACGGTGGCGTCCCCGATTCCCAGCGTGGTGTGCACCTCGCACTCCAACGCCACCGGGGAGGCCGCCACCCGCGGCGGCTTGACCCGCAGACTCGGCTCGGAACCGACCCCGGCCGCCTCGAACTCACTCACCCCGTGCGGGAAGTCCGTCCCCGTGTCATTGATCTGCTCGAAGAGTCCCTCCGGCGCAAGGTTCACCACGAACTGTCCGGTCGCCTCGACATTGCGCAAGGTGTCTTTGCGCCCGACGGAGGTGAACTGCACAACGGGCGGCGCGACACTGGCAATCGTAAAGAAGGAGTGCGGGGCTAGGTTCGCAGAAGCACAATCAGGGCTGATCGTCGAGACCCAGGCGATGGGCCGCGGCACCACCACCGCGGTCAGGAGCCTGTAGAACTCGTTGCGGGACATAGCAGCGGGATCGAAGTCAGTGCGCATGGTGATCAGTATCCAGGTGCGCGGCCGCAGACCGTACAGCGGATCTACGGCATCACCAAACCCCTGAGTTCGGCGGAAAGTGCCCGGTATCGGAGCCACCGAGCACCAGGAGCCGACGCCGTGCCCACAGCAGCCCCCACCGTCTGGGAGGACTTCGAGGTCCCCGCCCATGCCCGGGGCGGTCAAGTCACCCTCGACCTCCACGACCACCTTGCGGCATACGCCCCCAAGCGCCCTGGCGCCTCGTCGAAGCGCCCTACCCGACCTGGGCGTTCGGGCGGATAGCAGAGCATCCGGCTGCGAGGAGTGCGGCACGCGCCGGCCGCCGTCCTCGACCTGACCGTGTGCGCGGTGGCGGACCGACAGCGCACCCCACGCTATGGCGACCTGGCGCAACCTCGCGGTCGGCGCCCTGCGAATGAACGGCGCGAAGAACCTCGCCTCCGGCCGTCGCCGCAATGCGCGTGACGCCCGCCGACCCCTCACGCTCCTCGGCCTCGCCTGAGCACGAAGTGGACCTCACTCGACTACGCCGAAGCCCTGAGGGCTGTCGCAGAAATAACTTCAGGCTTTGACCTTGGTCAGGCGGGCTGTCTGCGAAGTCATCGAGTGGAACGGCGCTTCGGCGTTCGTGAGTTATCTTCCGATGGCTCCCCGGGCCCGCTCAGAGGTCGACCGGGGCAGGCGCATGCGTTCTCGGCGTTCTCTCAGGCCGAGACCGAGAGGTAACGCCACCTCAGATGGTCGGGGTGTCGTCAACAACCGGCCTGTGAATCTGAACAACCGGCTTCCACCCCGCTGAGAACTCGATGAAGTCGGCACGGGTGGGGTAGGTGTCGACCGCGCGACGGTCACGCTTGGGGCTGTCGCTCCCCTTGCGCCCCCGGGGAATCTGCTCCTCGAAGATGTCGACCTTCACGTCGGGAACCTCCTTGAGGCCCTGGCGCCAGATCTGCACGACGTCGGCGCCGAAGGCTTGCCGGGCTGCAGCGTAAAGGGCCGTGAGGGCCCCCTTGTCCCCACTAGGGACGAAAAGTGCCAGGTCCAGCACGACACCGGCGGACTGGAGGACCTCGATGGTCACCGAGCCGTTCTCGTCGGCCACGTAGATTCCGGCTTCATTCTCGTCGTCGGGAAGGCAAGAGACCTCTTCCTGGAATACGGTCCTCGCCGTGACCGAGCCGCCCTCGAAATCCTCACCGGACTTGGTCAGAAAAGCAGGGACATAGCAGTCGGGAAGCTTGAGTTCTGCCGTGCCGGCGGAAACGAAGAGCCTGTCTTTCACGCCGAGCTTCGCCACCTCTTCCAGCGAGAGGCGGCGAGCGGCGATCTTCTCCGTGTTCACGTTTTCCCTTTCAGGTTGCATTGTCCCTCCGAACAACGACGCTACCACGAAACCCTGAGGTCAACTGCCCAGCAATCTTTGGGTAAATGGCCTCGATGACCTGCACGGGAGGATGCCGAAGCAAGTGCCACTCGGCCGGGAACACGCATCCGCCAGGTAGTGTCCCTCGCCGTGCTGTTGGGGATCAACTGGCGGCTGCATTGCGGTGCGTTGGGCAGTGCGAAGGAACCAAAAGAGAGCTTACGGCAGATACCACCCATATCACCTTCGGGGAGGTGGCGGCGCGGTAAGGCGATCCATTCGTCGTGCATCTCGAAGAGCGCAGCGGAAACCAACCGGATGGTCCGACAACGCAACAACGGAGCCCCCCATCGGCAACATCTGGATGAAGCGTGAACCGGAAGTCGCGTACTACCGCGCCCTCTTCGTTCAGGACTCGGTGTAGTCGACTGACGCCCGCTTGCTGACGTCTCGTCACGTTAAGGGGGGTTCGGTACACAGCAGGCACGGACGTCCGCGATCACGGGCGCGCCGGTGGGGAAGCCAGTCCGTCCCCGTGCTCTGGCCGACTCCCACAGAGGCCACGGAGCCCACCACGGGGCACCAGCAACCTGCGTGGCGCTTTTTGCTCTTGCCTCCGTGAGGGGTGGGCGGCCGCTGTGTGTGGCTCGCATCGGAGGGAGCGAACGCATGAGCAATCAGCGAAGGCTCGAAGGACGCAGTGAACTCCTTGTGGCGGTCGAGGTGCTGTCCGGCGTCCACGATCGCAACGACGCGAGTATGTCCGACCCGCCACCGGACGCCACAGGCGACACCCAGCCCGACGGTGACGGCCTCAACCACCCCGCCGGTTAACCGTCCCGCCCCCGGGGCGGGGGGGGGGGTTGGGGGCCCCCCGCCCCCCCGCCCCCGCGCCCCCAACGGACGCCGGGGGGGCGCACCCCGCCACCACGGCGCGGGGGGGCACCACGG
>NZ_JBICVV010000011.1:218533-251204 GCF_043199295.1 Streptomyces sp. NPDC048612
GGGCCCCCCCCCCCCCCCCCGGGGGGGGGGCGGGGCGCCCCCCCCCCCCCCGCCGCTCGTGACCGGCACACATAGAGGAGCGCTGTGGAACACCGGCTCATCCGTCAGGTCGAGGAAGCCCTGGGGTGGAGCGGCCCCGAGCCCTCCCTGCCGTCAGTACCTCCGGTGCCGGGGCATCCGTCACACCATTCCGGAGAAGACTGACAGTCAGGCCGCCCGCCTGCGCAAGGGTTCCCGCGGCGGACGGCCACCCGGCTTCAACGAAGAGCGCTACAAGAAGCGCAACACCGTCGAACGGGCCATCAACCGGCTCAAGAACGCCAGAGCGGTCGCCACCCGCTACGACAAGCGCGGCTACGTCTACCTCGGTACAGCAACCGCCGCATCCCTCATCATCTGGCTACGAGCATGATCGCCCGGACAAGCCCTAGTTGGGTTGTCCCGGCACGTTGGTGACAGGTGACACGCCCTGGTTGGTGCTTGAACGAGGTGAGGGCCTTCTGGCTCGGTGGGGATTGCGACATCTACGCCGAGTGCAGGAGGCCCTCGTGATCCACCGTAACGCCCCGCTGACGCCGACCGGCAGGCTGCGTCTGGCCCGGTGCGTCGTCGACGACGGCTGGCCCTTGCGCCGGGCCGCGGAACGGTTCCAGGTCAGCCACACCAGCGCCGCCCCCTCGGACGCCCCGACTCCTTCGCCGAACGGGCCTCCCGCTGCGCAGGTCCGCGCCGCCCTGGCCCGCAGCACACCGCGTCCGGTCTCGCCGCCAGTGCCCCGGCCTGGCTCTGCGTCCAGCTCAGCTTCGATGGGCACTCTTCCCACCGAGTCGGTGGCACCGGGTGAGGTCCCGTCGTCGCGGTGAATGCCGGTTTCGCGCACCGGAGTTCACTGGCTAGGTAGAGGGCTGGGCTGCCTTCGACGGGAGAGCCTGCCGCCGCCACTCTGCGGGTGTGCAGCCGCAGCTGTGGCGCAGGACGAGGGAGGCGCGTGCCGGGGGCTGGGGGGAAGTGGCGTCGAGGAGGAGGTCGACGGCCTGCTGGGCCATGGTCTGCAAGGGTTGTTCGGTGACGGTGAGGGAGGGCGCGGTGTAGGCGCTGTCGGGGACGCCGTCGAGACTGATGACGGCCAGCCGGTCGGGTACGGGCAGCGCGCCGGCTCGGGCCCCGGCAAGGACTCCGATGGCCTGTTCGTCGGTGGCGGTGATCAGCGCGGGGGGCATGGCGCCGTCGCCGATCAGGCGCTGGGTCAGGGCGGCGGCTGCGGCCCGGGCGTAATCGCAGCGGAGCAGGCGGGACTCGGTGCCGGCGAGGGCCGTTTCCCAGATGGCGCGGCGTCGTCCGACGGGGCCGGCGTCGTGCGGGCCGGCGAGGAAGGCGATCCGGGTGTGCCCGTGGCTGCGCAGATGAGTGACGGCCTGCCGGACGGCGGCTTCGTTGTCGGCGGTCACAGCCGGGACCTGTCCCTCCTCGGGCTGGTTGTGCACGTATACGGCAGGGACGCTGACCCGCTTGGCCTGTGTGACGATGTCGGCGCCACCATCAGCGGAGACGATGATGAGACCGTCGACCTGGGCTGCGAGGAACCGGTCGGCGAGGTGCTTCTGCCGATCGGGCGAGTAGCCGGCGTTGCCGATCAGGGTGAGCTTTCCGTGCTGGTCCAGCGTCTGCTCGATGTGCCGGGCCAGCGCGCCGAAGTAGGGGTTGGAAGCGTCGGCCAGGATCAGGCCGACCACGCCGGTGGTGCGGGAACGCAGGGCTCGGGCGATGCGGTTGGGCCGGTAGTCCAGCTCTGCCGCGGCGGCCAGGACCCGCTCGCGGGTTTCTGGCGCGACCGGCCGGGGTCCGTTGTTCATCACATAGCTGACCACCGCTGTCGAGGTCCCGGCCGCGCGGGCCACGTCCGTCAGCGTCGGTGCCTTGCCTGCTCGTTTCGTCATAGCCCTTGTATCGTCCCATCTAAACGATTAGACATGAAGCGTGAATGGATTACCTCCAGGCCGCGTGGTGGCCGTCGGCTCGGTGAACATCGACCGGATCGATCCTGCGCTATCCCGTCCTTCCCTCCCCCGGCGAGGACAGCGCTGGTGACCTCCCGTATGGAGGGTTTCGGTGGGAAGGGCGCCAATCAGGCCGTGGTTGCCGCCGCCATGGGTGCCGTCACGCATGTGGCGATGGTCGGCGGCGACGCCAACGGACTCAGGACGCTCGCCAACCTGCGCAGTGCCTCGGTCGGCACAACGCAGCCCCGGCCGGGACGCTGCCTGCCTGGCCGGACTTGCCCCTGCGGCGACAGTCATCGACACCACCAGCGCCGGGGACGTCTTCTGCGGCGCGCTCGCCGCCGAACTCACCCACGGCCGCCCCCTTGCCCGGGCGGCAACCAACGTCCGCGGTCGCCTTCGCCGTCACCACACTAGGCGCCCGAGGAGGCCCGCCCCGCCCGCGTGGCCTCGCCCGTATGCGGGCCCGCCGACCAGGCACGGACCCGCACCCCATCCCGCACCACTCGTACGAAAGGAGCACGGCAATGCCTGCCCTTCCTCTGGTTGTTGACACGGACACCGGATCTGACGACGCGGTAGCGCTTCTGCTCGCCGCCGCGAGCGGACTGGGCGACATCAGGGCGGTGACCACGGTGGCGGGCAACGTGCCCGTGGAGACCGGCACCCGCAACGCGCTGATCTCCCTTGAGACCGCGGGCCGCACCGACATTCCCGTCCACCCCGGCTGCGCCCGGCCGATGATGCGGACCCTTTCCAGCGCCCAGCACGTGCACGGCGAGGACGGCATGGGCGACATCGGCCTGCCCGGCCCGAACGGCGTCTGCGAGAGCACCCACGCGGTCGAGGCCCTGCTGTCCTACCCCCGCGAACACCCGGGAGAGCTGACGCTGGTCACGCTGGCCCCGCTCACCAACGTCGCCGCGGCGCTGTTGCGTGACCCCGAGTTGCTCACCCGCTACCGGCACGTGTACTGCATGGCCGGCGCGGCCGACCTGCACGGCAACATCTCGCCCACTGCCGAGTTCAACGTCTGGGCCGACCCCGAGGCCGCCCGGATCGTCACGCAGGCCGCCACACCTGAGAAGGTCACGTGGATCGGCTGGGATGTCTCCCGCAAGGACGCCGTCATGACCGAAGCCGACCAGCGGCGCCTGGAACAGCTCGGCACCCCGATGGCGACGTTCGCGCACCGCATCAACCGCACCGTGGCCGACTGGGCCCGCGACGTCACCGGACTGGCCGGCTACGACCTGCCCGACCCCGTCGCCATGTCCGTGGCGCTCAAGCCCGGCCTGATCACCGAGCAGGAGCAGGCCCACGTCGAGATCTCTGTCACCGACGACACCCGCGGCCAGATGATCATCGACCGGCGCGTTTCCGCTCCCGCCGCCAACATCACCCTGGTCCGCCGGGTCAACGAAGCCGGTTTCAAGGAGTTCCTCTTCGACACCGTCGCCAGGCCCGTTCCGGCCTGCTCGCCGCACACTGGCGCAGCCACTTCCGCCCTGTGACCTGGACCGACTTCATGAGCACCCCCACCGCACGAACCCCGCGCTACGAACTGCACTGCCACCTCGACGGCTCCGTCCGCCCGGGCACCGTCGCCGACCTCGCCCGCGAACAGGGCATCGCCCTCGACCGGCCGGTGGAAGACCTGGTCGTGGCCCCGGCCCACTGCGGCAGCCTGACCACCTTCCTGACCTACATCGACCTCCCCCTGCAGGTCCTGCAGACTCCCGACGCCCTCACCCGGGCCGCCCGGGAACTGGTCGAGGACTGGAAAGCCGACGGCGTCGTCTACGGCGAAGCACGCTTCGCCCCGCAACTGCACGGCTGCCACGGCATGACCCCCGACGAAGCTGTCCGGGCGGTGACCGAAGGGCTCGCGCAGGGCCGTGCTGCCACCGGCGTGGGCACCGGGCTGCTGCTCTGCTGCCTGCGCCACCAAACGCCGGACGAAAGCCTCGCGGTCGCCGAGACCGCCCTGCGGCATCGGGACGTCGTCGCCGGCCTCGACCTCGCCGGCGACGAGGCCCTGTACACCGCCCAGCCCCACCGTGCCGCCTTCGACCTCGCCCGCAGCGCCGGCCTTCCCTGCACGGTCCACGCCGGAGAGGCCGCCGGCCCCGAAAGCATGTGGGAAGCGATTGACGTCCTCGGCGCCCGGCGCATCGGCCACGGCGTCCGCTGTACCTCCGACCCCGCACTCCTCAACCGGCTGCGCACCGACAAGATCACCCTGGAGATGTGCCCCACCAGCAACGTGCAGACCGGTGCCGTCCCGGGCCTCACCAACCATCCGGCCACCCCGCTCCTGGCCGACGGGGTACCGGTCACCATCAGCACCGACACCCGCACAACCTCCGCCACCACCCTGAACACGGAGTTCGCCTTGCTCCGGCAGGTCACCGCCTGGACCAGCCGACACGAGGCCCTCGCACAGGAACACGCGGCCCGGGCATCCTTCAACACCCAGAACAAGCAGTAGGGCAGTCGTCAATCAGCATCGGATCTGACGTGATTCGAGCCGCCACGGCCCCGGATCACACGGTTTCATTGGGCACGCTGCCGCCCTGCCTTCAAAGGATCGTTTGCCGACGCTCACGAGCCGATCGGCTAGCTCGGTCAGATTGCGGCCTCGATGTGGGCGAGGTAGGCGGCGAGGATCTCTTCGAACGCGGCGCCGCGATCCACCCCCAGGGGGCGGACCTCGCGGGCGAAGGAGGCCAGGGCAGGGAATCGTTCTGGGTCGGCGCCGAGCACCGTGACGCGGAA
The DNA here is from genome assembly GCF_043199295.1 of Streptomyces sp. NPDC048612. Lineage (NCBI taxonomy): Bacteria > Bacillati > Actinomycetota > Actinomycetes > Kitasatosporales > Streptomycetaceae > Streptomyces > Streptomyces sp. NPDC048612. The sequence continues at coordinate 223,312 of NZ_JBICVV010000011.1, forward strand.
GAGTTCCATGCCCTGTTCGTACTCTTCCGAAGTGATGGTGCTGACTCCCGCCTCGGAGGCGATCAGCGCGGCGATAAGGACCGCGAGCCGGTGGTAACGCGCCGGGATCTCCTCGTCGGGCAGTCCCGACGCGCGCAGGGCCTGCAGTACCTCTTCCACGACCAGCCGGGAACCGGCGCCCCCCGACGCGTACCGTCCCCAGACCGCGGCGAGCTGGGGCTGCCGGCCGAACGCCTCCCTCACGCGCAGGGCCAGGGCGGTGATGCGCTGCTTCCAGTCACCCTCGGGACGGTAGCCGTCCATGGAAGCCAGGAGGATTCGGTCGGCGACCGCACGCAGCAGTTCTGTCTTGCTGCGGAAGTGCCGGTAGAGGCTGGAGGAGTCAGTCCCAAGGGTCGCGGCGAGCTTACGCACACTGAACGACTCCGTGTCGCCTGCGCGCAGCAACTCCACTGCTACATCCAGGATTTCCTCGGTCGACCAACGCTTTCGACCTGTCATTTCGCCCCTCTCGTCGGACTCAGCCTAACCTATGCACTTGGCATTGCACGCACCGCGTGCATAATGAGGACATGAGCATGCTGGGCGGGCCGGCGTGCCACTCGTGCCCTGTTGTCCGGGTCAGCGACCGATGCGGAGCTCACCCCGGGGAACACGAAAGGACGCATGACGTGAAGAGACCACTGGATTCCGCGGCGCTGAACGCAGCCATCGAAGATGTCCACCGCGCGGGGCTACCGGGCCTGTTCGCCGAGGTGCGAGACGGTGACCAGGCCTGGCGCGGCGCTGCCGGCGTCGCCGATGTCGCCACCGGCCGTCCCGTCACCGCCGACATGCGGCACCGGGTCGGCAGCATCACCAAGACCTTCACCGCCGCAGCGGTCCTGCAACAGGTCGAGAGCGGTCAGATCGGTCTCGACACACCGATCGGCCGGTACCTTCCGAAGCTGGTTCCCGGAGAACGCGGTGACGCGATCACGGTCCGGATGCTGATCAACCACACCAGCGGCCTCGCCGAGTACCTCCCGTACGCCTACCCCTCCCTCAAGGCATTCCCCGTCGCCGCGGACACCAGGCCGCAGAGCCTGGACGACCACCGGCACACGCGGTTCGACCCCGCCGAACTGATCGAGATGGGGGTCACCGCACCTGCCGTCGGCACCCCAGGCGGCATTCCGGGCGTGTACTCCAACACCAACTACCTGCTCCTCGCCCAGCTCCTGGAAGAGGTGAGCGGCACCACGGCCGAGTTATGCATCACCCGGAACGTCATCGACCGCGCCGGGCTCCGGGACACCGGATTCCCCGCCGGCCCGTACGTCGAAGGCCCGCACTCGCAGCTCTACGAGGCATGGTTCGGCATGATCGACCCGCCGCGCGACTACAGCGTCTTCGACATGTCATACGCGGGCCCTTCTGCCTCGCTAATATCGACCGTCACCGACCTCAATCGCTTCTTCGGCATGCTGCTGGCCGGGGAGATCGTCAGTCCGTCGTCGCTGGCACAGATGCAACGCACTGTCCCGGTCGTCTCCCAGGAGGGAAAGACGATCGACTACGGCCTCGGCCTGTACCCGATGGAGGGTCCCGGGCAGGGCGTCTTCTGGGGCCATGGCGGCACGGTCTGGGGTGGTGGAACGCTGGCCATGACCCGCGCCGACGGCAAGCGGCAGATGGCGGTCGCGGTGAACCTGCAGAGGTGGAACCGGTTCGACTCCTCCGGCAAGCCGCAGCCCCATCCCATCGACGACGCGCTTACGGCTCTGTACCGCGTGGCGATGTACGGCTGACCGGGCCGCCGAGGCCGCGGCCCGGCCGCGGCCTGTACGGCCTGCAACCGGCCTACATCGCTACCGCGGAATTTGACCCGCTGCGCGACGAAGGCATCGACTACGCACTGCGTCTGCTGCAGGCAGGCGTCCCGGTCAGGCTGCACCAATGGCCCGGTACGTTCCACGGCTCGCCGGCGGTCCTGTCCGCTGAGGTATCGCAGCGGACAAGCTCGCCGAGCCCTGGCCCCGTAGGCGGCCGGGCCAACCAGGCAGGCCCCAAGCCCTACACCTGACCAGATGAACGAAGACCGCAGAATGGATGTGTCGGCACGACCGTTGCCCCGATCGATCTCTTCGCCTCCTTCATCCGCCTTGGCCAAGCGGCCAGGTACGCGTCACACAACCCGTGTTCGACCCCGGGCGGGACGGCTGGCAGTTGATGACCTTCCATGTGGAGACCGACGCCGACGTCCACGCCGACCACTGGGAAGTCCACTCCGCCGCGGACGAAATCGTGTGCTGCCTCAGCGGCGGGATACGTCTATGCCTCCGCCCGCAGCAGCCGGGCGAGAAGGAAGAGGAGATCAAGCTGGCGGCGGGAACGGCGGTCATCGTCCCGCGCGGGCGATGGCACCGTATCGCACGGGACGCCCCCAGCGACATCATGTCCGTCACCCTTCCACGCGGCAGCCGCCTGGAGAAGCGGAGCGAAGCCTAGCCGGGCCCTCACATCCGGCCTTCGTCCACAGAGACGCTCGGCACAGGCCGCCGCTCACGTCCGCGCCTACCCGTGGCTCGTCCGTGGCGCCGGGTGCGAGCGCGACCAGCCATCGCATAGCCCAACACACGGTGACCGGAAGCATTCGGGCCCCGGGGCTCGCCCCAGGCCGAAGAACAGGCCGGTCCGGCCGGAGGCACAGGAGGTACCTCCGGCCGGACCGCCTACGACTGAATGGACCTGCACCTACCCGCCTCGCCCTCCTCGCACAGTCCGACCGCCACCAGGTAGTTGGCCGGCTTCTCCTGGACGTCCTCCCGTGCGAGCGTCTGCTCGGACCAGTCGGCGTACACCTCTGAGCCGACCACCGCGACGTCCCCGGTGCGTAGCTCCTCGGCGAGGTGGGTGAAGACCATCGCCTCGAAGTGCTCGCGGACGAACCGGCCCGCGCGTGTCTCGACGAGCACCTCCCCTCAGACGGCGAAGCGACGTCCGCGTGCCCTTGGTGCGTCGCTGGATCGGCTCCGGAGGTGGGGCACATCTGGCGTCGGCTGACGGGACCGGAACGACTCGCCGACCACTCGAATCCGCACTGAGCCGGCTGTGCGCCGCGGAGTCGACATCCACCGCCCGTCGGCGCCGTGAGGGAGCCACTGGGCGCAAACGCGGGCCGGTTCTTTGGGCTCGCAGACCGAGGAGAGCGGGTGCGCGCCGGGGTTGGCTAGGGACGTGGGCGGCTTCGGTCACCCACGATCCGGCCGGGCCGGGCGCTGCTTTGTGGTGCCCCTGTGCGCTCGGTCACGGCCGGACCTGTCCGGAACGGAACCTGTGAGGCGTGTGTGGACGTGGACGAGATCATCGGTGGCTGGAGTCTGGTGCACTGCTCGGTCGAGCGAGCCGGGAAGGAGACCAGGCCGCTGGGCGACCGGCCCGGCGGGATGCTGCTGTACACCCGTGACGGCTGGATGAGCGCCCTCCTGACGAGCGATCCGGCCATCTCCGGTGGGGCCACGGCGCGGACCGAAGTCGCTGATGAGGCGGGGGTGTCCGGCGGGACCGCGGCGTACGCGGGGCGCTGGGAGCGGATGCCGGACGGTTCGGTGCGGCATCACGTCATCGCGAGCCATTACGGGCCGTGGGTGGGAACCACCCTGGAGCGGGCCGTCCACAGCGAGCCGGACGAACTGGTGCTGACGGCCACCACGGATGACGGAGCACGTCAGCGCCTGCGGTGGCGCAGGGCGCGGAGCTGAGCCCGCGCGACCGCCGGAGCCGATCTCCCGTGCCGGCGCCGGGTCCCGCGGCGTCAGGCTTCCCGTTTCTTCCCCCTTCCCCCTCCCCCCTTCCCCCTTCCCTTCTTCCTCCCTGGAGGTGGTGCGCCATGCGCACAGCAAATCTCGGCAACCGTCTGGTCCTCGTTCACGACGACGGGGTGGTCGACGTGGAGAAGGCCAGTGACGGCCGCTTCCCGTCCGACCCGCAGGCCGTCTTCGAGCACTGGGCGGAGTTCACCGCCTGGGCACGGACCCCAGCCGCGCAGGAGGCCGAGCGGATGCCACTGGAGGAGCGCCGGCTCGGCGCCCCTGTGCCCCGCCCGCGTCAGGTGTTCGCCGTCGCGCTGAACTACGCCGACCACATCGAGGAGTCCGCCCTCGACATCCCCGACCGCCCGGCCGTCTTCACCAAGTACCCGACGTCGCTGGCCGGTCCGTACGAAACGGTCGAGCTGCCCAGCGCCACGGTGGACTGGGAGGTCGAACTGGTCGCGGTCATCGGCAGCCGTACCCACCGGGTGCGCGCGGAGCACGCCTGGCAGCACATCGCCGGTCTCACCCTGGGCCAGGACCTCTCGGAACGCCGTATTCAACTCCACGGACCGGCACCGCAGTTCTCGCTCGGCAAGTCGTTCCCCGGGTTCAGTCCGACCGGTCCGGTCATGGTCACACCCGACGAGTTCGCCGACCCCGACGACCTGTCCCTGGGCTGCGCTGTCGACGGCGAGACGATGCAGGAGTCGCGCACCGGCCGGATGGTCTTCCCGGTCGCGGAGCAGATCGCGTGGCTCTCCGCCGTCTGCCCGTTGCTGCCCGGCGACCTGGTCTTCACCGGCACCCCGGCCGGTGTCGGCGGCGCCCGCACCCCGCGCCGCTTCCTGGCTCCCGGCGAGGAACTGCACAGCTGGATCGAGGGCATCGGCGCACTCCGCAACCGGCTGGTCGCAGGCCCCGGTTACCCCGACGGCCCCGGCGCCTGACCTCCGGCCTCCCCGTCCCCTGCTTTCAAGGAGCCATCATGCCCTTGCACCGTCTCGCCCGGATCACGATGGGTGTGCCCGACGTCGATGCCACCCACGACTACTACGCCGACTTCGGGCTCACCGCGCTCGGCTGCGGGCGCTTCGCCTCGGCCGACGGCGGCGAGCAGCTGAAGATCGTGCACGCCGACCGCCGCCGGCTGGACGAGCTGGTCGTCGCCGTCGACGACGCCGACGACCTCGGTCGTATCGGCGCCGCCCTGGACCGCCTGGAGGTGCCCCACGTCCGCGACGGGCACTGTCTGCGCGCGGTGGACCCGGGGACCGAGGTGACTGTCACCGTCGAGATCCAACCCCGCCTCGTACAGCCTGCCGCCGAGCCGACGGCGTACAACGGGCCCGGCCGTACCGAGCGGCCCGACGGCCGGGCACCGGCGGTCCTGCGCGAGGGCGCCGTCCGGCCGCGCCGCCTGGGACACGTGGTACTCGGGTCGACCGACCAGCCCACTTCGCAGCGGTTCTTCACGGAGGGCCTAAAATTCAAGGTCAGCGACTTGGTCCCGGGCGCCGCCTTCCTGCGGTGTTCCACCGACCACCACAACGTCCTGGTGCAGCAGGCCCCGATCCCCTTCCTCCACCACTCCTCCTGGCAGGTCGACGACGTCGACGAGGTCGGGCGCGGTGCGACGCGCATGCTGGCGGGCCACCCCGAACGCCATGTCTGGGGCCTGGGCCGCCACCACGTCGGCTCGAATTTCTTCTGGTACCTCAAGGACCCGGCGGGCAACTTCTCCGAGTACTTCGCCGACATGGACTGCATCGTCGACGACCAGCTGTGGACGCCCAGGGTGTGGGAGGACGCCCGTTCGCTCTACAACTGGGGCCCGCCGGTCCCGCCCTCCTTCCTTGAGCCCGAGGACCTCGCCGCGCTGATGACCGGCGCCCATGACGCGAACTGACGACCCGTACGGCAGGAGGACACCATGAACGAGAACCACACGGACACCGGAGCGGGCGGCGCGACGGTGACGGCACCGGAATGCGTCCATGCCGCAGCCGACGACATCGGCGAGGGCACGTACGACGTGCTGGTCATCGGCGCCGGGCCGGTCGGGCTCACCACCGCGATACAGCTCGGGGCGCGGGGACGGCGAGTGGGCCTCGTCGATCGCTGGCCACATCCCTATCCGCTGCCGCGGGCGGTGGTCTTCGACCACGAGATCGCCCGCATCCTGGCCTCACTGGGCCTGGCGGACGCGCTGCCCGCGTTCAGCGAGCCGGCCGCGGACTACGAATGGCGCAACGGTGACGGCGAGACCCTGCTGCGGCTGGCGTTCGAGGACACCGGACACTCTGGCTGGCCGGCGATGAACATCTTCACCCAGCCGCAGTTGGAGGGTGCTCTGGAGGCGCAGGCCCGTCGCACCCCGGGGGTCGAGGTGCTGCGCGGCTGGGAGGCCACAGACCTCGCCGAGGACGCGTCCGGGGTCGCGCTGACCGTCGCCGAGAGCGCCGGGGACGAACCGGTGCTCCGCAGCGGCGTGCGCACACACCGCACGCTTCGCGCGCGCTACGTCGTCGGCTGCGACGGCGCCAACAGCTTCGTCCGCTCCCGGATGACGACAACGATGACCGACCGCGGCTTCCAGCACGACTGGCTCGTCCTGGACGTCCTCCCGCACGAGGCGGACCGCGTTTTCACCCCGCGCAACCTCCAGGTCTGCGACCCGCTGCGGCCCACCACGGCGGTCTCCGGCGGGCCGGGCCGGCGCCGCTGGGAGTTCATGCTGTTGCCCGGCGAGTCATCCACCGAGTTCGGCAGCGCGGAGAACGCCTGGCGGCTGCTGGCCGCCTGGGACCTGCACCCGGGCAACGCCACCCTGGAGCGGCACACCGTCTACACCTTCCGCGCCCGCTGGGCCGAGAACTGGCGCGAAGGCCGCCTGTTCCTGGCCGGTGACGCCGCCCACCAGATGCCGCCGTTCGCCGGCCAGGGCATGTGCTCGGGCATCCGCGACGCCGCCAACCTCACCTGGAAACTGGACCTCGTGCTCCGCAGCGAGGCCGGCGAGACCCTGCTGGACACCTACACCACGGAACGCTCCCAGCACCTGCGGCACGCCATCGAACTCTCCGTCTTCCTGGGCGGCATCATCTGCGAACCCGACCGCACCGCCGCCGCACTGCGCGACGCACGGATGCTCGCCGACCGGAAGGCCGGCCGCGACCCGCTGGCGGACATGCCCCCGCAGATCCTCACCACAGGGCTGCTCCAGCAGGGCACGGACGGCACACCGCAGGCCCCGGCCGGACAGCTCGGCGGCCAGGGCCGGGTGCGCTTCCGCGGCCGCACCGGGCTCTTCGATCAATCCGTCGGCACCGGTTTCGCCCTGCTCGGCGCCGAGGACCCGCGCGCTGTGCTCGACGACGAGACCCTCGGCTGGTGCGAGCGGCTCGGCATCCGTCTCCTGCGGGTCACCAGCGACCCCGCGGCGAACGGGCCGGCCGATGTCGTCGACCTCGACGGCACCTACCGCTCCCACCTGGAACGATGTGGTCAGGGGGCCCTGCTGCTGCGTCCGGATCACTACATTTTCGGTGGTGCGCCTCGAACGGAGCAGGTGCCTGGCTTGGTGGCAGCGCTGCGGCAGGAGTTGGCCGCGTCCGCCGCCGTGTCGCCCGCCGGGTGAGAAAACCCCCTCCCTCCCGTGCGCACCGGGAGGGAGGGCCGGTCCCGGCGGATGGCACGGACCGGTGATAGGGGTGGGTGGGAGAGTCGGCAGCGGTGCGGTCAACGGCCCCGGCACCAAGGCCCCGAAGAGAGGCGCTCATGACACGGCAGTGGCTCAGACAGCTCAAGCCGGACCAGGACCGTCCGCACCACGAGCCGGTGCTGGCCCCGGCCGCCGTGACCGCCATGACCGCCGTCCTCGGGCCCGACCCCGTGCGGTGGGCCGTGCAGACCGCCGACACCATGGCCGCGGAAGTCCTGGAACAGGTTCCCGAACATGGCGGCGGCCCGGCGTCTCTGGCCACCCTGCGACGCTCCACCGAGTCGACAGTCCTGGCCGCCCTGCGGCTACTGCTCACCGAGACCACCTGCGCGGATGCCGCGATGCCCGACGAAGCCCTGGAGGGCTGCCGCGAGTTCGCACGCCGGGGCGTCGCACTCGACCGGGTCCTGCGCGGGGTGCGGCTCGGCCACGCCAGGCTCACCCAGGAACTCACCTCGGCCGTCGAGCAGTACGTCCCGGTCGACGAACGCCTCACAGAGCTGCGCCGGATCACCGACGAACTCTTCGCCCACGCCGACACCCACGCCAGCCTGATCGCTGAGTCCTACATCGCCGAACGCGACCGCTGGCGCGGCAGCGACGAAGCCGCCCGCCGCAAGACCATCGACGACCTGCTGGCCGCCCGCCCGGTGGCACCGGAAGCCGCCACCCGGCGGCTGCGCTACGACGTCGCCCGAACGCACCTGGCCGCCGTGCTGTGGTGCGACAACGCCGAGGACCCACTGCCCGCAGCGGAGCGGCTCCAGCACACGGCGGCCGCGCTGGCCCGCACGGTCGGCACCGGCCACCCACTCTTGATCCCTGCCACCGGGACCAGCGCCTGGCTGTGGCTGCACGCCCCCGACAACCTCGCCGGCCTCCCCGACCGCGTACGCGCCGGAGTCGACCGCGCTCCCGGAGTGCGCCTCGCCCTCGGCCCGCCCGCGCACGGCTCGGCAGGGATGCGCCGCAGTCATTACGGCGCACGCGAGGCGGAACGCATCGCCCGGCTCGCCCCCGGCGACTGGCTGACCGACTACCACGAGGTACGCCTGGTCGCACTGGCCACCGCCGACCCCGAGCACGCCCGCTGGTTCGTGCACGACGTCCTCGGCCCCCTGGCCTCCGACGGCACCCGGGTACAAGAGCTGCGCGAGACCCTGCGGGTCTACCTGGCAGAGGAACGCAGCCTGCGGGCCGCGGCCGGCACCCTGCACGTGGCCCGCAACACCGTCACCTACCGGGTCAAACGCGCCGAGGAACTGCTGCCTGCAGCCACCACCGCAGGCAGCACACTGGAGCTGCGCCTGGCCCTGGAGACCGCCCGCACCCTGCTCGGCTGACGACACCACCGGCTCGGGGCGCCCCGGCCCTGGTCGAAACGTACTGGCGCCGGGGCGACTGCAGGAGCGCGTGTGCTCTGGGCAGGTCGTGCAGGGTGCCGATGCCGGGCAGGAGCAGGGTGGTGGGCACCGCGTGGGTCACCGCGTCGTAGACGGCCACCCTGCTTCCGCCCCGGCTGACGGCCACGGCGCCGTCGTCGGCCTGCTCAGGGGAACGTCTTGGCGCCGAGCGGGTGTTGTCGGTCGAAGCCCGGGAGGATGAGGAAGGTTGCGCTGGCGGTGGTGGTGGTGAATCGCAGCAGGGCGTCGGAATCATCCATGTGGGCAAGGGTGTTGGTGAACGTGCGGATGTCGTTCTGGAAGCTGATGAAGAGCAGGCCGGGGGTGGGCGCGTCGGTGCTGTAGGAGCGGCGGAGCATGAGGCCGACGCCGACCGCGTTGGGGTTGGCCCGGCGGACGTGGGCGTCGGCCGGGATGAGGTAGCGCCCGTCCGGTGTTTTGGCGCCGAGGTTCGGGTCCCAGGCCGCGGTCCCGCCGGAGAGGGGCACGCCGGTGGCTCTGCGCCGGCCGAAGACCGCCTCCTGGTCCGCGACGGAGAGCGCGGTGAACCGCGGCAGGTCGAGTTCCATGCGCCGTACTACGGCGATCGTGCCGCCGACTACGGGAGCCGGTCCGGCCAGCCACAGGTGGCGTTGGTGTTCGGCCACAGTGTGCGGGCCTACGATGCCGTCGATGAAGCCGAGCAGGTTTCGTGGCACGGAGATGCCTTTGTCCACGGGGATGTTCGGGCCGCGACGTCCGGACTGCCGCCAGCGTTCACGTATCCGGTGACCGGCCTGCTCCAGAAGCGCGGTGGCGACGACCGGTAACAGCAAGGGGTCGCCGGCGCAGATCTGGATCAACAGGTCCCCGCCGCGGGCCTGCGGGGCGATCTTCTCGCGGGAGAACCGGGGGAGGTCGGCCGCGCCGGGCAGAGCGGGATCGGCCATGCGCACCAGCCGTGGGCCCACCCCGATCGTCACGGTGAGATCGCCCGGCGGCAGGCCCAGCAGTCGTGGGTCGGTTCCGGTGGTGAGCGCGTGAACGGCCTGACCGAGTTCGGCCAGCAGCGGGCCGACGGACACGGCTTCACCGAGGTCGGCCACCACCGCCAGGAGGTTCGGCTGGGCCGGTTGCGGGAGCGTGATGCCTGCCTGATGGCGGCCGGTCGGCCGCACCCGTGTGGGCGAAGCGGGGGAAGAACGCCGGCTTGGCTGAGGTCCAGGCGATTCGCACCCAGCGGTGAGCCCGGTGGTGGCCATGGCCCCGGTGGCACCGATGAACGCGCGGCGTGAAGGAGAGGAGTCGGCTCGGCTCACGGCGTGCAGAATGCCATATCCGTTCCGGCGGAGGGCGAGTTCGCCGAATGCCATATCCGTTCTGGGGAAGGCGAGTTGGTCGGCCTTCGTACAGCACGGCTTGATGCCAGGATGACGCCATGCCTCGTCTCCGTCTTCGCGTGATGGTCGCGTTACTGAGCACACTGACCTGCGTACTGGCGGGCTGCGGACCCGGCGACGACGGGTCGAACCACGGCCGGCGACCACCCGGCGCACACGTGACGATCAGAGTCCCGGCTGACGCCCCGACGATCTCGGATGCGGTGTCTCTCGCTCGCCCCGGCGACCTGGTGTTGGTCGCGCCGGGCGGGTACCACGAGTCGGTGAAGGTCTCCACGCCTCGGGTCACTCTGCGTGGTGAGTCCCGGGACAAGGTCGTCATCGACGGGCGGTTGCAGCAACCGAACGGCATTGTCGTCACCGCGCCCGGGGTGGCCGTGGAGAACCTGACCGTGCAGAACAACACGCAGAACGGGGTCCTGGTGACCGGTTCGGCGAAAGCGGTCGCCGGGCTACCGGGGCGTTCCGGGGGCTACGACACCGGCGATGAGCCGGTCACCTTCCTCAAGTCGTTCCTGGTCTCCCACGTGACCGCGACCCGCAACGGCCTGTACGGCATCTACGCGTTCTCCGCACAGAACGGTGTCATCGAGCGCTCGTACGCGTCCGGCGGGGCCGACTCGGGGATCTACGTCGGACAGTGCAAGCCCTGTCGCATCGTGGTGCGGGACAACATCGCCGAACTCAACGCGATCGGTTACGAAGGCACCAACGCCAGCGAGGACATGTACGTGGTCGGCAACCGCCTGGTCGGCAACCGAGTCGGCCTGACCACCGACTCCGACCACCAGGAGAAGCTGCTCCCACAGCGGGGCGCCCTCATCGCCGGCAATCTGATCGCTGCCAACCAGCAGCGGGCCACCCCGGAGCAGGCCGACGGCGGGTGGGGCACCGGCATCGGGATCGACGGCGGCAGCGACAACGAATTCCTCCGCAACCGCATCGCCGACAACAGCAACGCCGGGCTGGTGATCACCGCAACCGCCGACGTGCCTCCGGTCGGCAACCAGATCGTGGACAACACGTTCACCCGCAACGGCATCGACGTCGGCTGGACGTTCCCCACCGCCACACGGGGACGGGGCAACTGCCTGCGAGGCAACAATATGCGCACCACCGTGCCCGCCCGGCTCGCGACCACCGAGTCCTGTCCACTGCGGGCCAAGTCGCCCTCGCCGGCCGGTAAGTGGGCGATGCCGACGGCGCCAGGCGGCATCCCGTTCACCGAGGTCGCAGCGCCGGGTCCACAGCCGCAGTTCCCCCACGCCGCCACTACGGGCGCCACCACCGTCCCGGCCGTTCCGGCCCTGCCGAAGACGGCAGGCATCCCACTGCCGTCAGCGTCCCTGCTCGCCGCGCACGCGCGGGTGCAGACGTCCTGAGCAGCGGCTACCGGGCCGGGGTGGCTCCGGGTACCGGTTTGACCGGAACGTACTCCTGGGTGTCGAAATCGATAAGCACCGGCTGCGACTCGGAAGCCACGCTGACGCGGACCCGGTACATGGTGCCGTCCGAGCCGACCCAGTAACGCACGTTGCCCGCCGTACCGGAGCGGTCAGGGGAGGACGGCCCGGTCATGACGTCCACCGGATGCCCGTCCACCTGGTCTCGTCCCCACCAGGCGGCGCCGTTCTGCGGCAGCAGTTGGGCATTGTCCGGCCGGTCGCTGCCGAGCTTGAGCGCGATGGTCAGCGAACTGTCCAGCGCGCTACCGGAGGACAGCAGCGGACGGCTGTGCCAGGCCGAGCGGGGCGGCGACGCGGGTGCGTGCGCCGGGGCGTTCGCCATCGGGTGGACAGACACCGAGGTGGCCGTCCACCCGATCAGGCCGTCGCTGGCTGTGTCGCGCCCGGTGCCGTGCACCACGCCGTAGCCGCGCTTGCCTTGGTAGTCGACGGACCCGGTGATGATCAGCCTGCCGGCGGTGCCGGGCACGGTGATCGTCACCGCGCGGCCGTGCGCCTGGTAGTTACGGAACCGCGTGATCGCCAGCCGGTTCACCTCGTCCGAAGTCAGTGCGCGCGGACCGCTGGGACCGGAGCCGCCGTCGGCGACCAGGAACGCGGCCACCGCGACGGCCGCCACGCCGATGACGGCTGCCGCGCGGCGTGGCCGCAGCCATCGGCGCCGGTCAGCCGCACGGCCCGGTAGAGCTTGCTGGAGTCTCCCGCGCTGTACACGGCTCGACGCTGACACTCTTCTGATCCACCCTCTCGATCACCGCACTGCTCGGCCGCCGCACGGTCGCGGAGGCACTCGGCAGCCCAGTGACAGGCGACGCCAAGGCCGGCCCTCGTGGACCGGCCGGGACGTGATCCGCCTGCCCGCGTCATCCGGACCGCGGGCAGGCAGATCACTGTGTTCGGTTCGTTCAGTGTTTCTGGGCGCGGTGCTTCCGGCTCCTGATCACGATGACCAGGCCCGCACCCACCAGCAGACCGACCAGGGCGATCATCTGTGGCAGTCCGGACATTCCGGTGTGTGCCATCGAACCCCTGCGCCCACCGGCAGGGGCCGGGCGGTGGGCAGGCGGCGCGGGTGGCGGCGGTGTCGCGGCCGGTGGCGAACTCGGCGTCGAGGTCGAGGTCGGGGCCGAAGTCGACGTCGAAGTCGGCGCCTCGGTGGGCGTCGAAGTCGGCGTCTCGGTAGGTGTCGGAGTCGGAGTCGGCGTCTGGGTAGGTGTCTCAGTAGGTGTCGGAGTCGGCGTGGCCTTCGGGATGTACACACCGGCGTCGATCGTGTGGTCGACGCCGCCCGGCTTGTCCGGCGCCGTGACAGACGCGTGGCCGTTGCACAGCCGCCCGGTGGTCGGTGGTGTCACATTGGAGTCGTGCGCACGGCTGGCACCGGCTCGCGGGAGCGTGAACCGCAGCTCGTCCGCCGAGGGCCGGCCGGGCACCTTGCCGGTATCTGCGGTGCACACGTCGAACTGAACCGTGTACTTCGCACCTGGTGCGAGTTGGTACTCAGCGCCGACACCACCGAAGTAGTACTCACCGGCGGCATTGGTCCTGGTCGTGGCGACCTGTTTGCCGTCCGCGTCCAGCAGGTTGATCGTCGCCCCCGGCAGCAGCACATGCCCCGGGTCCTGAATCCCGTTGTGGTCGCCGTCGAACCACACGACGTTGCCGATCTGGATCGGCGCGTTCGCGGCCGCGTAGGCGATGCCACCGAGCCCACCGGCCTTGCCGAACCCGCCTTGTTCCCGGCTGACGAACTGGAACCCGTTGGCGGTCGGGTTGTTGCCCGGGCCCTGACCGGTCGTGATGTCGTGATAACCGGTCCCTGAGGTCGCGACGTTGACGACCGGGTCGAACTCCGTGCTGACGACCCACTGCTGCTGCGGGATATAGGCCACCGACCCCAGCGCGGTCTCCTGGTGCGCGTTGGCGTAGAAGTCGCCCGGGAAGTATTCGACGACATCGGCGGGCTGGCCGCCATTGTTGGCGGAGGTGGCGTGGTTGGGGCAGCTCCCGGTGCCTTCCCACTCGTATTCACCGGTGGGAGTGGCGCAGACCATGGTGATGTCACCACCGGACATGGCGTTTTCCGCCGTGTCGTTCCCCGGGCGAGGGTCCAGCCCTCCCCAACTGAGCACGTCCATGAACCGGTCGCGGAAACCCAGGATCATCGAGCCGTCCCGGGCGAAAGCGAGGGAAGCCAGCTCAGGCTGTGGATCAATGAAGACGCCCCCCGCCTTCCGGTCGTCCCACGTGTCCAGGCTGGTGTTCCACGGGTTCCAGTGGGTGGCCTTGTCGCCGGAACCGAAGACGCTGCCGCGTTTGTCCGTGAGCGGGTGGCTCAGCACCGTGGTGAACCGCTTGCCGTCGTAGGTGGAGACGAAGGCTTTCAGGTCCGCGCGCTGCTGCGTGCTCTCCGCGCTGCACACACCGCCGACGTACAGCGTGTTGTTGTGAACCTGGAGACCGAACGGCCGCCAGTCATCGGGGCTCGCGCACCCCGGGTCCGGGATCGGAACCGTCGACTCGGGCGCCGCGGCGGTGGCCCCTGTCGCGTCGAAGCTCACCAGGCTGCGGGTCCGCAGGTTCACCGCATACAGCGTGGAGCCGTCCTCCGACAGGGCCAGGCCACCGATGCTCTCCTTGCCCGGTGCGTCGGTGAACCCGGAATCCTTGATCATGTTGGCGGTGTCGTGCCGCGTCACCGCGGCGTCCGGCACCCGCGCGAACAGCTCCGGCGCACCCGAGCCGCTGACCGGCACCGTGTAGATCGCGCCCCCACCCTGCGGCCCGTACGGGGCGTACCGGCGGGCGAACGCGCTCTGGAACAGCCGGCTCCGGTGCGTGTCGTAGGCCAACGCGAACGTCGTGCCCACCTGGTCCTGCGTGGCCAGCGTGGCCGGGCACGCCACATCTGCGGGACATGTGCCCCGGGTCTTCGTCCCGAAGGCCACCAAGGCCCGGTTGTCGGTCCCGTTGGCGCCGTTGTGGACCGGTACGAAGTACCGCGAGTCCGGGAGCGCGTAGTCGGCCGGGTCCCACACCCCCGTCACCACCGAGGCGTTCTTTCCGTCCGACACATCCACGAACGACGTGAAGCTGTCGAAGTGGTTGTCCGCCGTCGAGGCAGGAGCCGCCCGCAGGTAGTCGCTGTACGGGGCCGGGATGCTGACGTCGACGCGGTATTGGCCGCCGCTCAACACGGCCGACCGCGGCACCACGACCTTTCCGGTGGCATCCGTGACGCCGGTGACCTCGTGCCCAGCGGGATCGGAGATCTCCACCTTCATGCCCCGCTGTGGGACGTCCATCGTCGTGTTGAGCACGCCGGTGCCGAAGAAGTCGCGCAGCACCTGAACCGTCAGCGTGCCGTCGGCGGTCGAAGCGGCGGCCGGGCCGGTCGTCGCTCCCACGACGCCGCCGGCCAGCAAGAGAACGGATAACCCTATGCGCACCAGCGGCTCCACAAACCTCCGGGCCGACCGGCGAGAGTCTCTGCCGACTCGGTTCATGGCATCACACTCCACACTTTTCTTGTCAGGAAAACGAAGCACCTGCTTCTCGCTGCACGTCCGCTTCGTGGCCATGGATGCGGACTCCGGCGCGAACGCCACAGAAAAGAAAGAGGGTCCACGCTGCTGCGTGGACCGCTTTGTGGTGATCGCTTGAGGATATTGCAGGCGCGCGGTAAGCGTCGCAGGCCTGAAAAAGCGAACGCACGTTCAGGACCTTGGGCAGGACGAATCTGGATTGCATGTTCTCGCAACTCCATCACGGCGCCCTCGCCCCCACCGCCGACCCCGACACCTCACCGACCGCCATCGCGAGCAGCGCGCGACATCCTATCCGCTGACGTCTCGCCGTCACCAGCAGAATTCCTGGAATCCACCGGGAATCACGAAAGTTCCCAAGTACCCAGAGAATGACGACCGGAAGAATGTACGAAAGCGACATGGAGACTGGATGCGGTCCCATTGGGCACTTCCCGTTCTCAGCGAAGCCAATCTCAAGGAGCGGATATCAAAAGGGCGAACTGCATTCATGGAGACCGCCGTTCATCTGGCGGTCCGGTCGACATAGGCGCCCACCACCCGCCACGCCCTGAACCGACGACAAAGCCTGTCGGCCCCTGCTTGCGAGCCCCAGCCGCATGCTCATGGTTGCGACAGACCGTGGAGTCGACTCTCAGGTCCCACGCGATCGGGTTTCGGGAGCCACCAGTTGGTGCTCGGGGGACGGTGCCAGTGGTGGGTCCGGGCGTAGGTGTGGATGAGTTCCAGGGCGCGGTTGAGGGCGGGGTGCGCGGTGGTGGTGTTCCAGACGGCGTGCCAGGGGTAGAGCGGGACGGGGTCGGTCAGGGGCCGGGCGGTGAGGTCGTCGGGGAGGTGCGTGGAGGTGCGGCCGAAGGCCGGGTGGCGGAGGGCTTGGACGGCGGCCAGAGCGGAGGTGCGGCCGTGACCGCGTACGTGTGTCGCCACCTTCAGGCCGAAGGCAGCGACCGCCTGATCGGCCCAGTCGTGCCACTCGGCGGACTCGTCCGCTGAGTGAATCAGGAGCGGGTGATCGGCGAGAGCGGCGAGGGGGACCTCGTCCCGGTCGGCGAGGGGGTGGTCGGCGGGGATGATGACGCCGATGGGGTCCAGGCCCACGGGCATGGTGGCGAGGGCGGCTCCGAGGGGGCAGCCGAGGCCGAAGGGGCGGCCGAAGGCGACGTCGAGGTCGCCGGCGAGGAGGCGGGGCAGTGCTGCGGCCAGGCCGTGGCTCTGGAGCACCTCGAACGGCAGGTCGGGGGCCTGGGTGCGCAGGTGATGAACGAGGAGCGTGGAGGGAAGGCCCTCGGCGACGACATCGATGCGCAGGGGTGTGCAGATGTGGGTGATCTCGTTGACCAGGCGCTCGGCGTCGACGAGGAGGCGTCGGCCGCGTTCGGCGAAGGTCTCGCCGGCGGGGGTGAGGGCGACGTGGCGGCGGTCGCGGGTGAACAGCGGGACGCCGAGTCGCTTCTCCAGGGTTCTGATCTGGGCGGAGAGGGTCTGCTGGGCGATGGTGAGCCGGTCCGCGGCCCGGCCGAAGTGGAGTTCGTCGGCGAGGGTGACGGCGTAGCGCACCTGGCGCAGGTCGAGGTCCACAAACCCTCACCGTAACAGTCTGAGGCTGTCACGTGTCCGTTGAACGGTGTTGGACCGGCGGCACGCTGTGGTTGTTGACTCGTGGAGTGAAAGGCGCCAGCGGGGCGCAAACCAAAGGAGTCGTCCAGCAGTTGATCGCTGCATCAAAGGCTGGTGACGTGGCTAGCCAGTGGCCGCGCATACCCACCGGCCCCGCGAGATGCGGTGCGCGGTCGGGGCTGCGTCGCCGCCACGCCTGGCACGGGTGTGGCAGGGCGGGGCCCGTCTCCGGCCCGGCCGCCACGCCACGCCTACCTCTAACTCGCCTACCAGATGGGGCACTTGGCGTTTGCCGGGCGCCCAAGGAGGAGTCGCTTTATGTTCGCGAAGCATGTTCAGGGCCGGATCTCCCGCCAGGCCCATGCCCGGGTGCCGGAGGGCACTTTTGAGGAGCACCACGGCCGTCAGGGGTTCGAGGGCGATGTCTCTCAGCTCTACCACGCCCACCCGACCACGGACTGGCTGCGGGTGGAGGGCCCGATCCGGCCGCGGGGCATCCGGCTCACCGACGTTCCCGCCGCCGACGAACATGACGAGCGGGCCCTGCCGACGCCGCTGATGTTCAACGAGGACATCACGGTCTCGGTGTCGAAGCGGACCGCGCCGATGCCGTACTACTTCCGCAACACCGACGGCGACACCCTGTTGCTGGTCCAGTCGGGCAGCGGCGCCCTCGTCACCGACTACGGCACCCTCGCGTACGGGCCGCTGGAGTACCTGGTGATCCCCAAGGGCACCAACTACCGAATCGTCCCCGACCCCGGCGCCGAGCAGCATGTCACCTACGTGGTGGAGACGCGGGAGCCGATCACGCTCCCCGAGCGGGGGCTGCTGGGGCACTTCCTGCCCTTCGACCGCGGCGTCCTCGACGTCCCCCGGCTCGACGCCGGCATCACCGTGCCCTCCGCGCAGAGTCCGGCCGGCGAGTGGGAGGTGCTCGTCAAGCGCGCGGGCGAACTGTCGTCTATCTTCTACGCCTTCGACCCCGCCGACGTGGAAGGCTGGACCGGCACCCTGGCCCCCTTCCGGCTGCGCCTGGCAGACCTCCGCCCGCTCTCCTGCGAACGCCTCGAAATACCGCCGGTGGCACACGCCACCTTCCAGGCCGGGCAGAACTGGTTCGTCACCATGGCCCCCCGGCCCACCCAGACCGCGGACGACGCGGACAAGGCGCAGCCGGCCCATCGCAACGTCGACTACGACGAGTTGTTCGTCTTCCTCGGCACCGGCGACGGCGACCAGGCCGGGCCGCCGGCGGGGCTGGCGAGCGTCACACCGGCCGGCATGAACCACGGCCCCGACCAGGTCCGCCATGCCAACCCGCGCACCCGGCTGCCGTTCTACGTCTGGAACGTCGACACCGTCCGCCCCCTGCGCTACACCGAAGCCTTCGAAGCCGTCGAGATATCCGACTTCGCCCGCCAAGAGAGCTACCGCGGCTGACCCAAGCCGCCCTGGCCTGCACCCCGCCCGGCCGGCGCGGGATGCAGGCACGAGTTCTGGAGCAACAGGTGAGCGCCATCCGTCAGTGCCAGTTGTCAGCCGATCACCGCCGGCCGATGTGGCTGCGGGAGGAGGCGCGGCCGACCGGTGGGGACTGGCGCGCGGCCCGCGCGGCCTCGCAGGCCACACCCGCGCCGCGATCACCGCACTGCTCCCTCCCTTGAGCTTCCGGCGGGAGCTATACCGTCGACCTGCTCGCGCCGCGCAGGGGCATCAGCAGCAACGGTCCGTACTGGCTGATCGACGCCGGCGGTATCTGCCCGACCGCCCCCCCCCCGGGCCCAGAAAGGCGGGACGCGGGTATAGATCGAGTATTCCTACGGTGGTGCGCATGAGTGCCGCAGCGTTACATTCTGCCTGCTGACCTGCGGTCTATGCCCGGAGATCCTGGAAAGACCCTCCACGGTCCCTTGCGCTCACCGGCGCAGAAGCCGTGGCAGCACCTCCGCAGCGCCACTCACCTGGGCACCCGAGCAAAGTGGGTCCGCCCCACCCGGGACCCAATGGTGCGTGAACGGCTCTGCTGGAACGGAAACGCCTCAGACGATTCCCGCATTACCCCCTTCGTTCATCCCGTGAGGCAAAGGCAAGGATTATGCCCGCACTCAGTCAACGCTGCCTTCCAGCGCGTGCGACCTCCAGAATACTGGCCGCACTTTTCGCCGCTCTGGTGACCGTTATCGCCCCGATCACCCCCACCATCGCTCACGCGGACAGCGGAACGAGCGACCTCTACGTTTCCATCAGCCCAAGGGACAACAGCGGCCTGAGCTTTAAGCACATCGCCCCGATGCTGTGCGAAAACCCTGAACATGCGGAGCCATGGTCTGACGGCGGGGTCCCAGATGGCTCTGGATTCCCTCCGTGTCACCAGAACGGGCCGAACTCCCTCCAGCTTGGACCTGCCGCAACAGAACAGCTGGGATCGTCAAACACCGCGTCGAGTCAACAGTTCACCCTTGCCCCGACCTCCGACGGATCGTTCAACCTGAAGCTCACCGATGAAGGGACCACTGTTTGTCTCGCGGAGCCGTCCAATGGACTGTTCAACGAGCAGCCGTGCCCGACGTCCGGAACGTGGACTCTGCAGCCGGCGAGCGACGGGGCGAACTACTTTCTGATCCGCCATGTCGGGGACAACATGTGCATCGCCCCCACAGGAGAGGTGAGTAGCGGGACCCCGGTGGGCGTGAGCACCTGCGACGGCGGCAGCACGAAGCAGCAGTGGTCCATCGCCACTGCCGACGGCGCAAAGCTGCCCAACCTGACGAACGGCGCTGCGATCGATCTGGGCAGCAACAAGATCACCGTCTGCAACTGGGGAGGTTACGCGGCCAGGGCAACCATCGACTACCAAATCAAGGAGAACCCCGCCGACGACACCGTGACCACGGGGCATCACGCCATCGAATCCTTCCCGGTCCAACAGTGCAGGACGGCAACCCTCCCGGCGGGCAAGATAGTCGCAACGGTAACGCTGCGCAGGTACACCGGCTACAACATGGGTGCCTACGCATTCTCGGACGGCGACGAGGGTTCGTACGCCAACGCCGGGAACGACAAGATCACGGCCGTATACACCCTCGGAGGTGTTCACGCGAACGCCACCTACAACATGTACGGCACGAGCTGCGATTCATCGTCCGGTTTCGAGCAGACCAGTGATAGCCAGGTGGCTTCGACGAATCAGCAAGGCCAGGTGGGATGTAGCGATGGCGCCAGCTACACGAGCACCATCACGAATGCCGTCAGCACCGCTGCGAGTCAACTCATAAACCTCGTCTTTTCCCTGGCGTTTCGGTAGTTTATCCAGGGAGGCACCGCACAACTCGGAAACCTCTTGCAGACACAATGCGGCCCCGACTCCGGCATCCGGATCGGGGCCGTGCTGTTAAAGCACTAGTGGTCCGTGCACCGTCCGCCGTGGCCAGTACTGGCTGATCGACGCCAGCAGCAGCTGATCTCGAACGCCAAGAGTCGTCGTGGCAAGCTCAGCAGACCCGCCTGGAGAGCCGGGGCGAGGCCGCACTGCCCGCAGCACCGTGCTTGTGCCCTCACCCATCATGCTCCGCGCCGGTGGGCCAGACCGGGCGTGCGGCCGCTGGAGCTGGGCGCGGGCAAGCCGGATGCCCCTCGCTGTGCCCCCGGTGCGGTTACTCCGAGGTCTCGTGACCCTCGTCCAGCACACAGATGCGTCCCCACCGGCCGTGCCTGCCCGGGCAGACCCAGGTGAGTCGGGCGGCGTCGCCCTCGCGCACGGCCTGCTCGTCACGGTCCTGGAAGGGCTGGAGGCGGCCGCACAGCTTCGTGCCGAGCTGCGGCTCCGCCGCGTCGCGCCATTCCCTCACCTCCTGCGCCTGCGGATCGGACAGCACGAACGAAATGGCCTTCTCCGCCTCCGCGAAGGCATCGGCCGCGGCGCCTATCCGACCTGGCCCGTCCGGTCTGTATGTATCGCCATCGTCCGGGCCTGCAGAAAGCGTCCCGATGTGCGGGCGGTCGCGCAGCAAGTCACCCCAGGAGTCGGCTGATTGGCGAGAGCCGTCGCGCATGGCCGCGGCACCAAGGCCACTCTTCTGATAGCCAGGGAGGAATGCACACTCACCTCCTTGGCTTTATATTTCTATTGTGGCGCCGAATGCCGATGCCTTCCTGCGTAGCGCCGCTCGTAGTCTCAAGCCCCGAGCGGAGAAGCTGATCGATGCGTTGTTCGAGGGCTTCCGCAGCGAGATTCCCTCACTGTGGGAGGGGGACGACACCGCCCTGACACTCAGCCTTTCCGAACACTTCACTTGTTGGCTGGATGTCCTTGAGCACGGCTTCGATGTGACGGCGATCAGAGCGCCGCCTGCCGCCGTCGAGTCCGCTCGTGGATTCGCTCAGCGTGGTGGACGGGTCAGTGAAATGCTGCATGCCTATCGGATCGGCCTGGCCCGCACCCTTCAGTGGACGCTCGAAGAGCTGGCACGGCTCGCGAAGAATCCCGAGCTGCTCAGCGCGGCAGCGATCAAACTGAGTGCGGTGGCGTTCGAGTTCAACGACCGCATCGCGAAACAGGTAATAGATGCGTACCAAGAGAGCGGGAGCGTCGGCTTCAGTGGCGACTTTCTGTCATCAAGGGGGCCACTGTACGCATCGGAACCACCTTCGACGTCACCCGTACTTCCCAGGAACTGGCAAGCGTCGGCACCGACTACATCGCCGACCTCGTCACCGTCGACCTGCTCGACTCCGTGCTCCAGGGCGAGGGCACGGACCCCTCGCCGGGCCTGTCGACGCTGCGCCGGATCGCCCAACAGTCCGTACTTGAGGGTTGCCCGGAATCCGTCGTCGGACCAGATGAGACACACACTTACCCGCAGGACTCGGAGCCGGCCCGCGCGCTGGCGACCGGAAGCCCCTTGCGGTTGCGCCTCACAGCCACCAACGCCCCGGCGTGGTTGACCGGGCACCCCGATCACGGGCGCCTCCCGAGCACCTACGGCTTCCACTCCCTGCTCGTAGGGCCGTTGTGTGCCCGTGGCACCACTTTGGGTCTCGTACAGTTCGTCCGCCACCGCACCCCTGCCCCTTACAGTGACGACGACCTGCTGCTGGTCCAGGAGATCGCGTCCAGAGCAGCGGTGTACATCGACAACGCCCGTCGGTACACCCACCAGCGTTCCACCGCGCTCACCCTGCAACGCAGTCTGCTGCCGCACCACGTGCCTGAACTGCCCGCAGTCGAGACGGCCTCCCGCTACCTGCCCTGCGGAGCCCACCAGGAGGTGGGCGGGGACTGGTACGACGTGATACCGCTGTCCGGAGCCCGCGTTGCCCTCGTCGTCGGCGATGTGATCGGCCGCGGACTTCATGCCTCAGCCACCATGGGCCGACTGCGAACGGCCGTTCGCACTCTCGCGGACATCGACCTGCCACCCGACGAACTCCTCACCCACCTGGACGACGTCGTCATTCGCCACCAGGGCGAGCAGGAACCAGACACGGACGAGATCAGTGCCACCTGCCTCTATACGGTCTACGACCCGATCTCCCGCCTGTGGTCCCTGTCCAGCGCCGGGCACGTCATGCCGGTCGTGGTGGCCCCCGGGACTACGGACAGCGCTTCGACCGCACGCAAAGTCGACTTCCCGGACCTTCCGATCGGCCCGCCCCTGGGCCTCGGCGGGCTTCCCTTTGAGACAACCCAGTGCGAACTGCCGGAAGGCAGTCTCCTGGCCCTGTACACCGATGGCCTCATCGAAGGCCGTGCCCGTGACGCAGACGCCGGAATCGCCCAGCTGCGCGACGCCCTCGACCAGGCCCCGGCGTCGCTGGAGGACACCTGCGACCTGCTGCTGGCCACACTGCTGCCCAGTCGCCCCTCCGACGACGTCGCCCTCCTTCTGGCACGGAGCCGAGCTCTCGGCGCCGACCACGTCGCGACGTGGGACCTCCCCTCCGATCCAGTGACCGTCTCCGACGCCCGCACCTACGCGCGCGAACAGCTCGCCATCTGGGGGCTTGATGACGCGGCCTTCGCCACAGAACTCATCGTCAGCGAACTGGTGACAAACGCCATCCGCTACGGCAAGGCCCCTATCCGACTTCGCATGATCCGCCAGACAACCCTGATCTGCGAGGTTTTCGATGCCAGCAGCACCGCCCCGCATCTGCGGCGTGCCCGCACATTCGACGAAGGCGGCCGCGGCCTGCTGCTGGTAGCCCAGCTCGCCAGCCAATGGGGCACCCGACATACCCGCGAGGGGAAGGTCATCTGGGCGGAACAGCCCCTCCCCGCAGGCCGGAGCCCCGGGCCCGGCATGTGACGGGTGCGGAGAGACATATCGGGGCCGGGAGCGGATGGCCCGTCAACCTAGGACCTGGCGCCCACGGCCCGCTCACCGCCCTCCGGTTCAAGCGCGCCGCGGCGCATGGCGTGTACGCGTGTGGGTGCGCGTTGCGCCCGTCGCCGCGTAGCGATGACGCTACGGGTCGGAAACGTAACCCGGCCTCATCCCTCGGTCCGAAGGTCAGACCGGAGGATGACTGCCGGGGTGCGGGTGAGCCAAATGGCTGATCCGGGTTTAGGCCCCGCGAACGAAGACCGGGCTGACCTGGCGCTTCAAGAATGGACGTTGCGCCTTCCGCCTCGTTCGCCGTGACTGCCCGTGCGGCGGCCGGAGTCGCGTGGGACGGGCGTCGACCCCGCCGCGGAGGCCGGATCGAGTTTGCCCCTCGGTGCCGTGCTCCAGCCGCTCCACGTGGGCCCTGGAGGCGGCTCGCCTCACTGCGTGAGGAACTCGGGAGGCGCACAGGCGCATCCCGCCGACGGACCCAACTTGCCACCCCTATCGAAATTCGATAGCTTTCTATCGTTATTCGATAGAGGGGGCGACCTTGGGAAAGCTGACAGTGCTCGCGCTTCGCGCCGTGATGGTGGCACTGCACGCCGGGGCGGTGTTCGCCCAGGCGGTGATGGTGGCGATGCTGACAGGCGCTTGGGAGGAGAGCGTCCTTGCGGACCGCCGCACTCCGGTCCTCGTGATCACGGTCCTGGGAGTCGTGACGGCCCAGGTCGTCCTGGTCTGCGTGTGGCGGCTGGTGACGATGGTGCAACGCGGAACCGTGTTCTCCCACGCCGCATTTCGCTACGTCCATCTCGTGATCGGCGCGTTCGTGGCGGCCTCACTCCTGGTGCTCGCGCTCGGAGCGGTCCTGGCGCCTGGCGAGTTCGTGCCCCCGGGCGTCGTGGCCCTGCTGGGCGGGGTCAGCCTGGCGATCTTCGGGAACGCACTCATCGTGCTCGTGCTGCGGATGCTGCTCACACAAGCCGTCGCACGCGACGTCGAGGCGTCGCAGATGGGGGCCGAGTTGGCCGAGGTGATCTGATGCCGATCGCCGTCGACATCGACGTCATGCTGGCCAAGCGGAAGATGTCCGTGGGCGATCTGGCGGACCACGTGGGGATCACACCCGCCAACCTGGCGGTGCTCAAGAACGGCCGCGCCAGGGCGGTGCGCTTCACCACGCTCGCCGCGTTGTGCGAGGTGCTTGAGTGCCAGCCCGGAGACTTGCTGCGCTGGGCGCCCGGTGACCCCAGGGACAGGGACAGGGACAGAGGCAGGGGCGCGCACGAATCCGGAGCATCCCTCCCAGCCGGCTCCCCGCCGCGGTGACCGCAGTCCCGGTAGCCGACCGCCTGCACACGATCACCAGGTACGACGCCCTCGACCACCCCTGCTGCGCGACCCGCTCCGCCTGATCTTCAGCAAGCCCCCGAGTGGCGACCTGACGACGACACCCGCACACCTCATCGCGGCACAGGCCCGGCCGCGCTGCCCGCCGCCGGTCGGCGCCTGCCGCGCGCCGCACACACCGATGACGGACTCCACAAGGAACAGAGCAGACATGACGACAGCACGCCCCTCTTACCGCCTCGCGGGCACAGAGAGTGCCGACGTACTGGTGGTCGGGGCCGGCCTGGCCGGACTCAACACCGCCATACTCCTCGCCCGGCAAGGCCACGACGTGCTCCTGGTCGAACGACGAACGAACCTTGCCGGCGCGATCCGCACCACAGGAATCTTCGTACGGAAGACACTCGACGACTTCCCGCTGCCTCCCGACTGCCTCGGACCACCGATCCGACGCGTCGTCCTCTACCCTCCTGACCTGCGCCGCCCGGTCAGCCTCACCAGCCCCCGCGACGAATACCGGGTGGGCGACATGGCACCACTCTACGAAGCGACGGCCGCCACCGCGGTCGACGCCGGCGTACGCATCGCACTGGGCACGCGCTACGCCGGCCGACAGGGCAACACCTTCCACCTGGCCGGTCGCGACGGACCGACCACGGTCCGGGCCCGCTTCATCGTCGGCGCCGACGGGGCCCGCTCAAGAGTCGCCCGCGACCTCGCTCTCGACCGCAACCACCACATGATCGTCGGCGCCGAAGAGGTCTTCGAACTCCCCGGAAGCGACCAGCCACCGACTTTCCACTGCGTACTCGACCCCTCACTCGCCCCCGGCTATCTGGCCTGGGTGATCAACGACGGGCAACATGCCCACGTCGGAGTCGCAGGCTACGCCGACCGCTATCCAGACGGTCTTCGCCGTGCGATGGAGCAGTTCAGCGCCTCAGCGCCCGGACTGACCGGCATCGAACGTCCCGAAACGGTGGAGCGGCGCGGAGGCCCCATCCCCGTCGGCGGCCTGCTGCGCCGGATCAGCTGCGCCGACGGGCTTCTCGTGGGGGATGCAGCAGGCGCGGTCTCCCCGCTCACCGCCGGCGGCTTGGACCCGTGCCTACGGCAGTCACAGCTCGCGGCCGAGGTCCTCGACGACGCACTGCGCACCGGAAATCCGGACACCATGACCCACTACGACGGAGCCGCGCTCCGCCCCCACTTCCGCGGACGACTCATGCTGCGCGGGATGTTGGCCCGCGTACGGACGCCTGCCACCGCAGCAGCGGGATTCACCCTGCTACGCACACCGTTCGGACGGGCCGCGGCAAGCCGAGTCCTCTTCGGCGACAGGTCCTTCCCCGACCCCACACCCCACTGAACTCACTGACCGAGAGGCCACATCATGCCCACATTCCCCATACCAGCAGCCACGAAGCTCATCACCACGATGGCGGGGCTGGCTGTCGCCTGCGGACTCCTGACGGCTTGCGGTGCCGAGAGGCCCGCCGTGACGTACAAAGCCTGGACCGAAGGAGGCAACCTGCAATCTGTCAGGCACGACTACACCGATGGTCTCAACGGCGCGGTAAGCGCGCCGGCCAAGGTGAGCGGAGCGACATGGAGCACCCAGGAGGACGGCGGCCACACTCCACGCCTCAAGGTCGTGCCTACTGGCAAAGGCGTGGCGCACTGCCTCCTGTTGGAGGGCGACGACCGCGTTCTGGACCAAAAGAAGGGAGCAGCAGGTCGGCTGGTGACATGCTCCGCCCAGCGGTAGCACTTCGTATGGGTGGCAGAGGACTCGCCACCTAGTACTGCAACCGCATGTGGCGTGACGGGGCTTCGCCTTGGTCGTTGGGCTGACTGTGTGATGAATCGTTGACGGTCGCGCAGATCGAGGACTGGCCTGAGGGGATAGCCGGACTCCATAGCCGGTTCTCGGGTCGTTTTGGCAGGTCGGAGCCGCGTGAGCGAGCGCTGGACTACCTGAGTACGCTGCTCGCACCGCTGGAGAAAAGAACGGGTGGACGCTGGCCGAGCAGGCTGGCCAGCGTCGCCCGGACGGTTTCCAACGGCTGCTGAACTTCGCCGACTGGGACGAGAACGCCGTCCGTGACGACGTGCGCGACTTCGTCGTCGAGACGATCGGCACCAAGGACGCGATTCTGATCGGGGACGACGCCGGCTTCCTGAAGAAGGGCGTCAAGTCGGCCGGCGTTCAGCGGCAGTACTCCGGAACAGCCGGCCGCACAGAAAATTGCCAGATCGGCACGTTCCTGGCCTATGCCTCCGCGAAGGGCCGGGCGTTGCTCGACCGGGAGCTGTACATCCCCGTCTCCTGGACCAATGACCGCGAGCGGTGCAGAGCGGCCGGGATCGGCGACGAGGTGCCCTTCGCCACGAAGATCGAGCACTTCAAGTGGATGCTGCAACGCGCCATCGACGCCCGTGTCCCCTTCGCCTGGGTCACCGCGGATGAGGCATACGGCCAGGTCAAGCACGTACGGACCTGGCTGGAGGAACGACATGTCGCCTACGTGCTGGCCACCAAAGTCAACGACACCGTGACTACCACCGACCGCACCGACGCCGAGGTACGTGTCCTGGTCACCAACCTGCCCAGGCAGGCATGGAAACGGGTCTCCGCCGGTGCGGGCGCGCACGGCCACAGGTTCTACGACTGGGCCCGGATTGAGATCCGTCCGGTCTGGGAGAACGGCTTCGGGCACTGGGTCCTGGCCCGCCGCAGCATCAGCGACCCCACCGAGATCGCCTACCACGTCTGCTACGGCCCCGTCACCTCCCGGTTGAAAGACCTGGTCAGGACCGCCGGCGCACGGTGGCAGGTGGAGGAATGCTTCCAGATCGCCAAGGGCGAATGCGGCCTGGACCACTACCAAGTCCGTCTCTACCGGGCCTGGTACCGGCACATCACCCTCGCGATGGCCGCCCTCGCCTACCTCACCGCCACCCGCGCCGCAGAGCCGCAAAAGGGGCAGCGAAGACGACGAGCAAGAGCTCATACCCCTCAGCGTCCCGGAGATCCGCCGACTGATCGGACACGTCGTCGTCACGCCCCGCTGCCACCCCAACGAACACCGCCTGCACTGGTCACACTTCCGACGCCGCAGCCAAGCCCGAGCCCGCCGCTGCCACTACCAACGACGAGGCCATGACCCGCACATGTGGTTGCAGTACTAGGGGCTGTCTGACAATTCCCAGTCCGATCAGCGAGCGTCCGCCGAGCTGGCAGTCCGGAGGTGCGCCGACACCTCAGGGTTTCGCCGGGCAG
>NZ_JBICVV010000012.1:0-81051 GCF_043199295.1 Streptomyces sp. NPDC048612
CGGTATTAGACCCCGTTTCCAGGGCTTGTCCCAGAGTGAAGGGCAGATTGCCCACGTGTTACTCACCCGTTCGCCACTAATCCCCTCCCGAAGGAGGTTCATCGTTCGACTTGCATGTGTTAAGCACGCCGCCAGCGTTCGTCCTGAGCCAGGATCAAACTCTCCGTGAATGTTTACCGGTACTCCGGTGAAACACACACGAGAGCGGAACCACGAACGGAATAGGTCCGTGGTTCACAGCGTCCTCGCTGTGTGTGCCACCCCGACCGCTTGGGCCGTGGTGGGCTTTTCAAAGGAACCTCATCCTCCGGAGTGTCTCCGGTGGACGGGGTATCAACATATCTGGCGTTGACTTTTGGCACGCTGTTGAGTTCTCAAGGAACGGACGCTTCCTTTGTGCCTGTTTCACCAGGCTCTCCGGGCGCTTCCCTTCGGTCTTGCGTTTCCGACTCTATCAGATCCTTGCGGGCCCGATTTTCGCCGGTGCGTTTCCGCCTTTCGGCTTCTTCGCGTTTCCGACTCTACCAGATCCGTTTCCGTCTCTGGCCCCTGTCGGAGCGGGGCGGCCGCTTCGCTTTCGCTTTTCGGCCTTTCCGACTCTAGCAGATCCGATTTCGTTCCGTTGCCGGTCCGAATTCGTTTCCGATTCCCTGTCGGAAGGGGTTCCGCCGGGGTGCGGCTATTTGTGCTGCCGCGCCTTTCGGCGTGATCACTACGTTAGCGGAATTCCTCGTTGACGCATAATCACGTCACGGTGCGAATTTCGGCATGCCGAAATCGTTCCCGGTGAGGGGCCGTGCAGTAGTGGTGTGCCGCGAAGCGGCGGGATGGCTGCCCGGGGCCGTCGGCTCCGTGGCAACTCGGAGAACACTACGGATGGGGTCAGGCCGTGTCAACTCGCGTCAGTCGAGGTCGCTCAGGCGCCCGTCGGCGTCCGGCTGGGCGTCCTCGACGCGGCGCAGAAGGCGGGTCAGTACCTGGCCGAGGAGCTGGCGTTCCGTGCCGGAGAGGTCCTGGAGGAGGTCCTCCTCGAAGACCGAGGCGAGGCGCATCGCCTCGAGCCACTTCTCGCGTCCTTCGTGGGTCAGCTCGACGATGACGCGGACGCGGTTGGTCTCGTCGCGCTCCCGGGTGACCAGGCCCTCGCTCGCCATGCGGTCGATGCGGTGGGTCATGGCCGCCGGCGTGAGGCCGAGGCGTTTGGCGAGTTCTCCGGGGCCCAGTTGGTAGGGGGCGCCGGAGACGACGAGGGCCTTGAGGACCTCCCATTCGGCGTTGCTCATGCCGAGCGTGGCGGTCTGCCGTCCGTAGGCGACGTTCATCCGCCGGTTGAGGCGCTGGAGTGCGGAGACGACCTGCTCCACCTGGGGGTCGAGGTCCTGGAATTCGCGCTGGTAGGCGGCGATCTGTTCCTCGAGGCTCGGCTCGGCGTCGGCGGCCGCATCGGAGGGCTCAGGCATGCGGCGCAGTATGGCATGGAAGTCATTGGCGTTGAAGTTCTTCACCGTGTACTCTTTAACTTCGAACTTTAGAGTTGAAGTCTTCAGGGTGAGACTGTCCGGGCTCGGACCGTCTCGCCCTGGTGCCTGTCCCGGCTCCGTGGTTCTCCCCCTGTTCTTCTGACGACCTGACCTAGGTAGGTGAGTGTGACCACCGCGATGGGCGCCGCGTTGCGCCGAATCCAGCTCGGGAACGCGCTGAGCGCGTTCGGGAACGGCTTCACCGTTCCGTATCTGTACGTCTACGTGGCGAAGGTGCGGGATCTCGGGCCGAGTACGGCCGGTGTGGTGCTGGCGATGCTGGCGGTGGCCGCACTGGTCGTCCTGCCGCTGACCGGTCGGGCGATCGACCGGCGCGGACCACTGCCGGTGGCCCTCGCCGGTACGGTCTCCGCCGCGGCCGGTTCCCTGGGGCTGGGGCTGTCCGCGACCGAGCCGCTGGTCATCGCGTCGGCGATCGCGCTCGGGGCCGGCATCGCGGTGATCCAGCCGGCGCTCGCGACGATGATCGTGTGGTCCTCGACGACGCTGACCAGGTCACGGGCGTTCGCCACCCAGTTCTTCCTGAACAACCTGGGGCTGGGCGTCGGTGGGCTGGTCGGCGGGCTGCTGGTCGACGAGACGCACGCGTCGAGCTTTGTGCGGCTGTTCGCCATCGAGGCCGTGATGTTCCTGGTGCTCGGCGCGGCGGTGGCGACCGTACGGCTGCCGCGGGGGCCGAAGGTCGAGGACGCGGTGCCGACCGAGGAGCGGGCCAAGGGTGCATGGCGGGCCCTGTTCGCCGACCGGCGGATGGTGTGGCTGTGCGTGCTGGGGTTCGTGCTGTTCTTCGCCTGCTACGGGCAGTTCGAGTCGGGGCTGGCGGCGTACGCCACCGAGGTCACCCGGATCGCGCCGTCGAGCCTGGGCATCGCACTCGCGGCCAATACGGCGGCGATCGTGGCGGCGCAGTTCGTGGTGCTCAAGCTGGTCGAGGGGCGGCGCCGCAGCCGGGTGATGGCGCTGGTCGGGGTGGTCTGGACGGTGGCGTGGCTCGCCGCGGGGCTGTCGGGGCTGGTACACGGCGCGCAGATGGTGGCGACGGTGCTGCTGATCTCGACGTACGCGCTCTTCGGCATAGGTGAGTCGATGCTGTCGCCGACGGTGGCACCGCTGGTGGCCGATCTGGCGCCGGCCTCGCTGATCGGCCAGTACAACTCGGCGTTCGCGCTGGTCAAACAGCTGGCGCTGGCGGTCGGCCCGGCGGTGGGCGCGCTGATGGTGGGACACGGGATGTACGCGGCGTACATCGGGATGCTGGTGCTCTGCGCGCTGGGGATCACCGGGCTGTCGCTGTGGCTGGGGCGGTTGCTGCGGCCGGCGCAGGACAATCCGCACCGTGCGGTGGCGGCGGTGCCCGCGGCGCGGGTGCCGGCCGAGCCGGCGGCGGTGCCCTGCGGGACCTGAGCCGGCTGACGACGCAGCGGCCCCGGCACCGGTCCTCTCGGACTGGTGCCGGGGCCGCTCTGTCGTACGGCTAGCCGCGGGGCAGCGCGAATTCACACCAGACGGCCTTGCCGCCGCCCGGGGTGCGACGGGAGCCCCAGGACGAGGCGATGGTGGCGACGATGGAGATGCCCCGGCCGGCCTCGTCGACGGGCTCGGCGCGGCGGCGGCGCGGGAGGTGGTCGTCGCCGTCGGTGACCTCGACGATCAGCCGGCGGTCCGTACGGCGCAGGCGCAGGCGCATCGGCGGGGTGCCGTGCTGGAGGGAGTTGGCGACCAGCTCGCTGGCGGCCAGCACGCCGAGGTCGTGCAGCTCGGGTGAGAAGCGCCAGGAGGCGAGGACGCCGGAGGCGAAGGCGCGGGCGCGCGGGGCTGCTTCGGTGCCGCCGTGGAGTTCCAGGGCGGCGTTGTGGAAGAGCTCGGCGTCATGGCCGGTGCGGGCGGGGTGCTGGAGGACGAGGATGGCGACGTCGTCGTCGTGGGTGGCCGTGATGCCCAGGGAGCGCAGCAGCCGGTCGCAGACGATGTCGGGGGCGCCGGCCGCGCCCGCGAAGGCGCGCTCCAAGGCCTCGACACCGTGGTCGATGTCCTTGTCGCGGCGCTCCACCAGGCCGTCGGTGTAGAGGACGGCGCTGCTGCCGGGGCCCAGGGGGACGGAGCCGGAGGTGTGCAGCCAGCCGCCGGTGCCCAGGGGCGGGCCGGTCGGTTCGGCGGCGCGGCGGACCGTGCCGTCCTGGTCGCGGACGAGGATGGGCAGATGGCCGGCCGAGGCGTAGACCAGGCGGCCCTCGTTGGGGTCGTGGACGGCGTAGACGCAGGTGGCGATCTGGCTGGCGTCGATCTCGGCGGCCAGGCCGTCCAGGAGCTGCAGGACCTCGTGCGGCGGAAGGTCGAGGCGGGCGTAGGCGCGGACCGCGGTGCGCAGCTGGCCCATGACGGCGGCGGCGCGCACCCCGCGGCCCATGACGTCGCCGATGACCAGGGCCGTGCGGCCGGCGCCGAGGGTGATGACGTCGTACCAGTCGCCGCCGACCGCGGCGTCCGTGCCGCCCGGCTGGTAGGTGGCGGCGACGCGGAGGTCGTCGGGCTGCTCCAGTTCCTGGGGCAGCAGGGAGCGCTGGAGGGTGACCGCGGCCTCGCGCTGGCGGGCCTCGCTGGCGCGCAGCCGCTCGGCGGACTCGATCTGGTCGGTGACCTCGGCGCCGAAGACGAGGACGCCCTTGTGCGGGGCGACGCAGGCGACCTCGGGGTCGGGGGCCGGGCCGCTCGCGGCGACCTCGATCGGGGTGCAGGTGAAGGTGTAGTAGCCGTCGCGGGTGCGGTCGCCGCCGGCGCCGCCGGGGACCTTGCGGGACTTGACGGTGCGTGGTTTGCCGCTGCGCAGGACCTGGTCCATCAGGGGGAGCAGGCCGAGGGCGTCGAGTTCGGGGAGGGCTTCGCGGGCGGTGTGGCCGGCCGGGCGCGGGCCGAAGACGGCGGCGTAGGCGCCGTTGACGTAGGCGAGGCGGTGCTCGGGGCCGTAGACGACGGCGACCAGGGCGGGGATGGTGCCCAGGATGTCGTGGACGGACAGGGCGTCGACGGTGGGCGGCAGGGTCGCGGGGACGCGGTCCTGGGAGGGGGCCGGATCGGGGCGCTCGGCGCGGGCGGCGGGGACGGAGCCGGTGGTGGCGGCGGCCGTGGGGGCGGGCGGGACGCCGTCGGCCGCGGGCGCGGCGGACGGCGCCGGGGCCGCGGTGGGCGGGACGGCCGGCGTGCCGGGCGCGGGGCGGGGTGCGGCGCGGTCGGACCGGGCGGCGGCGCGCCGCTGTGTGCCGGGGAGTCTGGCGCTCCAGCGCGTGAAGATCACGGAGGGGTACCTCTTACTTCGCGTCGTCGCGCGGGATCGGGCCGTCGGCATGGCGGGACCGCCCGGCCGGGGGCCGGTAGACGGTCGGCTGGGGACACTCTCGGCGCCCTTTTGCGGAATGCAGCAAACGTCCTGAATCCTCGTGATTGTCACTCTTTGCAGATACGAGCCCACCCATGGTCACACGTCCAGTGTGGCCGACCGGACGGACATCCGTCAGACGACGGGGTGCCGCTGTGGAGTTCCGCGCTCCGGAACCTCCGGCCGGTCCTGGGCCGACGGCGCGTCAACTCGTGTGGCCGTACGGCGCGTCAGCTGGCTTCGTTGTGCCGTCCGGTTCCCGCGGCGAGTTCGAACTCGGCGCGCGGGTTCTCCAGCGAGCCGAGCGACACGATCTCGCGTTTGAACAGGCCCGCGAGGGTCCATTCGGCGAGCACCCGGGCCTTGCGGTTGAAGGTCGGCACCCGGCTGAGGTGGTAGGCGCGGTGCATGAACCACGCCGGGTAGCCCTTCAGCTTGCGCCCGTAGAGGTGCGCGACGCCCTTGTGCAGGCCGAGGGAGGCCACCGAGCCGACGTATTTGTGCGCGTAGTCGACGATCGGGCCGCCGCGTACCGACGCCGCGATGTTCTCGGCGAGGACCTTGGACTGGCGGACGGCGTGCTGGGCGTTGGGGGCGCACAGGGCGCGGGGTTCGTCGGGTCCGGCGGGCGGTCCGGCGGTCAGGTCGGGGACGGCGGCCGCGTCCCCGGCGGACCAGGCGTGGGCGACGCCGTCCACCTGGAGCGCGGGGGTGCACAGGACGCGGCCGTGCTCGTTGAGCGGCATCTTGGTGGCGGCCAGGAGGGGGTGCGGTTTGACGCCGGCGGTCCACACCAGGGTCCGGGTCGGGAACCGGGAGCCGTCGCTGAGCTGGACGATCCGTTTCTCACAGGAGTCCAGCCGGGTCTCCAGCCGTACGTCGATGTTGCGGGCCCGCAGCTCCCGTACGGCGTAGCGGCCCATCTCCTCGCCCACTTCGGGCAGGATGCGGTTCGTCGCCTCAACCAAGATCCACTTCATGTCCTCGGGCTGGATGTTGTGGTAGTAGCGGACGGCGTAGCGGGCCATGTCCTCCAACTCGGCCAGCGCCTCCACGCCCGCGTAGCCGCCGCCGACGAAAACGAAGGTCAGCGCGGCGTCGCGGACGGCGGGGTCACGGGTGGAGGAGGCGATGTCGAGCTGTCCGAGGACGTGGTTGCGCAGTCCGATGGCCTCCTCGACCGTCTTGAAGCCGATGCCGACGTCGGCCAGGCCCGGGACGGGGAGGGTGCGGGAGACCGAGCCCGGCGCGAGGACCAGTTCGTCGTACGCCACCTCGACGGCGCCGTCGCCGGTCTCCTCCGCGGCCAGGGTGGTGATGGTCGCCCGGTGGTCCTCGTGGTCGAGGGCGGTGACCTCGCCGATGACGACCTTGCACTGGGGCAGCACCCGGCGCAGCGGGACGACGACATGGCGCGGGGAGATCGAACCGGCCGCGGCCTCGGGCAGGAAGGGCTGGTACGTCATGTACGGCTCGGGGTCGACCACGACGACCTCGACGGTGCCCTGCCGGAGCTCCTGCTTCAGCTTCCGCTGCAATCGCAGGGCGGTATACATCCCCACGTAGCCACCGCCGACAACGAGAATGCGCGTGACGTCTTCCGAAGACACAGTCTTCACAGAGGTTCTCCTCGCGGTGTCGACCTGGCCCCGGGCGGCACCGACCCGCGAGCCGGCCGACGGCGCGGCCGGCTTCGGGGAGCTGCGCCCCCGGGAAAGCACAGCACTGTTCCATGACGCACCCCCGGCGCGCCTTTGTCCACAGGCCCGTCGAAATGTATGACCGGGCGCCGCCCCGCCGACGGAACGGCGCATTCCGCGATTCCGGGGCGAGCGGTGCTGGTCAGGGGGCCGGTGGCGAGGAAAATGCGGGGGCGTTTTCGGGGCGGATCAGACGCCTTGGGCCGATCGGGGGGCGCATTGCGCGGAACGCCCCCTTCATTCTTGACCCCGGCTCAACTATGTTCGTATCTCGTTGGGGTGCACCCTCTCGTCGGTACGCCCTGACTGTCAGGGCGGGGAGTCTCCGGGGGGAGACGTCATTACCGGGGGATCACTATGCACATTCAGGGCTCTCAATGGCCGTCCAACGTCGCGGTGGCCCATGCCGCCGACGGCGCCGGGAGCGGCAGTGAGCACGGCAGACCCCACAGCAACGGCACCGCGGTGACCAGCGGTGCCGGCACGGGGACGGGCGGCCGCAGCACACCGCTGCGGGTGGACGCCCAGCGCAATCTGGAGCACGTACTGCGCGCCGCACGCGAGGTGTTCGGCGAGCTGGGGTACGGCGCGCCCATGGAGGACGTGGCGCGGCGGGCCCGCGTCGGAGTCGGCACGGTCTACCGCCGGTTCCCGAGCAAGGACGTCCTGGTCCGGCGGATAGCCGAGGAGGAGACCTCACGGCTGACGGACCAGGCGCGTACGGCACTGGGCCAGGAGGACGACCCGTGGTCGGCGCTGTCCCGTTTTCTGCGGACGTCGGTCGCCTCGGGTGCCGGGCGGCTGCTGCCGCCGGGCATTCTGCGGGCGAGCGCGGGCGCCGAGCGGCCCGCCGATCCGGTGGCGGAGGACGCGGGAGCGTCCCGGGTGCCGGACGGGCTGAGCGAGGCACGGGTGCCGCAGCAGCGCACGGCGCCCGGTGCGGACGGGGTGTCCGCCGAGGTCCGGCGGGACGGCCAGGAGGGCGGGCCGGCCGAGGCCGCCGAGGAGACGACCGGGGCCGACGCCTTGCTGGAGGTCGTCGGGCGGCTCGTGGAGCGTGCCCGTGCGGCCGGTGAGCTGCGCGCCGACGTGACGGTTTCGGACATCCTTTTAGTCATCGCCACGGGCGCGCCCACGCTGCCCGATCCCGGTCAGCAGCAGGCCGCGTCCGCGCGGCTGCTGGAGATCCTGCTGGAGGGGCTGCGCTCGCGCCCGCCCCACTGAGGTCCGGCGGCCGGCCCCGTCCGGAGGGACCCGGGCGCCGGGGCCACCGGGCGGGGCCCGGCTGCGAGAAGCCGCCGCCCGCGGGCGGCGGCACCTCACGTTCGTATGCCGAGAGGCGCCTGGGGGTGCCCGGCACAACAGTGCCCGTACGGGGTGCGCGCACGGTATCGGCCGTCTGCGCGGCATGGCCCGTACGGGTGAACGCCCGTGCGGTCGTCCGTGTGTGCTCCCCGGACGGGTGGCGGGCCGTCAGGACCCGCAGCCGCCGGGTCCCGGTGTGGCACGCTTGCGCGGTATTCCGTTGGGACAGCGGTTTCGGGAGCCTCGGCGATGGATGTTGACGGGCGGGACGGGCAGCGCGAAGGCGAGGCCGGGGCGGGCGAGCGGGCCGGGCGGCCGCCCGGCCGGAGCGAGCCGTCGGGGGCCGCCGCCCCCCCGGCTGCGGGCGAGCGGGCCGAGGGCCGGCCGGACGCGGGGCACAGCGTCCCGCCGCAGCGGGACCCCGTCCGCCGCGCGGCCCCGGCCGCCGGCTCCGGGGACGTCGGACTCCCGCCGTCCGACGCCCAGTTGCTCTCCGATCTGCGGGCCGGCGACGACAGCGCGTACGAGGAGCTGTACCGCCGGCACGCTCCGGCGGTCCGGCGTTACGCCCGCGGCTGCTGCCGGGACGTGCACACCGCGGAGGACCTGACCGGCGAGGTCTTCGCCCGCACGCTGCAGGCGGTGCGCGGTGGGGCGGGCCCGGAGTCCGCGGTGCGCGCCTATCTGCTGACGACCGTCCGCCGGGTGGCCGCGTCCTGGGCGCAGAGCGCGCGGCGGGAGCAACTGGTCGAGGACTTCGCGGTGTTCGCGGTGTCCTCGGCCGGTGCGTCGGGGGACGACGCCGCTCCGGACCTGGGCGCGGAGGTGCGCGCCATGCAGGAGGCCGAGCGGTCGATGGCCGTACGGGCGTTCCGCAGTCTGCCGGAGCGCTATCAGACGGTGCTGTGGCACACCGCGGTCGAGGACGAGTCGCCGAGCGAGGTGGCCCCGCTGCTCGGGCTGACCGCGAACGCCACCGCCGTATTGGCGCACCGCGCCCGCGAGGGCCTCCGGCAGGCGTATCTCCAGGCGCATGTCAGCCAATCGCTGACCGCGGGCGGCGACTGCGCCCGGTACGCGGACCGGCTCGGCGCCTATGCCCGCGGCGGGCTGCGGATGCGGGCCGAGCGGGGGCTCCGCAGGCATCTGGACGACTGTCCCCGGTGCCGGCTGGCCGCGCTGGAGGTCGCGGACGTCAATCAGCGGATCGGTGCGCTGCTGCCGGTCGCGTTCATCGGCTGGCTCGCCGCCGGGTACGCCGTCAAGACGGCGGTGGCGGGTGCCGCGGGGGTGGCGGCCGGTGCGGCCGCGACCGCCGGGAGCGGTGGTTCCGGGGCATCGGGAGGCGCGGGTGCCGCTGTGGGCAAGGGGCTGGGCGGGGCGGTCAAGGCGGGGCTCGGGGTCGGGGCCGCGGTGGTGGTGGGTGCGGCGCTCTCGCTGGCGCTGACCGCCGCCCCGGAGCCGGCGCCGGAATCCCGGGCCCAGGCTTCCCGGCCGGGTCCGTCCGCGCCGCAGCGGCCGGCGCCCGGGCCGTCGCATTCCGCGCTGCCGCCGGCGAGCGGCGCCGCCCCGGGGCCGGACCGCACGCACCGCCCGGAGCCGCACCACAAGCCCGGCTCGCGGCGGACGCCCGCGCCGACGGCGTCCCCCCAGGAGCCCTCGCCCACCCCGACGCCCGCGCACCCGACGCCACCCGGCGAGCCCACACCGCCGAAGCCCACACCGCCCGGGCCCACGCCGCCGGACCCCACCCCGACGCCACCGCTGCCCGCCCCGGCCGCCTACCGGGTCAGCGCGCTCGCCCATGACGTCCTGGGCGACGGCAGCAAGCCGGAGGTGCGCACCCTGGAGAGCAGCTGGCTGTGGCAGCGGCGGGCACCGCGGATCGCCGGCCGGACGTACCCGCACGGGGTGAGCGTGCACGCCCGGTCCTCGGTGACCATCGACCTCAACCGCCGGTGCACCGCCTTCGACGCCATGGCGGGCGTCGACGACCTCGGCGCGGGGCCGGGCGGGCTGCGCTTCTCCGTCTACGCGGACGGTGTGCGGCTGTGGCGGTCGGGGGTGCTCCGCGGTGCGGAACCGGCCGTACCGGTGCACGTCCCGCTGGCGGGCCACCGGACGCTGCGGCTGGTGACCGATCCGGCGACGCCTCTGGGCGGGGCGGCGCTGGCGGACTGGGCGCAGTCGACGATCATGTGCCGCTAGGCGTCAACAGCCGCCGTTCCAGGGACAGTCGGGGAGGCCACCCGGCCCTCGCCCGCGCCGGGTTCAGCCCAGCCGTGCCCGGGGGACCACGCCTGCCGCGACCGCCTTCTGGCGCGGCGCCCCCGCGCCCGTCCAGCACGAGCCCCGGCGGGCCACCAGACGGCGCAACCACAGCTCCGTGGAGACGAGTTCGGCCAGCCCGTCCAGTGGCAGGGCCGCGCCCTCGGCCGCCGACCGCAGTGCCCTGCGCACGACCCGCGCCTCCACCAGGCCGGCGTCGGCCAGCAGCGGGGTGTCGAAGAGCCGCTCCAGGTCGGCGACGGCGCCGCGCAGCCCGGCGCGTACCGAGGCCGCGTGGGTGAGCTGCGAGGTGGCGCCCCAGCCGGGCGGCAGGTCGCGGACTCCGGCCCCGGCCAGTACGGAACGCAGCACCGCGGCCCGTGCCCCCGGCTGCACCCGCAGGGTGTCCGGCAGGGCACGGCAGGCGAGCACCACCTGGTTGTCGAGGAACGGGGCGTGCAGCCGCTGGCTGCGGACCTCGGCGGCCTGCTCGAAGACGCGGTGGTCGGCGGCCTGACGGGCCAGCGCGGCACGGGCGCGGCGCTCACCGGGACGGCCCGCGGCGGGCGAGCGGTGCGCCGCCTCGCTCAGCCGAACCGATACTTCAGCCAGCGCCTCGCCCGTGAGCCAGCGCGCAGCGGGCCCGGGGCGGCACCAGGCGAGCGCGGCCAGGGAGGCGTCCACGGCCCCGCCGGCCACCGGCTCGTCGGCGAACTGCCGCTCCAGGAGGCGGCGCGCCGTATCGGCGAGACCGGCCGCGTACGGCATACGGGCCAGCCTGCGGGCGGCGCGGTAGACGGTGAAGGGCACCAGGACGGACTGCGCCGAGGCGCCGTCCGCCTTGGCCAGCGCGGTGACCGGGCGCAGCAGATGGCGTCGGCGGCGGTCCATGAGGAGGTCGGCGAGCCGGGCCGGATGGGCGTCGAGGACCTGGCGGGCGCCGTGTCCGACGAAGTGGTCCGCGCTGCCGGCCAGCAGCCACCGGCGGTGGCGGCTCGCGGTGGTGAGGGAGGGGCCCGGCTCGTCCGTGAGCGGGCCGCTGCCGAGGTCGGCATACGGGAGGGCCTCTTCACCGGCGGCGACGACGACATGGTGCAGCCGCGGGTTGTCGGCGAGGGTGCGGGCCCGCTCCAGTTCGGCGTCGTGGCAGTCCTGACCGCCCTGGGTGGCACGGTCGTTGAAGGTGACGGCCAGGAGGCGTTCGCCGTGGCCGTTGAGCCTTCCGGGCCGGCCGGGAAGACCGGCGGCCAGCAGGGCGAGGGTTCCGGAGGCGCTGCCTCCGGAGAGGTCGGCGCCGACTCCGGGAGCCGGTGCGCCGCGCGCCGCGCGCCGCTCGGCGGGTCCCATGCCGGGGACCGGGCCGGGGTCGAGGCCGTCGAGCGCGTCCGGATCGGGGACGTGCCGGGGTCCGGCCAGCCGGGCGCGGACCGCTTCGACCAGGGCGTCGCGGACGCCCTCCACGGCCTGTTCCGGGGCGAGTTGGGGCGCGGCGACGGCGAGTGAGGCGGTCGGTTCGAAGGAGGTGAGGTCGCCGGCGCCGCCGCGCAGCACCAGGGCGTGGCCGGGCGGGACGCGGCGGACGCCTTCGTACGGCGTGCCGGCGCCGAGCGCCTCGGGGATGTCCGGGCAGGCCAGCAGCGCGGCGAGATGGCCGATGTCGAGACCGGCCTCGACGAGGTCGGCGAGCGGGAGGGCGGCGGTGGCGTAGGCGGTGCCGCCGGCCCAGGGGGTGTGGAAGACGGGGCGGGCGCCGGCCAGGTCGCCGGTGACGGTGATCCGCCGCCCCACCTGGACGACGGCGGTGTAGCTGCCGGGCCAGGCGGTGAGGTGCCGCAGTGCGCCCCCGCGGGCCGCGAACAGGCCCACCTTCAGCTGGTCGTCGGTGGCGCCGCAGACGCCGAAGACCGCGAGCCGGGTGTCGGGGTCGGCCTGCACGACGCGGACCTCGTCCGGCCGCCAATCGCCGACCGCCCAGAGGGGGTCGGGTCCGGGCCACAGGAGCTGGGCGCCCACGGGGAGGACCGTGTGGCGCTCGTCGCCGGCCGCCGGTCCCGTGGCGGCACTGCTCCACCCCACCAACCAGCGCATCGCCGCCTCCACCCGATGTCCCCGTGCGCCGGGGCCAACGGCCACCCCGTACCGCGGTTCGCCCGGCCGGTCACCGAGCTGTTGTGCGGACCATGCTGCCATGACAGCGGCCCGGGAGAGGCGCCGGAGCGGGCCTGTGTACGGGCAGTTGGCGGGGTGCGCGGCCGCGGGGTGCCGGCGGCGGGCCCGGGGGAGGTGTCATGTCCGCACCGTGCGGGCG
This sequence comes from Streptomyces sp. NPDC048612, assembly GCF_043199295.1. NCBI lineage: Bacteria > Bacillati > Actinomycetota > Actinomycetes > Kitasatosporales > Streptomycetaceae > Streptomyces > Streptomyces sp. NPDC048612. The sequence continues at coordinate 12,496 of NZ_JBICVV010000012.1, forward strand.
GGCCGCGGGCGGCGGAGCGGACACGGCGAGGTGCCCGCGGGACGGCCGCGCCCGCCGGTCCGGCGGCACGCCCGCACGCCGGGCGCGGGCACGCTGCCGCACCGGCCCCGGAAGGCCCCCCGTGTGGCCCCCGAGGCGGCTTCGCGGGCGCGGCGGCGCGAAAGCGTCATCCGTCGATTTTCGGCCAAAGTCCGTTGCCTACAGCCCAGTTGACGCTTCCAGGCGCCCTGTCGGCCGACGGCCCGGCCCGCCGGCATCCGTTCCGTGCGACGGTCCGGGAGGCGGGCTGCGCCCCCCGGACCGGACCGTCACCCGCGGGGAAATGAGGTGACGGTATCCCCCAGCCCACTGGCTCCAGTGCAGCGGGCCGACCCACGCAGAAGCCATGCAAGCGCCCCCGGAAGCGGGCGGCCAGCGCGCACGGACGGGCGCACGGGCACACGTACCCGGAGCACATGCCAATTCCCGCACCCCTGTTTGAACACGAATCTCGCCATCCGGGACACCGACACTTAACGGTCGGGATGCGGCGAACTACTCTGGGTGGACGCATGCCCCGGGGTACCGGGGCGGCCGTCGCTGTGTCGAGGGGTGCGCATGTCCAGGGATATACGCGGGCCGAACGAAAAGCTCGGCACCGTTCTCGCCCTCGCGGGTATCAGCAATGCCGGACTGGCGCGCCGGGTCAACGACCTCGGTGCGCAGCGCGGACTGACGCTTCGTTACGACAAGACGTCGGTGGCGCGGTGGGTCTCCAAGGGGATGGTGCCGCAGGGCGCCGCGCCCCATCTGATCGCGTCCGCGATCGGCAGCAAGCTCGGCCGTCCGGTCCCGCTGCACGAGATCGGGCTGGCCGACGCGGACCCGGCACCCGAGGTCGGCCTGGCCTTCCCCCGCGATGTGGGCGCCGCGGTGCGTTCCGCGACCGAGCTCTACCGCCTGGATCTGGCCGGACGGCGGGCCGGCGGGGGCGGCATCTGGCAGAGCCTGGCCGGATCGTTCGCCGTCAGCGCGTACGCCACCCCCGCCTCGCGCTGGCTGATATCCCCGGCGGACAGCTCGGTGGCGCGGGCGGCGGCCGAGGCCCGCGACAAGGACGCGGCGGCGGCCGGTGAGGCCGGGATTCCGCAGCATGTCGGGCACAGCGACGTCAGCAAGCTGCGGGAGGCTGCCGAGGACGCGCGCCGCTGGGACTCCAAGTACGGCGGCGGGGACTGGCGTTCCTCGATGGTGCCGGAGTGTCTGCGGGTGGACGCGGCGCCGCTGCTGCTCGCCTCGTACAGCGACGAGGTGGGCCGGGCGCTCTTCGGGGCGACCTCCGAACTCACCCGGCTCGCGGGGTGGATGGCCTTCGACACCGGCCAGCAGGAGGCGGCACAGCGCTACTACATCCAGGCGCTGCGGCTGGCCCGCGCGGCCGCCGACGTCCCGTTGGGCGGCTATGTCCTGGCCTCGATGTCCCTCCAGGCGACCTACCGGGGCTTCGCCGACGAGGGCGTCGACCTCGCCCAGGCCGCGCTGGAACGCAACCGCGGACTGGCCACGGCCCGGACGATGAGCTTCTTCCGCCTGGTGGAGGCGCGGGCGCAGGCCAAGGCGGGTGAGGCGCGGGCCTGCGAGGTGGCGCTGAAGGCCTCCGAGGGCTGGCTGGAGCGCTCCCGCGGCGGCGACCCCGACCCCTCGTGGCTGGACTTCTACTCCTACGAGCGGTTCGCTGCCGACGCCGCCGAGTGCTACCGCGATCTGCGGCTGCCGCGCCAGGTCCGCCGTTTCACCGAGCAGGCGCTGTCCCGGCCCACGGAGGAGTTCGTCCGCTCGCACGGTCTGCGCCTCGTCGTGTCCGCCGTCGCCGAACTGGAGTCCGGCAATCTGGACGCGGCCTGCGCGGCGGGCACCCGCGCGGTCGAGGTGGCCGGGCGGATCTCCTCGGCCCGCACCACCGAGTACGTCCGCGATCTGCTGCACCGCCTGGAGCCGTACGGCGACGAGCCCCGGGTGGTCGAGCTGCGGGAGCGGGCGCGACCGCTGCTGGCGGCGCCTGCCTAGGGTGGCCGGGAGGGGAAGCGGCCCGGAAGGGAAGGCCCCGGAAGGGAAGCCGTCCGCCGGGCCGCACGGTCCGCGCGCGCTCCGGCCGGGATTCCGGCCGGGATCATGCGCTCCGGAGCCGCCCGATCGGCATTGTCAGTGCCGGCCGTCATGATGGGATACGTCGTCGGCGATGATGCGCGGGTCCGTGGCGACGGGCCGGCCTGCGGTCATGCGGTTGGGGAGGTGCAGTGGCGGCGTACGACTGCGATGTGCTGGTGATCGGTGCCGGCATCGTCGGGCTCTCTACGGCGTACGCGCTCACGCGTGCCGCGCCCGGCACGCGTGTGGTGGTGCTGGAGAAGGAGCCCGGCCCGGCCCGCCATCAGACCGGGCGCAACAGCGGTGTGATCCACAGCGGCATCTACTACCCGCCCGGTTCGCTCAAGGCCCGCTTCGCCCTCCAGGGCTCCGCGGAGATGGTGAAGTTCTGCACCGAGCACGACATCCCGCACGAGGTCACCGGCAAGCTGATCGTCGCCACCGACCGCAGCGAACTGCCGCGGCTGCACGGCCTCATCCAGCGCGGCCGTGAGCACGGCCTGCCGGTGCGCGAGCTGGGCCCCGCCCAGATAGCGGAGTACGAACCCGAGGTGCGCGGCCTGGCCGCCATCCATGTCGGCACGACCGGCATCTGCGACTTCGGCGCGGTCGCCCGCCGCTTCGCCCGCCTCGCCGGGGACGCCGGTGCCCGCGTCCGGTACGGCTCCGAGGTGACCGCCATCGGCCGCCGCCCCGGCCGGGTGGCGGTCCGTACGGCCGACGGCACGGTCCACCGCGCCCGCGCGCTGGTCAACTGCGCCGGTCTGCACTGCGACCGGATCGCCCGGCTGGCCGGCGACGCCCCCGGCATGCGGATCGTCCCGTTCCGCGGCGAGTACTTCACCCTCGCCCCGGACCGCGCCTCCCTGGTCAACGGCCTGGTCTACCCGGTCCCCGACCCGGCCTTCCCGTTCCTCGGCGTGCATCTGACCCGCGGCACCGACGGCGCCGTGCACATCGGCCCGAACGCCGTCCCCGCCCTGGCCCGCGAGGGCTACGACTGGCGCACGGTCCACCCCGCCGAGCTGGCCGGCACCCTCGCGTACCCCGGCTCCTGGCGGATAGCCCGCCGCCACTGGCGCTACGGCGCCGGCGAGCTGCACCGCTCGGTCTCCCGCCGCGCCTTCGCCGACGCGGTGCGCCGCCTGCTCCCGGCCGCCCGCGAGGAGGACCTCCTCCCGGCCCCGGCGGGCGTCCGCGCCCAGGCCGTCCTCCCCGACGGCACCCTCGTCGACGACTTCCTCTTCGCCGAGTCCCCCGGCATGATCCACGTCCTCAACGCCCCGTCCCCGGCCGCCACGGCCTCGCTGCCCATCGGGCGGGAGGTGGCGCGGCGGGTGCTGGGGGTGCTGGGCACGGGGCGCGCCTGACGCGACCGGCTCCCGGCCCTGCCGCGCGTCCCGGAATCCGGAGGGCGGAGGGACGGGAGCCGGGAGAACCGCTGCTCCGGTGCCGTCAGCCGTTCGGTGCCTTGAAGGCCTGGATGCTCGTCTTGTCGTGGTTGAGCGACTCGCCCTGGAGGTAGAGCGTGTTCTCGCGGGGGTGCCAGAAGAGCGACATGCTGGTCGGCGGCGGCAGCTGGTGGTCCGGGTCGTAGACCGCGCCCAGCACCTTCTCCTTGCCGTCCCGCACGTTGATCGAGATCAGCAGCGGGTCGCGGGCGGACGCGCCGCTGTCCGGCGAGTTGGTCACCGCGACCGCTCCTTCGGTGTCCAGACCGGCGGTGGCCACCTCACCGCGCTTCTTCCACAGCAGCTTGCCGGTCTTGAGGTCCATGGCGGCGATGCCGTCGCCGTCCCCGTAGCCGGTGATCATCACCTGCTCGTCCTCGTCGACGAAGGTGCTGCGCGGCTCGAAGGTCAGGTCCCGCAACTCACCCGACAGCGCGAAGGACTTGTTCGGCTTCCCGGTGTCCGAGTAGGTCTGAATCGTGCGGTTGGGGTTCGGCTGCCCGGGGTCCTGGTCCATGAGCAGCGTCAGCGGCCAGTCCGACAGGACCTTCTCGACCGCTGCCGTCTCGCCCTTGATCTTCGCGTGGATGCTGGTGACCTCCAGGTCCTGGAGGTCCAGCTGCTGCTTCGGCTTCGCGTCCGAGCAGTCGCTGGAGACGGCCAGGTGCTCGGGGCTCAGCCCCACCCAGTTGCTGCAGATGTGCCCGCGCGCGGTCAGCTCCCACTTCTTGGCACCGCCCGCGAGGGAGAAGCCGGCGTAGGTCCGTCCGATGGCGACGGCGACCACGTTCTTGTTCACGACGACCTGCGGCTTGTCCTCCTCGGCCCCGTCGGACGAGAGGTTCTTCGACCACAGGGTGCGCCCGGTGTCCGTGTCGACGACGGAGAGATACGAGCAGTCGTCGCCGCCCGCGTCGAACACCACGGCGCCCACACCGTCGTCGCTCGCCGTCTTGGACAGCGCGCAGACCTCACCGGCACCCTTGGGCGTCTTGACCTTCCAGGCCTCCTTGCCGCTCTTGCGGTTGTAGGCCCGCACACCGCGTTCGTCGCCGAAGACGAGGTCGTCGCTGTTGAACCACATCGAGCGCATGCCGTTCTCGTCCTCGGCCTGCTCCGCGGAGGCGGGCGACGGGGCCTCCCACAGCCGCTGCAGCGCGTTCGCGGGCCGGTCGGGCTTCTCCTCGGAGTCGCCGCCCGCCAGCAGGAAGTACCCACCGCCGCCCAGGACGGCCAGCGCGACCGCCACGATGCCCAGGATCGCCGGCACCGGCAGACCACTACGGGGCGGCCCGCCGGGTGTGCCCGGTCCGCCGGCGAACTGCGGGGCCGCGGGCCCGCCGGGGAACGGCTGCGGCGGGCCCGGCACCTGCCGGCCGTAGGGCGCGGGGGCCTGCGGTCCGCCGTGGGCAGCGGGCGGAAACGCGTAGCCGCCCTGCGGGGGCGGAGTCTGCTGCGGGGGATAGGGCGACGCGCCCTGGCCGGGCTGCCCCGGATATCCGGCGCCGGGCGCGCCCTGGGGCTGGGCGGGGCCGGGTGCCGCGTTCCCGTAACCGGGAGCCATCGGCTGGGCGACGCCCGGCTGCTGTGCCTGCTGCGGAGCGGGCGGGGGACCGGCCTGGCCCGGGGTCGGCGCGCCGGGCGGCGGTGTTCCCGGCACCCCCTGGCCGGCGGGTTGCTGCGGCTGCCCCGGATACGCGGCGCTTCCCTGGCCACCCTGCGACACGATGAACCGACCCCCTGATTTTGTTGTGACGGATGCAGCGACGCATCGTATGCACCCCGCTGCGCACCGCGCCAACGCCCTTTCCCGGCGACGTCCTTGTGCCCCCGCGGCTTCGCCGGCCCGCCCCCGGCCGCCGGACGACCGCCGCCGGGCGCCCTCCCGCCCGGCCCTGCGCCCGCGCCCGTAGAATCGACGCACTGTGTCCGAGAACCCCGTCACCCCTGAAACCGGCCCGTCGGCAGCCGACGCTCCGGAGGCCGTCCCCCAGAAAGCCCCCGGCCTCGGGGCCACCGCCGTCTCGGCCGCCGTCCCCCGGCGCGGGGAGCCCATGTTCCCCGACGGGACCGGTCCCGCGGCCGACCCCGCGGGCTCGCATCACGAGCGGCGCATCCGTTCCTTCCAGCCCCGCCGCAGCCGGGTCTCGCCCAGCCAGGCCGATGCGCTGCGCCGCCGGTGGGCGACCTGGGGGCTGGACATCGACGGGCGCTCCCGGATCGATCTCGACGCCTTCTTCGACGGGCGTCCGGTCGTGCTGGAGATCGGCTTCGGCATGGGCGAGGCCACGGCGCAGATGGCCGCCGCCGACCCGGACACCGGCATCCTCGGCTGTGATGTGCACACCCCCGGGCAGGGCAATCTGCTCGGTCTCGCGGAGCGGAACGGCCTGTCCAACATCCGGGTGGCCAACGGTGACGCGATCATCCTGCTGCGCGAGATGCTGGCCCCCGCCTCCCTCGCCGGGCTGCGCATCTACTTCCCCGACCCCTGGCCGAAGAAGCGCCACCACAAGCGCCGCCTCATCCAGCCGGAGTTCATCGCCCTGGCGACCACCCGGCTCGCCCCCGGTGCCGTCGTCCACTGCGCGACCGACTGGGAGCCGTACGCCGAGCAGATGCTGGAGGTGCTCTCCGCCGAGCCGACGCTGGAGAACCTCCACCCCGGCTTCGCTCCGCGCCCGGACTTCCGGCCGCTCACCAAGTTCGAGGGCCAGGGCCTGGACAAGGGGCATGTCGTCCACGACCTCCTCTTCCGCCGCCGCGACAGGTAGCGCGACGGTCCCTCGCTAGGGTCGATGGGTGTACCCGTCCCAACCGCCCCCGCACCCGCCCGTACCGCCCCCGTACACACCGCACACGTACGAGCGCACCGCCGCGCGGCACCACCGTCCGACGGTGCCCTGGCGCAGCAGGACCCTCCGCGCGGTCGCCCTGGTGTCGCTGCTCGCGCTCTCCGGCGTGATCATCGTCGGCATGGTCCGCCAGGAGACCGGCACCGAAGGGTTGCTGGTCGGTCTGGGCCTGGCGGTCTTCCCGGTACCGCTGCTGGTGGCGGCGTTCTGCTGGCTCGACCGCGTCGAGCCCGAGCCCTGGCGCAACCTCGCGTTCGCCTTCACCTGGGGAGCCTGCGCGGCCACCCTGGTCGCCCTCCTCGCCAACGGCTTCGCGACCGACTGGCTGGCCGCCAACATCGCCTCCGCCTCACCCTCCGAGGCCGAGGCCTGGGGCGCGACGCTGATCGCCCCGGTCGTCGAGGAGCTGGTCAAGGCCGCCGCCGTGGTCCTCCTCTACCGCTTCCGGCGGCAGGACTTCGACGGCATCACGGACGGCATCGTCATCGCCGGCATCACCGCCACCGGTTTCGCCTTCACCGAGAACGTCCTCTACCTGGGCAACGCCTTCGGCGAGGACCAGTCCCTGGGCCACTCCGGCCTGGACTCCCTCACCGCCGGCACCTTCTTCCTCCGCATCATCGTCTCCCCCTTCGCCCACCCGCTGTTCACCATCCTCACCGGCCTCGCGTTCGGCATCGCCGCCACCCGCTACCCCCGCCGCCGCAAGGCCCGCATCGCCCTCGCCGCCCTCGGCCTGCTCACCGCCGTCCTCCTGCACGCCATCTGGAACGGCGCGTCCGCCCTGGGCGACCTGGGCTTCCTCATCGTCTACGGCCTCTTCATGGTCCCGGTCCTGGCCGCCCTGACCTGGCTCGCCATCTGGGCCCGCACCCAGGAACTGCTCTCCCTGCGCGGCTACCTCGCCCCCTACATCACCGCCGGCTGGCTCGCCCCCACCGAACCCACCGCCCTCTCCTCCCGCAAAACCCGCGCCCTGGCCCGCACCCTGGCCCGCCGCACCCAGGGCCCCGCCGCCGCCCGCGCCGTCACCGAATACACCACCATCGCCACCACCCTCTCCTTCCACCGCCGCCGCGCCCACCTCATGGGCCCCACCCCCGACTTCACCCTCCGGGAACGGCACCTGCTGGAGCATTTGCGGGAGTATCAGGCGTGGGGGCGGGCGGCGCTGGAGGACGCGTGGCGGGCGCGGGAGGGGTGGTAGGGGTTGCCCCGAGCCGGGAGGCGCCGAGGCCTCAGTGCGCCGGCTCGTGTGCGTCGGCCATCCCCCATTTGACCGCTGAGGCGGAACCCGCCCAGCCGTCGGACGTGCGCCAGATGGACCCGATGCCATGCGCCTCTAGGTAGTCGGCGTAGGCGCCGATGCTCTCCGAGAACAGCCCCAGGAGATGCGGCTCGGGCCGGCCCTTTTGCAGGTAGTAGAAGTGGCGGTACTCCAGCAGTTGTCCCACTGCCTCACGCACAGCCTGTGTGGCATTGCCCTTCTTCACTGCCTTGGCCTCGACCAACCACTCGTCATCACCTGCCCGAAGCACCAGATCCCGCGGATACACCTGCTCGGTGATCGGCGTGAAGCCCCGTTCCCAGATGTACGGCCCAAAGCGCCGGAGCAGCCCCTCATTTCAGCAAGGCGCGAAAAGTGCCCCGTCCCGTCGGTGGACAGGTAGCAGGGCCGGCCTGCTGGGCTCAGCCAAGGCAGCAGTCGCAACGACTGCGTGGCCCTCTAGACCTCAGACAGCACGGACTGTGCGGCCCTTCTCTCCGTTCCCGACTCCGCTTGAGCCAAGGATGCTTGAGCGTCACGAAGGAGGTGCGGGAGAAGTTCCCCGAGAACGTCGCGGTGATGCGGGGCGGAGTGTCGCGCCTGCCACGCATGGGCGATCCGGTGCTTCAGATGGGTGGCGGGCGGCGCCTGGCGCACGGTCGTCAGCGGGTAGGTGTTGAGGGCGTCCCGTACCTGCGGGAGTCGAGCATGGCCAGGACCGGCGAAGAGCGAGATCGACGTCGCTCGGCTGCCCACAAGATCAGCGAGGCTCGGCACGCGGGGGGCCTCGGCGATCCGCAGGACCATGGGGAGTTTGGGCATCTGGAGCCGTCCCCCCTCCACCTGCTTTACCCAGCTCGGCGACTTCCCCAGCAGACCAGCGAGAACGGTCCGGCTCATACCGCGGCGCACGCGGAGAACCTGCATTCGCTGGCCAAACGCGATCGGCTCGTAAGGCAGTTCCGGAGTTGCATCAGATGACACGTTCGGCCCCTCTCTGCACACTCAACGTCACCGCCAGCGTACGGGTTCGGAAGCGGCTCATTGCAGTGCTTGGCACGCTCAACAGCGTTGCGGCACACCCACCATGGCGCCGGCTAGTGCGACGTAGAGTCAGGAAAAGAGCAGGCTTCGTTTTTCTTCGCAGAAGGGACGCGTAATGGCTGGGATTTCCCCCGCAGCAGTAGCCGCCACCGGTCTCCTGGGCGGCTACGCCGTTGCCCGCTGGAGCAAGAAGCGCCCCCTCGGCGGGGTTGCGCTGGTGGCTGCCGGGGCCGTGGCGGCGCGGGAGTGGCGGGAGAGGGCAGGGAATGTGACGGCGGCGGCCTTGGGTGGGGCGTATGTCGCCGCGTTCGCCGGGTCGCATCCGTTGGCGAAGAAGATCGGGGCGTGGCCTTCGGTGTTCGCGGTGGCGGGTGGGATGGCCGTGGTGTCGTGGGCCGTGGTGGATCGCCGGGGGTAGAGAGGTAGCGGAGGAGGGGAGGAGCGGGGCAGGTGACGCTGCCTCGCTCCTCTCCGTAGGGGCGTGGCCGGGTCGGTCAGGTCCGTAGGGGCGTGCCCGGGTCTGTCAGGCCGATGCCTCGTCCAGGAGGTCGAGTTCGGGCTTCGTCAGGGTTACCTCGCTCACCGCCAGCAGTGCCGGGAGCTGGGCCGGAGTGCGGGCGCTGGCGATGGGGGCCACGACGGTGGGCTGGGCGGCGAGCCAGGCGAGGGCGATGGTGGCCGGTTCTGCGCGGTGGGCGGCGGCGACGGTGTCGAGGGCCTGGAGGACGCGGCGGCCGCGGTCGGTGTCCTGGTACGGGGCAGCGCTCCCGGAGCGGTCGCTGTCGACCTGGGTGCCCGGGCGGTACTTGCCGGTCAGGAAGCCGGCGGCGAGCGCGAAGTACGGCACCGCGCCCAGGCCGTGGCGGGCGGCGACCTCGGCGAGTTCGCCCTCGTAGGTGCCGCGGGAGACCAGGTTGTAGTGGGGCTGGAGGGCGACGTAGCGGGCCAGGCCCTCGCGGGCGGAGCAGGCCAGGGACTCCTCCAGGCGCTGCGCCGAGATGTTGGAGGCGGCGATCTCGCGGACCTTGCCGGCCCGGACGAGGTCGTCGAGGGCCGAGAGGAACTCCGCGACCTCGACCGACTCGTCGTCGTAGTGGGTGTAGTAGAGGTCGATGTAGTCGGTGCGCAGACGGGCGAGGGAGTTGTCGACCGCGGACTTGATCGTGGCGGGGGACAGACCCTTGTAGCCGGGGAGGGCGCCGACCTTGGTGGCGATGACGACCTCGGAGCGGTTGCCGCGGGAGGCCAGCCAGTTGCCGATGACGGTCTCGGATTCGCCGCCCTCGTTGCCGGGGACCCAGGCCGAATAGGCGTCGGCGGTGTCGATGAAGTTGCCACCGCCCGCCACGTACGCGTCGAGCACGGCGAAGGAGGCGGCCTCGTCAGCCGTCCAGCCGAAGACATTGCCCCCGAGGGAGAGCGGGGAGACGGAGAGGGAGCCGAGGGGCTTGTGTGTCGCGGTCATGCGTAGACGCAGCGCCGGTGGGAGCGGAGTTATTCCTTCCGTTTCCCCCGGCGCTGCCCCGCCCCTGCCCCGCCCCTCAGACGTTGATCCCGTGGTCCCGCAGCCAGGGCATCGGGTCGATCGGGTCGCCGGCGTCGGGGCGTACCTCTAGGTGGAGGTGGGGGCCGGTGACGTTGCCGGTGGCGCCGACGCGGCCGATGACGTCGCCGGTGTTGACCTTGCCGGAGGTCTTCACCATCGAGGAGAGGTGGCAGAACCAGAGTTCGGTGCCGTCGTCGAGGGTCAGGACGATGCGGTAGCCGTACGAGCCGGCCCAGCCGGCCTGCGTGATGGTGCCGGAGTGCACCGCCTTGACGGGGGTGCCGGTCGGCGCGGCGAAGTCCTGGCCGGTGTGGTCGGCGGCCCAGCGGTCGCCTGCCTGGCCGAAGCCGGCGGTGAGCGTGTAGGAGGACACCGGGGCGATGAAGCTCTTGGCCAGTTTGGCGAGGCGTTCGGCCTCCGCCTTCTGCCGGGCCGCTTCCTCCGCCTTGCGCTGGGCCTCCATCTCGGCCGCCTTCTTGGCTGCTGCGGCCTTTTCGGCCGACTCCTGTCGGTCAGCGGCTTCCGTCGCGGCCTGCTGGACCGCGGCCTTCTCGGCGGCGTCACGGGCCTCCTGCTCGGCGGCGTCCTGCTGCGCGTCGGCCTGCTGGAGGATGCGGCTGCGCAGCGCCTCGCCGGCGCCCGTGTCACCGCCGGTGTCCGCGCTCGCGTGCATGGTCCGGGTGAGCGGCCCGGCGGGCGCCACGCCGTCGACGGGAGCCGAGGCGGCCTCGGCGGACGCGGTGGCGGAGTCGTCGTCGGATATCAGCTCGCCGATACCGGGCAGCGACTTCGCGTCCGGCAGCTTCTCGGAGAGGTCGTCGGCCATGCCGCCGACATCGGGCATCGAGATCGGCACCGGCGGACGGTCCTCGGCCGAGGCCATTCCGCTCGCACCGACCGCGGCGATGACGCCGACACCGAGGACGGTGCCGCTCCGGGAAAGTCCGCCGCGCTGCTTGGCCACCCGGTGTTTGCCGCGGACGGAACGGGTGGATTCCTCGGTGGGATTCCACTCCTCCCACGGTCCGCCGTCATCACTGGTGCCGGGGCCCGGGAAAGCACCTCGGTCGTCGAGCTCGTAGCCGGACGGGGACTCGGGGGCAGGCCTGTTGGACGCCACGGGGGCGCACTCCTTTCCTTCCTTCTCGCCTACCGGGTTAGCTGACGGGTTCGGAGCAGGAAGGTCTCCTACGGACGCCCGCTGGCGGAGGGCGTCCGATTCACCCCAAGGAAGTTGGTTCCCCGGTTCCCTTGGTGCAGTTCGAAGTGCTTGGGGGTGCGTGAAAAGCGCGTGCGGGATTCGGCGTCGGCGCGCGGTGCCGCCTCTTGCGGCGGCTGGGACGACCGCGCTGCGTTATCGGACAGTAATAGAGATGGCGACCGAATTCCAAGCGTTCCCACGAATCCTTGTCGGTGCGGTACGCCCTGGTCGCAGGGACTTTTTCGGCCACCCCGGCCGTAAACCGGGCGAGTTGGCCGTGCGCCGCTAAACGATCTCCGGCGGATTGTGCACCAGTCGTTATGCGGAGGGGCGCCCCTCGGTCACGGAGGGTGAGAGCGTAACGTCGGATCATGGTCGTCGACGTCGGGAACACCGGGCACGCCGGGCGTGCTGCCGGTAATGCGTGGGGAGTGGCGGAGCGGTACCGGGAGTTCTCCTGGTGGGAGGCCCGGGGCCGGTCGGAGGCGCACGAGGAGCTGAGCGCGCGGATCAGCCAGGACGCGGAGCTCTGCGACCTGCTGTCCGGATCGCTGCCGGCCGGCGACAAGCAGCAGCCGGACCTCCTGCTCGCCGCCGTCCGCCATCTCGACGGCCCGCACGCCGAGTCGGGCCCGCGCGGCGAGTCGGCGTACGGACGCTGGCGCGAGTGGACGATCCGGCACTGGGACGAGGTGCGCGCGGTGATCATGCAGCGCACCGCCCGGAACGACGAACCGGCCCGCTGCGCCACCCTGCTGCCGCTGCTCGCCCGTCTGCCGCAGCCGCTGGCGCTCCTGGAGGTGGGCGCGTCCGCCGGGCTGTGTCTGCACCCCGACCGCTATCGCTACCGGTACGAGGACGCGCACGGGGACGAGGACGCGTACGGGGAGGGCCACCGCGCGGGCGCCCTCCGGGCCGAGCTGGGCGCGCCGGAGAGCCCGCTGGTGCTCACCTGCCGTACGGGCGGGGCGGCCGGCGAACTGCCCGAGCGGCTGCCGCAGATCGTCTGGCGGGCCGGCATCGGCCTCGACCCGCTCGACCCGGTGGCCGAACCGGACGATCTGCGCTGGCTGCGGGCGCTCGTCCGGCCGGGCGACGAGGAGCGGGCGGCCCGGCTGTCGGCGGCCGTCGAAGCGGTACGGGCGGCGCCGCGGCCGCGGATGGTGCGCGGCGACCTGATCGACGAGCTGCCCGCGCTCGCCGCCGAGGCACCGCCCGAGGCGACGCTGGTCATCTTCCACAGCGCGGCGCTGGCGTACCTCCCGCCGGCCCGCCGCGAGGAGTTCGCGCGCCTCGTACGGTCGCTGCTCGACGCGCGGCCCGGCGGCGGCCACTGGGTCTCCAACGAGCACCACTCCGTGCTGCCGTGGCTCACCGAAACCGCACCCCCGTCGCCCCGCCCGGACGGCGCGCGGCTGCTGACCCTCGCGCTCGACGGCCACCCGGTCGCACGCACCGGCCCGCACGGCCAGAGCCTGCACCACCTCCCCGGGGCGGCGGACCTCCCGGGCCGCTGAGCGCGTGGGGCGGCGAGCCCTGCGCACGCCGCATCCGGTACGGGCCTCCTACTCCCCCATAGGCCGCTGCACCGCCAGCAGCGCCATGTCGTCGGCCGGTGCGCCGCCCGTTCTGCCGGTATGCCGGGCGACCTCCTCGACGAGGGTGTCCAGGAGGGCGTCGGGGCCGGGGAAACGGCGGCCGCGCAGTCTGCTCGGCGGGTGGTAGCTGCGGCCGAGCAGGTCCCGGGCCGCGGTCACCCCGTCGGTGAAGAACAGCAGCAGGGCCCCGGCCGGGAAGAACGTCTCGTCCGCGTGGTCCGGGCGGTTGGTCAGCTCGCCCAGCCCGAGGGGCGGCGCCGGCGCCTCGGGAGCCAGCTCGCGCAGACCGCCGTCCGGGGTGAGCAGCAGTGGGGGCGGGTGGCCCCGGTTGAGCACCCGCAGGGCGGACTGCCCATGGGCGGGGATCTCGGCCAGTACGGCAGTGGTGAACGCCTCGGTCCACTCCGCCCCTTCGCGCCGCCCGCCGTCCCGCCGCACCGCCCGCTCCAGCCGGCCCGCCACCGCCCCCAGGGTGCACTCCTGCTCCGCCGCCTCCCGGAAGGCACCGAGGACACTCACCGCGGTCTCCACCGCCGCCGGCCCCTTGCCCCGTACGTCGCCGATGATCATCCGCACCCCGTGCGGGGTGTCCTGCACGGCATAGAGGTCGCCGCCGGTCAGGGCCTCCGCCCGCGCGCCCACGTAGCGGGCGGCGAGGGCGAGCCCGGCGAGCCGTCCGGGCGGCGTGGGCAGGACGGCGCGCCGGACCGCCTCCGCGACGTCCCGTACGGAGGCCGGGCGGGCGTCGGCCCTTCGGGTGGCCCGGTGGAGGGCGACCGCCAGCAGGGCGACGACCAGGACCACGGCGCTCTCCGCCACCGCCGCGCCCTGGCCAGGCCCGGCACCGCGGTAGCTCACGCCCCAGACCTCGCCGAGCACAGCGGCCAGCGCCGTGAGAACGGTGCCGCGCAGGGAGAAGAGCGCCGCCGCGGCCGGCGGAGCGGCCGAGAAGAAGGGGGCGGCGGTGTAGCCGGGCGGCGTCGCCACGCTGAAGACGACCCCGCCGACGATCAGGAGGACGGGAAGCCGGCGCACCAGCGGAAGCCCGGACGCGGCCCGCCACGAGCGGCGCTGCCCGTTCCCCTCCCCGTCGCCCCCGGAAGGCGCCTCACCTCGGAGCATCCGCACCGGCCTCTTCCCACTCCGCCCGTCCGTACGGGCTCCGCCGTGCCGGTAGCCGCGACGTCCCCAGGCTTGCCCCTGGGCGGCGGGACGGCGACTCGTCGGGGGCCGGACGAGTCACGGAACGGGGCGCGCCGCGTCACGTCGCGAGAAGCGGCGAGGCGATGAACGGCCGAAAAGACGTCGGCAAAGAAGAGATGCCGGGAAAAGGGGCAGCCCACTCCCCCCACCGCCCCGGTTCACGCCACCAAGCCCCTCTCCCCCGAGGGAACTTGGCCCAGGCGCCGCACCCCGGACACGCCCGAGGGCCCGGACCGTGTTCGGTCCGGGCCCTCGGGGTGCGGTAATACGGCCGGACGGTCGTCCCGTCCGTGTCTGGTGGGCCATCAGGGGCTCGAACCCTGAACCAATGGATTAAAAGTCCACTGCTCTGCCAATTGAGCTAATGGCCCGCACCGAGCAGCATAGCCCGAGGAGCTGCCGCAGCCCGAAGGCATTATGGATCAAGCCATTCTGCGGGGTGCGGCGAGGCGGTCCAGCGGGCCCTGCCAGGCACGCCGGAGGCCGTACAACGCGCGGGGCCCGTACGGCACTTGGGTGCGTACGGGCCCCGCGGTTCAGCGTCGGTGATCAGCCGTTGCGCTTCCAGCGCGGCTTGTCCTCACGGCGGCCGAAGGAGCCGGTCGGGGCGCCACGGTGGTCGTCACGGCGGCCGTAGGGGCGGTCGCCGCCGGAGCGGTGGCCACCGGAGGCCGGACGGCCGCCGGAACGGTCGTCACGGTTGAAGGGACGGTCGCCGCCACCGGAGCGGTAGCCGCCGGAGGAACGGCCGCCGGAGCGGTCGTCACGGTTGAACGGGCGGCTCGGACGGTCACCGCGGTCGCGGTTGAAGCCGCCCCGGTCGTCACGGCGGTCGCGGTTGAACCCGCCGCCGGAACGCTCGTCACGACGGTCGAAGGAACGCCCACCGGAACGGTCATCGCGACGGTCACGGTTGAAGCCACCACCGGAACGCTCGTCACGACGGTCGAAGGAACGCCCACCGGAACGGTCGTCACGACGGTCACGGTTGAAGCCGCCCCGGTCGTCGCGACGGTCACGGTCGAAGGAACGGCCGCCGGAGCGGTCGTCACGACGGTCCCGGCGCTCGAAGTTGCCCCGGTCGTCGCGGCGCTCGTCCGACGCGGCCTGCGCCGGAACGGCGGCCTCGGCCACCTCGGCGGCGGCGGTCTCGGCAGCGGCGGCCAGCGCCTCGGCCGGGTCCTCGCCACGCTCGCGGGCGGCGCGGGCGGTCAGCCGGTCGGCCTCCTCGCGCAGCTCGGCGGCGCGGCGCTGGAGACGCTCCAGCTCGCGGGTGACCTCGGCCACCTCGCGCTCGGCCTGCTTGGCGGAGTTGTTCGCACCGTCGGCCTGGACCTCGGTGAGCGAGCGCGCACCGGTGATCCGGGCGACGTCCTCGTCGAAGGCACCGGAGCCGCCGACGATGTGGCGCGAGGCGTCCACGCCCGCGTCCTCCATCAGCCGGAAGATCTGCCGGCGCTGGTGCGGCAGCGACAGCGAGACGACGGTGCCGGACTGGCCGGCGCGGGCGGTACGGCCCGAGCGGTGCAGGTAGTCCTTGTGGTCACCGGCCGGGTCGACGTTCAGGACCAGGTCGATGCCGTCGACGTGGATACCGCGGGCGGCGACGTCGGTGGCGACCAGCGCGTTGACGTAGCCGTCCTTGAAGTCCGCGAGGACCCGGGTGCGCGCGCCCTGCGTCATGCCGCCGTGCAGCGCGTCCGCCTTCACGCCGGACTCGACGAGCTGCTCGGCGATGCGGTCGGCGCCCAGCTGGGTGCGGACGAAGATGATGGTGCGGCCCTTGCGGGCGGCGATGGCGGCGGTGACCGGCGCCTTGTCCTTCGGCTTCACGACCAGGACGTGGTGGGTCATGGTGGTGACGTTGCCCTGGGCGCTGTCGACCTCGTGGCTGACCGGGTTGGTCAGGTAGCGCTTGACCAGCGTGCCGATCTCGTTCTCCATCGTGGCGGAGAACAGCATCCGCTGGCCGCCCGCGGGCACCTGGTCCAGCAGCTCGGTGACCTCGGGCAGGAAGCCCAGGTCGGACATCTGGTCGGCCTCGTCGAGGACCGCGACCTGGACGTCCTCCAGGGAGCAGGCGCCACGGTTGATGATGTCGCGCAGCCGGCCCGGGGTGGCGACGAGGATGTCGACGCCGCGCTCCAGGGCGTAGATCTGGTTGCCCATGGACGTACCGCCGCAGACGACCTTCATCTTCAGGCCGAGCACATCGCCGTAGGGCTGCAGCGCGTCCGCGACCTGCATCGCGAGCTCACGGGTCGGGGTGAGGATGACCGCGCGCGGCTTCTTCTTCTCGGTGCGGCCGTCGGCCAGCGTGGCCAGGGTCGGCAGACCGAAGGAGAGCGTCTTGCCGGAGCCGGTGCGGCCACGGCCGAGGATGTCCTTGCCGGCCAGGGCGTCCGGGATGGTCGCGGCCTGGATCGGGAAGGGGGTGGTGACGCCGTTCTGCGCGAGCTTGCGGACGACGCCCTCGGGCAGTCCGAGGTCGGCGAAGGTGACGGTGTCGGTGGCGGCTTCCGCCGCGTCGGTCTCGGGCGCCTCGTCGGCCGCCGTCACCTCGGGGACCGTCTGCTCGTCGAGTGCGGGCATGACGGACTGCTCAGTGGAAATGGACATGCGAAATGCGAAACCTTCCGGAGTCTCGGCACGCGCCCAAACTCCGTGTGTTTCACACGACCGCCTCTATGCGGTCAGCCACGGCAAGGGAGAGAACGCGCCACGCGGCGCGCTTCTGTTCTGGCGCCGGGCAAATGGGATCAAACGATCTACCACCATACGCACTCCGCCCCCCGGATGGCAAATGACCTTCGGTCCTGCCCCTCCGCGCCCCCGGACAAACCCGTCCGCGCCGCCCGGAACCCCTCACGCCTCCTCGTCGTAGAGCTCCGACTGCTCCGGCTGGGACGCCATCGGCGAGACCGGGGACGGACCGGAGGCATGGGAGCTCGGCGGCGGCGGAGGACTGCTCGCCGGCGGGGTCGGCTGCGCGGGAGGCGTGCTGGGCGGGGACGAGGCCGGCGGAGTGGCCGGGTGGTCGGGGCGGGGCGGCGAGGGCTCGGTGTGGCCGGGGCGCCCGCCGTGGCCGCCGGAACCACCGTGGCCGCCGCCCGCGTCCGGCTCGGGGCCGGACGGCTCCACGGGCTGCGACGGCGTTCCGGGCTCGGACGGCTCCGCCTTCTTGCCCTTCGACCGCTTGCCCGCCTTGCCCTTGCCGCCGGCCCGGCGGTCCTCGCCGTCGTGCCCCATCCGGCGCGGTCCGTCACCGCGGCCGTCCACGGTCACCCCGTTGGGGCCGGTCCCCGCGTCCTTGCCGTCGTGCCGCGCGGTGCTGCCGGACGGTTTCGGCTCCTCCGGGTCGCTCACGCTCATACAGCCGGCCAGCGCCGCGGCCAGCGCGGAGACGGCCACGGCCGCGGCCGCGGCACGGGAGCGCACCCGGACCGCGGGCGGACGCGGCACGGGCGCGGGGGCAGGGGACGACGACGGGGACGGTGTCGGCGTCGGCGTCGGGGACGACTGACGGTGCGGGCTCGGGCGCACGGCGGGACCTCCGGATCATCCGGAACGCAGGGACGGCGGTACGGACGCCCTGCCCAACTCCCGCCCCCCGCCCGAGGACACGCGCCACGCCCGGCGGATCGCGCCGGGCACGCGGTTTCCGGGCCGGCGGTCCTCCCGGCCTCCTAGCCGTAGCCCAGCGCGTGCAGCCGCTCGTCGTCGATCCCGAAGTGGTGCGCGATCTCATGAACGACCGTCACCTCGGTCTCCGCGACCACGTCCTCGCGGGTCTCGCACATCCGCAGCGTCGGCCCCCGGTAGACCGTGATCCGGTCCGGCAGCACACCCGCGTACCACTCCCCCCGGTCGGTCAGCGGCGTCCCCTCGTAGAGCCCGAGCAGCTCGGGCTCCTCGGCGGGAGGTTCGTCCTCGACGAAGACCGCCACGTTGTCCATCAGCCGGGTCAGCTCCGGCGGAATCCGGTCCAGCGCCTCGGCGACCAGTTCCTCGAACTCCTCGCGCGTCATTTCCAGCACACCACCATTCTCCGCCACGGCGCCTCCCCACCGATCGTCGCGGCCCGCCCGCCGCTCCGCACCCCAACCGGAAGCCGCCGTTCCTCGCTTAACGGACACCGGGGACGGGCATACGGGACCAATGGCCCGCGCAGCGCGCTCCCGGACACCGACCTCCGACACCCCGCGAAGCCCCCTGCACCGCCGTACGGCACCCTCCCCGCTCGACGGCACCCCGCACCGCCCCTGGCGCTCCGCCCTCGGCCTGACCGCCGTCACCGTCATCGGCGCCGGGCTGGGACTGCTGCTGATCGGCGGTATCCGGGCCCCCGTCGGCCCGATGGACACCAGCATGGCGCTGCGCCCCTCCCTGACCGGCGGCACCCGGATAGACGTCGCGCCGCTCGGCGACCTGGAACTGCGCAGCCACCACGCGCCCCTGCGACTCGATGTCGACGTCGACCGGCTGGACCCGGTCCGCTCCCAGGCGCTGGTCGACCACCCCGAACGGTTCGCCGGCCTCCAGACCGAGGTCACCCACGACGTCACCCGCGGCGCCCTGGGGCTGGCGCTGCACTCCTGCGCCGCCGTGACCTCCGGCGCCACCGCACTGGCCCTGGCCGTCTACCGCCGCCCGCGCCGCGCCCTGGCCGCCGGCGGTCTGGCACTCACCCTGCTGGCCGCCTCCGCGGGCACCGCGTACGCCACCTGGAACCCCGAGTCCGTACTGGAGCCGAAGTTCTCCGGACTGCTCACCTCGGCCCCCTCCGTGGTCGGCAACGCCCGGAGCATCGTCAGCGAATTCGACGTCTACCAGAAGGAGTTGGCGCGCCTGGTGACCAACGTCACCAAGCTCTACGACGCCGCCTCGACGCTGCCCGCCTACCAGCCGGACCCCACCACCCTCCGCGTCCTGCACGTCTCCGACATCCACCTCAACCCGGCCGCCTGGCGGATCATCGCCTCCCTGGTGAAGCAGTACCGGATCAACGTGATCGTCGACACCGGCGACACCATGGACCACGGCTCGGCCGCCGAGAACCACTTCCTGGACCCGGCCTCCACCCTCGGCGCCCCCTACGTGTGGGTACGCGGCAACCACGACTCACGGGGCACGCAGAAGTACCTGACCGGCCGCCGCCACGTCACCGTCCTCGACCACGGCGGGGTGACCCGGATCGCGGGCGTACGCATCGCGGGCGTCGGTGACCCGCAGTTCACCCCGGACCGCTCCGTCGTGGCGGCCGGCGACCCCGCCGAGCGCACCGCCGGCGGCCGGCTCGCCGACGCGCTGCGCACCCAGCGGCTGGCCGGCACCCCCGTCGACATCGCGCTGGCCCACAACCCCGCCGCCGTGACCGAGGCGGACGGCCTCGCCCCGCTGGCACTGGCCGGCCATCTCCACCACCGCGAGCACACCCTGCTCCCCCAGGGCACCCGGCTGATGGTCCAGGGCTCCACGGGCGGCGGCGGTCTGCGCGCGGTGCACAACAAGAAGCCCGAGCCGGTCCAGGCATCGGTGCTCTATCTGGACCGCACGACGAAACGGCTGCAGGCGTGGGACGAGATCACCCTCGGCGGACTGGGCCTGTCCCGGGCCGAGGTCAGCCGCCACCTCCCCCACGAGAACCAACCCGGCGCCACGCCTTCCCCGTCCGGCGGCTCCCCGCCCTCCGCGGCCCCGTCCGGCAGCCCGCCGTCCGGCCCCTCGTCCGGCCCTTCCGCGCGCCCGGCCAGGAGTGCTTCCGACCGCCCCCGCTAAACCGTTTTGGCGAACCGTCCTCCCATCCCATATGCTTCTCACGTCCCCGACGGCGCCGGTAACGACGCCAAGGTGGCCACCAGCCCTCATCGTCTAGTGGCCCAGGACGCCGCCCTTTCAAGGCGGTAGCACGGGTTCGAATCCCGTTGGGGGCACGCAACATCGTGTGTGAGAATGGCTTGCGCCGCTTTCGCACAATGCAAGGTCCTGTGGAGCAGTTTGGAGTGCTCGCCACCCTGTCAAGGTGGAGGCCGCGGGTTCAAATCCCGTCAGGACCGCTGCGGCTGGGTAGCTCAGTTGGTACGAGCGATCGCCTGAAAAGCGATAGGTCGCCGGTTCGACCCCGGCCCCAGCCACACCCATTGGAAGAGGGCCCCGATTCGATGAATCGGGGCCTTTTTCGTCGTCAGGCGATATCGGCGGTCTCGGAGCGTTCGTGCTTCGGCTGCCAGAAAATCAGCCCGGCGCCCCAGGAGATCGCCCCTGTCGCGGCGAGGCCCATGGCCATCTTCACCAGCCGCACATCACCCTCCCAGTCGTGCGGCGCGCCGAACACCAGCCAGGCAGCGAGGGCGATACCGGCGACCATCATGACAACGCCCGCAACGCGTCGTATTCCCTTATCCATACGGGCATTCTCGCGTACACGACAATGCTGCCGTCATCCCCTTTTCCGACAGCTGCCCGCTTGTCGCCGCCACCCGGACGGCGGTGCCGCCGCGCCGAAAGGCGGGTGGCCGCGCGCGGCAGCCGGGCCCGGCGGAGGTCTCCAGCGGGTGGTCCGGCGGTCGGTCCGGCGGTCAGGGCGGCGCCCGCCCCGGCAAATGGTTCGCCAGTCGTTCAGGCGAGGTGAGATCCTGGGGGACGTATGTCCAGTCAGCCTGCCTCCGCCCTGCCCGACGGCTCTGCTCCCGCGCTGCCCGGCACCCCCGCTCCCGGCCTCTCCGACCTGCTGGAACGTCTGCCCGAGCTGATGCTGCGCGATCAGCAGCGGCTGGGGCGACGGCTCGACGGTGCGCGCCGTATCCGTAAGCCCGAGGCCCGTGCGGCGGTGCTGGCGGAGATCGCCGGCGGTGTCGACGAGGCGGAGCTGCGGGTCGAGCAGCGGCGTGCCGCGGTACCCGAGATCACGTATCCGGAAGAGCTGCCGGTCAGCCAGAAGAAGGACGAGATCCTCGCCGCGATCCGCGACCACCAGGTCGTGATCGTCGCCGGCGAGACCGGCTCCGGCAAGACGACGCAGATCCCCAAGATCTGTCTGGAACTCGGCCGTGGCGTCCGGGGCCTGATCGGGCACACCCAGCCGCGCCGGATCGCGGCCCGTACCGTCGCCGAGCGGGTGGCCGAGGAGCTGAAGACCCCGCTGGGCGAGGCCGTCGGCTGGAAGGTCCGCTTCACCGACCAGGTCGGCGGCGACACCCTCGTCAAGCTGATGACGGACGGCATCCTGCTCGCCGAGATCCAGACGGACCGGGAGCTGCGCCAGTACGACACGATCATCATCGACGAGGCGCACGAGCGCAGCCTCAACATCGACTTCATCCTGGGCTACCTGGCCCAGCTGCTGCCCCGGCGCCCGGACCTCAAGGTCGTCATCACCTCCGCGACCATCGACCCGGAGCGGTTCGCCCGGCACTTCGGCAGCTTCGCGTCCGTAGGGGCGGCGCCGGACCGCGCCGGTTTCCGGGACGGCGCCTCCGGGAGCGAGGAGGAGACGCGGCCGAGCGCGCCGGTCGTCGAGGTCTCCGGCCGGACCTATCCGGTGGAGGTGCGTTACCGCCCGCTGCTGGAGGAAGGCGGCCAGGACGCGGACCGCGACCAGATCACCGCGATCTGCGACGCCGTGGATGAACTGCGGTCCGCCGGGCCCGGCGACATCCTGGTCTTCCTCTCCGGCGAGCGGGAGATCCGCGACACCGCGGACGCGCTCAACAAGAAGAACCTCCCGGCCACCGAGGTCCTCCCGCTGTACGCCCGGCTGTCGCACGCCGAGCAGCACCGCGTCTTCCAGCGGCACACCGGCCGGCGGATCGTGCTGGCCACCAACGTCGCCGAGACCTCGCTGACCGTCCCGGGCATCAAGTACGTCATCGACCCGGGCATGGCCCGGATCTCCCGCTACAGCTACCGCACCAAGGTCCAGCGGCTGCCCATCGAGCCGGTCTCCCAGGCCAGCGCCAACCAGCGCAAGGGCCGCTGCGGCCGTACCAGCGACGGCATCTGCATCCGCCTCTACTCCGAGGACGACTTCCTCTCCCGCCCCGAGTTCACCGACGCGGAGATCCTCCGGACGAACCTCGCCTCCGTCATCCTGCAGATGACCGCGGCCGGTCTCGGTGACATCGAGAAGTTCCCGTTCATCGATCCGCCGGACCGCCGCAACATCAAGGACGGCGTCGACCTTCTGAGCGAGCTGGGCGCGCTCGACGCCAAGCAGAAGGACCCCAAGAAGCGGCTGACGCCGATGGGCCGCAAGCTCTCGCAGCTGCCGGTCGACCCGCGGCTGGCGCGGATGGTGCTGGAGGCGGACCGCAACGGCTGTGTCCGCGAGGTCATGGTCATCGCGGCGGCGCTGTCCATCCAGGACCCGCGCGAGCGGCCCGCGGACAAGCAGCAGCAGGCCGACCAGCAGCACGCCCGCTTCAAGGACGAGACCTCCGACTTCCTCGCGTTCCTCAACCTCTGGCGGTATGTCCGCGAGCGGCAGAAGGAGCTGTCCTCGTCGGCCTTCCGCCGGATGTGCCGCGGCGAGTTCCTGAACTACCTCCGGATACGCGAGTGGCAGGACATCTACTCCCAGCTGCGTTCGGTCGCCAAGACCATGGGCATCCACCTCAGCGAGGAGGACGCGGCGCCGGACCACATCCACACCTCCCTGCTTTCCGGTTTGCTTTCGCACATCGGCCTCAAGGACACGGAAGCCAAGAACGACTATCTGGGCGCCCGCAGCGCCAAGTTCGCGGTCTTCCCCGGCTCCGCGCTCTTCAAGAAGCCACCGCGCTGGGTGATGTCCGCCGAGCTGGTCGAGACCTCCCGCCTGTGGGCGCGGGTGAACGCCCGGATCGAGCCGGAGTGGATCGAGCCGCTCGCCCAGCACCTGGTCAAACGGACGTACAGCGAGCCGCACTGGGAACAGAAGATGGCCGCGGTGATGGCCTACGAGCGGGTGACGCTCTACGGCGTCCCGATCGTCGCCCAGCGCAAGATCGCCTACGGCCGGATCGATCCGGAGACCTCGCGCGACCTGTTCATCCGCAACGCCCTGGTCGAGGGCGACTGGCGCACCCATCACCAGTTCTTCCATGACAACCGCAAACTCCTCGGCGAGGTCGAGGAGTTGGAGCACCGCGCCCGGCGCCGCGACATCCTCGTGGACGACGAGACGCTCTTCGACTTCTACGACCAGCGCATCCCGGCGGACGTGGTCTCCGGCGCGCACTTCGACGCCTGGTGGAAGACGAAGCACCGCGACGAGCCGGAGCTGCTGAACTTCGAGCACTCCATGCTCATCAACGAGTCCGCCGAGGCCGTCACCAAGGACGACTACCCGGACTCCTGGCGGCAGGGGAAGCTGAAGTTCAAGGTCACCTACCAGTTCGAGCCGGGCGCGGACGCGGACGGTGTGACCGTCCACGTACCCCTCCAGGTCCTCAACCAGGTGTCCTCCGAGGGCTTCGACTGGCAGATCCCGGGCCTGCGCGAGCAACTGGTGACGGAGCTGATCCGGTCCCTGCCCAAGCCGATCCGGCGCAACTACGTCCCGGCCCCGAATTTCGCGGCCCGCTTCCTCGACTCCACGGTTCCCCTGCAGGGCGCCCTGACGGCCTCTCTGGCCGCGGGGCTGCAGCGGATGGTCGGCGTGCCCGTGGAGGCCGCTGACTTCGACACCGCCAGGGTCCCGGACCATCTCAAGATCACCTTCCGGGTGGTCGACGAGCGGCGCCGCAAGCTCGCCGAGGCCAAGGACCTGGAGGCGCTGCGGCTGCAGCTCAAGCCGAAGACCAGGGCGGCCCTCTCCAAGGCCTTCGAGCAGGGCGCCGAGCGGCCCACCGGGGACCGCAAGGGCGGCGGGGGCGACGGACGGGCGCCGGGCGCCCCCGAGCAGCGGACCGGGCTGACGTCCTGGACCCTCGGCACCCTGCCGCGCACCTTCGAGACCCGGCGGGCCGGCCAGCCGCTGAAGGCCTACCCGGCCCTGGTCGACGAGGGCAGCAGCGTCGCCGTACGCCTCTTCGACACCGAGGCCGAGCAGCTCACCGCGATGTGGAAGGGCACCCGCCGGCTCATCCTGCTGAACATCCCGTCCAACCCGGCCAAGTTCGCCCAGGGCAGGCTGAGCAATCAGCAGAAGCTGGCCCTGTCCCGTAATCCGCACGGCTCCATCGCGGCGCTCTTCGAGGACTGCGTCACCGCCGCCGCCGACCGGCTGATCGCGGCGCACGGCGGCCCGGCGTGGGACGAGGAGTCCTTCCGGAAGCTGTTCGACGCGGTCCGCGCCGACCTGGTGGACGTCACCCTGAAGACCATCCAGCAGGTCCAGGAGGTGCTGGCCGCCTGGCAGGCCTGCGAGCGCCGGCTGAAGGAGACCACCTTCCCGTCCCTGCTGCCGTCCCTCACGGACATCAAGGAGCAGCTGGCGACGCTGATCAGGCCGGGCTTCGTGACGGCGCACGGCGCCAAGCGGCTGCCGGACCTGATGCGCTATCTGGTGGCCGCCGACCGCCGTCTGCAGCAGCTGCCCACCCACGCCGAGCGGGACCGCACCCGGATGGCGAAGCTGAAGGAGATGCAGGACGAATACGCCTGGCTGCTGGAGCAGTTCCCGCAGGGCCGCCCGGTGCCGGCCGCGGCCCTGGAGATCCGCTGGATGATCGAGGAGCTCCGGGTGAGCTACTTCGCACACGCCCTGGGGACCGCGTACCCGGTCTCCGACAAGCGGATCGTGAAGGCCGTGGACGCCGCCGCGCCGTAGGAAACAGGGCTTCCGGTAGCGAGTTCGACCGCACCCCCTGACCTGCTGTAGAGTCTTGTTCCGCAGCCCGCCGCAAGCGGAAAGCGAAACGCAAGGTCCTGTGGAGCAGTTTGGAGTGCTCGCCACCCTGTCAAGGTGGAGGCCGCGGGTTCAAATCCCGTCAGGACCGCATTTCTACGGCCCGCATCCCTCTCGGATGCGGGCCGTTCTGCTGCCCGGCACCCCACACCCCGTCAGGTCACACCCCACGGCCGCGCCCGCGCCCCGGTCCGGGCCGTCTCCCCGACCGCCCTCCGGCCACCGCGCTCCCCTCCCCCGCACGGCCGCCGCGCCACCGGTCATTTCCCGCCCCATTGGATGCGGACCGTAGCCGGATTGCCGCCCGCTGTATTGACGGCGGCACGTACCGCCGGTACTCACTATTGGATGCGGACCGTAGCCGGATTGCCGCCCGCTGTATTGACGGCGGCACGTACCGCCGGTACTCACTGAGGAAGGCGTGGGGGCCGGGGAGGTATACGCAATGACGACTGCGGTACGGCACGAGACCAGAGCACTGCTGCGGGCGCATCTGGCGGCCGCCACGGGCTACCGGCATCTGACGCGGCACTGCCCCGTCTGCCATCAGCTGCAACGGCTCGCCATGGAGCCGCACACGGCCCGCTCCGGGCCTCCGGCGCCCGAATCCGCCACCGCCTCATCCGCGGCCGTCTGTGAGCCGTCGGCGGACGGGGACGAAAGTCCCGCGACCCGGTGACCACCGGCGACTGCGCCACCCGCCGCGCGGTGGCAGCCTGTTGGGTGTGGCGGGCGGAGTTCTCTATCGCAGCGGAAGTATCGTCTTCAAGTATCGGGCCGTGTGACGGGTGTCACCGAACAAGTTTGGCGTGATGCGGAACTTACACCCGCCCTACAACCGGTCAATTTAATATGTGCAATTGCACTTACCCTCAGGCGACTTCCGGAAGGGGACTCGGGGTCCGCGCGCAACGGCCCCGACAGGGCCCGTGAAGACCCCCTGGCCGCCACCCGGGAGGGCGCCGGCGCCAGGCCGGCCCGACCGCCCCGGCAGGCCCTGAAGCGGGCGCACACGAAAAAAATCGCGCTGGACCCGGCGGAGTCCAGCGCGATCGATGACGTACCCAAGTGGAGCAGGTGAGGGGCCTGTGGGGCAGGCGCCGCGTCATATGAAGCTGTGTGAAGCGGTAGAGCTGTGGCGCAAAGCGGGCGCTTTCGGGTTGGGGGCCCCGAAAACGTCCTGGTTATGCGGTTGTTCAGGCCTCGCTGCGCTGCTGCGGAATGCCCGCGAGCAGTGCGCGGACCTCAGCCTCGCGGTAACGCCGGTGTCCTCCGAGCGTGCGGATGGACGTGAGCTTGCCTGCCTTGGCCCAACGGGTCACCGTCTTCGGGTCCACGCGGAACATCGTGGCGACCTCAGCAGGGGTAAGCAGCGGCTCGGCGTCAGGGGTGCGAGCGGTCATGAGCGGCCTCCTCGGGAGAACCGAACCATCACGGTTCTTTCCTCTAAATTCTGCACCTTGACCCACGTTGCCCGAAATGGCGGACGCGGGCCGAGTCGGTTATAGGACGAACGGCTTGTCCTCGGCACTACAACTACACCATCTGTCCAGCCACGTCGGCCAAACCGATGGAATTGCCCTCTCAGGTGTTCAACCTCGGCGGATGCCGATGGACCGTGCCATAGCGGACAGTCACCCGTCCGTGACGATCAGTCACAGCGTGACCAGCCGCCACGAGACCCCTCAAGGAACGCAATACCGATCTATCCGCCCTTAGTTGGACGGAAGGAGCCCACGTCGGGCTCCTTGTCCTATTTTGGCACGAGGGTATGGCTTGAGAGCAAGACCCGATCTCAGTGCTTTAGGTCACGCTTGGGGTAATCGCCCGGATCAGGACCTACGTCCTTTACCGTCCCACCACCGGAAAGCGAACGCGGTGCTTCCGCACCGCGAACCTTCGACACCGCACCGGCGCTCAGCTGGAGAACTGGCGTTCCCGCACCGCACGCCACCGCTGAGAAAGCTTCTCGTACGCGACTCCGGCCCGCTCGCCGTCCCCTTCGCGCAGCGCCGCCAGGCCCTCCGCCACCTCGGCGGCGGACCGGTCCTCGGCGAGCTGCCCGTCGGGCACCGCGTGCACCAGCCCTCCGTAGTCCAGCTCCACGAGCGAACGCGGATGGAATTCCTCGAGCCAGCGCCCCACATCTACCAGGCCGTCGATCAAGGGCCCCTCTTCCAGGGCGTCCCGCAGCGTCCGCAGCCCACGGGCGACCCGGCGCCTGGCCTGCACCATCGGCGTCCGGTACCGCAGCACCGGCCCCTGCTCGCTCTTCGTGTACTCCCGCTCGCCGTCGGCGAAGAGCACGAACCAGCGGACCGGTACGTGCCAGGTCGCCGCGCGAATCCAGGGCCGGGCGTCCGGGTTGCGCTCCCGCCACTGCTCGTAGTCGGTGGCCGCCTGCCGGCGCACCACCGGGGGCAGCGCCGCGTCCAGCACCGGGACCGGCAGCAGCTCGTCCAGCGCCTCCAGGGCCTGCCAGCCGCGCAGCCGGGTGCGCCAGGGGCAGACGCAGGTCACCTCGTCCACGACGGCGACGAAGGCGTCCGCGCTCTCGTGGACCGGGACCGGCACCGGCGGGGTCGGCAGCAGATCGGCCAGCGCCCGGCGCTGCTCGTCCTGGGCGGTGGGGGTCTTCTCCCGCTTGGCGTAGCGCGCCCAGTGGGAGCGCTCCGGCTCGGGGAACGCAGCCAGCGGCTCGTAGACCCGCAGATATGCCATGTACGGGACCTTCACCGACGACGCCAGGGCCACGCCCGCTCCTTCAAAGGGGAAGTCCGCCGCCGGGAGATCCCGAAAGCCCCCGCCGGCCTGCGATACGACCAGATCGTCCCATGCCCGTCCCCCGGGAGAGGGTGATCCTCGGCACCTGAACCGGCAACCGGCCGCGCAGGTCTTACGCTCTTTTCAACCGGCCCTCCCCACCCGTCGGAGGGCGTCCCTTCGCGACTTATGGGAGTCACCACAGTGACTGACGTACGTCCGGCCTCCGCCGGCACCGACGGCGGCGTTCTGCACACCCTGTTCCGCTCGGAGCAGGGGGGCCATGAGCAGGTCGTTCTCTGCCAGGACCGTGCCAGCGGCCTGAAGGCCGTGATCGCCATCCACAACACCGCCCTGGGCCCCGCCCTGGGCGGTACCCGCTTCCATGCCTACGCCTCCGAAGAGGAGGCCGTGCTGGACGCCCTGAACCTGTCGCGCGGCATGTCCTACAAGAACGCCCTGGCCGGACTCGACCACGGCGGCGGCAAGGCCGTGATCATCGGTGATCCCGACCTGATCAAGACCGAGGAACTCCTCCTCGCCTACGGCCGGTTCGTGGCCTCCCTCGGGGGCCGCTATGTCACCGCCTGCGACGTCGGTACGTACGTCGCCGACATGGACGTCGTCGCCCGCACCAACAAGTGGACCACCGGCCGCTCCCCCGACAACGGCGGCGCCGGCGACTCCTCCGTGCTGACCGCCTACGGCGTCTTCCAGGGCATGCGCGCCTCGGCGCAGCACGCCTGGGGCGACCCGACGCTGCGCGGCCGCAAGGTGGGCATCGCGGGCGTCGGCAAGGTGGGCCACATCCTCGTCGAGCACCTCCTCCAGGACGGTGCCGAGGTCGTGATCACGGATGTCCGGGCCGAGTCGGTGGAGCGGGTCCGTGCCAAGTTCCCGCAGGTCACCGTGGTCGCGGACACCGAGGCGCTGATCCGCACCGAGGGCCTGGACGTCTATGCGCCGTGTGCGCTGGGCGGCGCGCTGAGCGATGAGTCGGTGCCGGTGCTGACCGCGAAGGTGGTGTGCGGCGGGGCCAACAACCAGCTCGCCCACCCCGGCATCGAGAAGGACCTGTCCGACCGCGGCATCCTCTACGCCCCCGACTACGTCGTGAACGCGGGCGGTGTCATCCAGGTGGCCGACGAGCTGCACGGCTTCGACTTCGACCGCTGCAAGACCAAGGCGGCGAAGATCTTCGACACCACCGTGGCGATATTCGCTCGTGCGAAGGCCGACGGCATTCCGCCCGCCGCGGCCGCCGACCGACTGGCCGAGCAGCGGATGGCGGAGGCCCGGCGCTCCTGACCGAGGCCGGAAATACGGCCTTGTCGGCCGAAAAGCGATCCTTGCGCGGCCCGCCGCGGGTGATCAGGGAGACATCCCTCACCACCCGTCGGCGGGTCGCCGTACAGGACAGGTTAAAATCGCAGTTGACCAGCGGGGACGGGGCACCTTGCCGGTCGTGCCGAGCGGCGGGTGATGCGGGCGACGTACCGTATGGCCGCGGAAGCAGGTACCGTTAAAGCCCTACGGGCCGGTCTCTCTGTCGAGAGCCCGCTCTGATCCATGAACGCGTGTCAAGACTCTGGGGCCATCGAGCCCCGTCATTGAGGGGGTCGACCCATGGGGCGCGGCCGGGCCAAGGCCAAGCAGACGAAGGTCGCCCGCCAGCTGAAGTACAGCAGCGGTGGGACGGATCTCTCACGACTGGCCGACGAGCTGGGTGCATCACCGTCGAACCAGCAGCCTCCGAACGCAGAGCCGTTCGAGGAGGACGAGGACGACGACCCGTACGCACGGTACGCAGATCTGTACAACAGCGACGACGACGAAGAGGACGAGGGCGACTCGTCCCAGCAGCGTCGTCGCGCTTGACGCTCTGCGCGCTCGCGGCACCCATAACAGCATCACGGACCCGGTCCTGGGCTTTGCCCGGACCGGGTTCTGTGCTGCCCGGAAGGCCGGCGGCCGCGGCCGCCGCACCGACGGCTGCCGGGGCGGCGGGACCGCCCGTGGCCCGGTCGTCCGGGCCACGGTGACGCTGTGGTCCGTCAGCTCGCGTAGTCACCGGTCAGGGTCACTGCCTCGGCGTGCTCGCCGCGCTCGACGATCTCGCCGCTGACCCAGGCGTCCACGCCGCGGTCGGCCAGTGTGGTGAGCGCGGCCTCCACGGAGCCCTGCGGCACGACGGCGATCATGCCGACGCCCATGTTCAGGGTCTTCTCCAGCTCCCCGCGCTCGACCGAGCCGGCCGAGCCGACCAGGTCGAAGACCGGGCCCGGGGTCCAGGTCGAGCGGTCGACGGTGGCGTGCAGGCCGTCCGGGATGACCCGGGCGAGGTTGTTGGCCAGACCGCCGCCGGTGATGTGCGAGAAGGCGTGCACCTCGGTCGTGCGGGTCAGCGCCAGGCAGTCCAGCGAGTAGATCTTGGTGGGCTCCAGGAGCTCCTCGCCCAGGCTGCGGCCGAACTCCGGGATGTCCCGGTCCAGGGCCATTCCCGCGCGGTCGAACAGCACATGGCGAACCAGCGAGTACCCGTTCGAGTGAAGGCCGGAGGACGCCATGGAGATCACCGCGTCCCCCGTACGGATACGATCCGCGCCCAGGACCCGGTCCGCCTCGACGACGCCCGTACCGGCGCCGGCGACGTCGAACTCGTCCGCGCCCAGCAGGCCCGGGTGTTCCGCGGTCTCGCCGCCGACCAGGGCGCAGCCGGCCAGCACACAGCCCTCGGCGATGCCCTTGACGATCGCGGCGACCCGCTCCGGGTAGACCTTGCCCACGCAGATGTAGTCCGTCATGAACAGCGGTTCGGCGCCGCAGACGACCAGGTCGTCGACGACCATGCCGACGAGGTCGTGGCCGATGCTGTCGTAGACGCCCATCTTGCGGGCGATGTCGACCTTCGTGCCGACGCCGTCGGTGGCGGAGGCCAGCAGCGGGCGCTCGTACCGCTTCAGCGCCGAGGCGTCGAAGAGGCCGGCGAAACCGCCGAGCCCGCCCACGACCTCGGGGCGGGTGGCCTTCTTCACCCACTCCTTCATCAGGTCCACGGCACGGTCGCCGGCTTCGATGTCGACGCCCGCGGCTGCGTAGCTTGCACCGGAGGATTCAGCGGACATGGCTGAGCACTTTCCTGTCGTGTGTGTGACGAGCTCTACGGGCGACGCAGTGCGTCGGCGCCGCCGACCCCGGCCGTGAGCGTCTGGACGCCGTCCACGTCGGACTTCGCCGGTGCCGCGGTCTCCGACTCCAGGAGGTGCTTGCCCAGCAGCTCCGGGTCGGGCAGCTCCATCGGGTACTCGCCGTCGAAGCAGGCGCGGCACAGGTTCGGCTTGGCGATCGTGGTCGCCTCGATCATGCCGTCGATGGAGATGTACGCGAGCGAGTCGGCGCCCAGGGACTTGCCGATCTCCTCCACGCTCAGCCCGTTGGCGATCAGCTCCGCGCGGGTGGCGAAGTCGATGCCGAAGAAGCACGGCCACTTGATCGGCGGGGACGAGATCCGGATGTGGACCTCGGCGGCGCCGGCCTCGCGCAGCATCCGGACCAGGGCGCGCTGGGTGTTGCCGCGGACGATCGAGTCGTCGACGACCACCAGGCGCTTGCCGCGGATCACTTCCTTGAGCGGGTTGAGCTTGAGGCGGATACCGAGCTGGCGGATGGTCTGCGAGGGCTGGATGAAGGTCCGGCCGACGTAGGAGTTCTTCACCAGGCCGGAGCCGTAGGGGATGCCGCTGGCCTCGGCGTAGCCGACGGCGGCGGGGGTGCCGGACTCCGGGGTCGCTATGACCAGGTCCGCGTCGGCCGGCGCCTCGGCGGCCAGCTTTCGGCCCATCTCCACACGGGAGAGGTACACGTTGCGGCCGGCGATGTCGGTGTCCGGGCGGGCCAGATAGACGTACTCGAAGACACAGCCCTTGGGGCGGGCCTCGGCGAAGCGGCTGCTGCGCAGGCCGTCCTCGTCGATGGCGACCATCTCGCCGGGCTCGATCTCCCGGATGAAGCTGGCGCCGCAGATGTCGAGGGCGGCGCTCTCGGAGGCCACCACCCAGCCGCGCTCCAGGCGGCCGAGGACCAGCGGGCGGATGCCCTGCGGGTCGCGGGCGGCGTAGAGCGTGTGCTCGTCCATGAAGCAGAGCGAGAAGGCGCCCTTGACCTTGGGCAGGACGCGCGGGGCGGCCTCCTCGACGGTCAGCGGCTTGCCGTCCTCGTCGACCTGGCCGGCCAGCAGGGCCGTCACCAGGTCGGTGTCGTTGGTGGCCGCGACCTGGGTCGCGCGGCCGCCCTCGCGGGGCAGCGCGGTGACCAGGTCCGCCAGCTCGGCGGTGTTGACCAGGTTGCCGTTGTGGCCGAGCGCGATCGAGCCGTGCGCGGTCGCACGGAACGTCGGCTGGGCGTTCTCCCACACCGAGGCACCGGTGGTGGAGTAGCGGGCATGGCCCACGGCGATATGGCCCTGGAGGGAGCCGAGGGAAGTCTCGTCGAAGACCTGGGAGACCAGGCCCATGTCCTTGAAGACGAGGATCTGGGAGCCGTTGCTCACCGCGATGCCCGCGGACTCCTGTCCACGGTGCTGCAGCGCATACAGCCCGAAATAGGTGAGTTTGGCGACCTCTTCACCCGGAGCCCAGACACCGAAGACGCCGCAAGCGTCCTGGGGGCCCTTCTCGCCGGGGAGCAGGTCGTGGTTGAGTCGTCCGTCACCACGTGGCACGGCACCGAGTCTAGGGCAGGTCGCGCATTCATCCGAACCGGGGATGGTCGCGGAACTGGAGAAGTGCATGAAAGCGGCACCGCGGACGCTTGACGTGGTCACGGCCAGCGGGTCGCCGACGGGCGGGCCCCAGCGCCACCTCCCCCGGTCCGGCATCCGCTCCGGCCGGCGCGCTGAACTGGGTTTTCTTCACCACTGAGCGGATCGCGGCACTCCGTTTCGAGCTCCCGCACCGGGTATCCGTTGTGCGGCCATACGCCGCCTTCGCCGGGTTTGCCGCTCGTGGCGCCCTCCCCTCCGTGTGAGATACGCGACGTGATCCGTCCGCCGCCGGAACCCGCCCGGCGACGGCTCGGCCCGGGTCAGCTCATGACGGGCAGATACCCGGCGAGGTCGGCCCGTTCGCCGCTGGCGCTGACGCGGGCCGCGTCCAGCGCCTCGGCCCAGGTCGTCCGGCCGGTGGCCAGCCGTATCCAGGTCAGCGGGTCGGTCTCGACGACGTTCGGCGGGGTGCCGCGGGTGTGCTTGGGGCCCGCGACGCACTGCACCACGGCGAACGGCGGCACCCGGACCTCGACCGAGCCGCCCGGTGCGCGGGCGGCCAGCACGTCGGCCAGCAGCCGGGTCGTGGTGGCCAGGGCCTGGCGGTCGTACGGGATCTCCCGGCCGGTCGCCGCGGCGAGGTCATCGGCGTGCACGACGAGTTCGAGGCAGCGGGTGACCAGGAGGTCGGACAGCCGCAGCGCGCCGGGACGGGCGGTCACCACCCGGTCGTCGGGTGCGGCCCCGACGCGCTCGGCGAACTCCGCCGCGGTGCGCTCCAGCAGCGCGGCGGGATCATGGGCGGCGGACAGGGCGTGGGTGCGCTCGTCGACGGAGGCGGCGAGCGGTGCGGACGCCGACGGCCAGTCCAGCAGGGTGGCCTCCGGCTTCGGCGGGGCCGGCTCCGCCAGGCCCCGCGCCACCGCGCCCAGCGTCATGGACAGATGCGCCACCAGCTCCCGCACCGTCCAGTCACCGAGCCGGGTCGGCAGGGCGAACTGCTCGGCGGTGAGGCCGCGTACGGCATCCCCGACATGGCCGAGCTGGGCCGCGACGGCGGCGCGGGTCTTCTTCGGGTCGTACTGGCGGGGGCGCGGCTTCCGGGCGGCGGGCGGCATGGTGATCAGCCTAGGCGGGACCACTGACAACGCCGCCGGAGCGCGGCGACGGCCCGCCCCCTGGCAGGGGACGGGCCGTCGGAACCGTCATACGGGTGCGGCGTGCGCCGCCCGGCGCGGTCTCAGGCGATCAGGCCCGGGATCGTCGCCTCGTGCGCCTCCTTGAGCTCGCTCAGCGGGATGCTGAACTGCCCCTGGACGTCGATCGCGTCACCGTCGACCACACCGATCCGGGTGGCCGGCAGGCCCCGCGCACCGCACATGTCGGTGAAGCGGAGCTCCTCGCTGCGCGGGACGGCGACGACCGCACGGCCCGCCGACTCCGAGAACAGCAGGACGAAGGGGTCCAGCCCGTCGGGAACGACGAGGCGGGCGCCCTTGCCGCCGCGCAGGCACGACTCCACCAGCGCCTGGACCAGACCGCCGTCGGAGAGGTCATGCGCGGCGTCGATCATGCCGTCGCGGGAGGCCGAGATCAGCACCTCCGCCAGCAGCCGCTCGCGCTCCAGGTCGACCTTCGGCGGCAGCCCGCCGAGGTGCTCGTGCACCACCTGCGACCAGGCCGAACCGCCCAGCTCCTCGCGGGTGTCGCCCAGGAGGTAGACCAGCTGGCCCTCCTCCGCGAAGGCGATCGGCGTCCGGCGGTTCACATCGTCGATGACACCGAGCACCGCGACCACCGGGGTCGGGTGGATCGCCGTCTCGCCGGTCTGGTTGTAGAGCGAGACATTGCCGCCGGTCACGGGCGTGCCGAGGGTCTGGCAGGCGTCGGCGAGACCGCGGGTGGCCTCGGCGAACTGCCACATGACCGCCGGGTCCTCGGGCGAACCGAAGTTCAGGCAGTCGGAGACCGCCAGCGGCTTGGCACCGGACGCTGCGACGTTGCGGTACGCCTCGGCCAGCGCCAGCTGCGCGCCCGTGTACGGGTCGAGCTTGGCGTAGCGCCCGTTGCCGTCGGTGGCGAGCGCGACACCGAGGTTGGTGTCCTCGTCGATGCGGACCATGCCGGCGTCCTCCGGCTGCGCGAGGACGGTGTTGCCCTGCACGAACCGGTCGTACTGGTCGGTGATCCACGCCTTGGAGGCCTGGTTGGGCGAGGCCACCAGCTTCAGGACCTGCGCGCGCAGCTCGTCGGCGTTCGCCGGGCGGGCCAGCTTGGCTGCGTCGTCGGCCTGGAGGGCGTCCTGCCAGTCGGGGCGCGCGTAGGGGCGCTGGTAGACCGGGCCCTCGTGGGCGACGGTGCGCGGCGGGACGTCCACGATCTGCTCGCCGTGCCAGAAGATCTCCAGCTGCGAGCCCTCCGTCACCTCACCGATGACGGTGGCGATGACGTCCCACTTCTCGCAGATCTCCAGGAAGCGGTCGACCTTGCCGGGCTCGACGATCGCGCACATCCGCTCCTGGGACTCGCTCATGAGGATTTCCTCGGGCGAGAGGGAGGAGTCGCGCAGCGGCACGGTGTCCAGCTCGACGCGCATGCCGCCGGAGCCGGCCGAGGCCAGCTCGCTGGTGGCACAGGACAGCCCGGCGCCGCCGAGGTCCTGGATGCCGTCGACCAGGTCTTCCTTGAAGATCTCCAGGGTGCACTCGATGAGGAGCTTCTCCTGGAAGGGGTCACCGACCTGGACGGCGGGGCGCTTGGCGGGCTTGGAGTCGTCGAAGGTCTCGGACGCCAGGACCGAGACGCCGCCGATGCCGTCGCCGCCGGTGCGGGCGCCGTAGAGGATGACCTTGTTGCCGGCGCCGGACGCCTTGGCGAGGTGGATGTCCTCGTGCTTCATCACGCCGATGCAGCCGGCGTTGACCAGCGGGTTGCCCTGGTAGCAGGAGTCGAAGACGACCTCGCCGCCGATGTTGGGCAGCCCCAGGCAGTTGCCGTAGCCGCCGATTCCGGCCACCACGCCCGGCAGGACGCGCTTGGTGTCGGGGTGGTCGGCGGCGCCGAACCGCAGCGGGTCGACGACAGCGACCGGGCGCGCGCCCATGGCGAGGATGTCGCGGACGATGCCGCCGACGCCGGTGGCCGCGCCCTGGTAGGGCTCGATGTACGAGGGGTGGTTGTGGGACTCCACCTTGAAGGTGACGGCGTAGCCCTGGCCGACGTCGACGACACCGGCGTTCTCGCCGATACCGACGAGCAGCGCGTCGTTCTCGGGGGCCTTCTCACCGAACTGCTTCAGATGGACCTTGCTGCTCTTGTAGGAGCAGTGCTCGGACCACATGACCGAATACATGGCGAGTTCGGCGCCGGTGGGACGGCGGCCGAGAATCTCCCGGATGCGCGCGTACTCGTCCTGCTTCAGACCGAGATCGGCCCACGGCTGCTCGACCTCGGGGGTCTCCGCTGCGTGCTTGACGGTGTCCAGAGTCATGCGTTGACCAGCTTCTTCAGGATCGAGGTGAAGAATCCGAGGCCGTCGGTACGGCCCGTACCGATCAGCGGCTCCACGGCGTGCTCGGGGTGCGGCATGAGGCCGACGACATTGCCCGCCTCATTGGTGATGCCGGCGATATCGCGGAGCGAACCGTTGGGGTTGCCGTCCAGGTAGCGGAAGGCGACCCGGCCCTCGGCCTCCAGCATGTCGAGCGTGCGCTCGTCGGCGACGTACCGGCCGTCGATGTTCTTCAGCGGAACGCTGATCTCCTGGCCGGACTCGTAGTCCACGGTCCAGGAAGTCTCCGCGTTCTCCACCCGCAGCTTCTGGTCGCGGCAGATGAAGTGCAGATGGTTGTTACGCAGCATCGCGCCGGGCAGCAGGTGGGTCTCGGTGAGCACCTGGAAGCCATTGCAGATACCCAGGACGGGCATACCGGCCTTGGCCTGCTCGATAACGGTCTCCATCAGCGGCGAGAAACGGGAGATGGCCCCGGCCCGCAGATAGTCGCCGTAGGAGAAGCCGCCGGGCAGCACCACGGCGTCGACCTGCTTGAGGTCCTTGTCGCGGTGCCACAGCGGCACCGCTTCGGCGCCGGCCACCCGGACCGCGCGCTGGGTGTCGCGGTCGTCGAGCGTGCCGGGGAAGGTGACGACTCCGATCCGCGAGGTCATGAGTCGACCCGCACGGTGAAGTCTTCGATGACGGTGTTGGCGAGGAAGGTCTCGGCCATCTCATGGATGCGAGCGAGGGCGGCGTCGTCGACCGGACCCTCCACCTCAAGTTCGAAACGCTTGCCCTGACGGACGTCGGCGATCCCCTCGAAACCCAGGCGTGGCAGTGCGCGCTGCACCGCCTGCCCCTGCGGGTCGAGGATCTCCGGCTTGAGCATGACGTCGACTACGACGCGTGCCACTGGCACTCCCGGTGGTGTGGTGCGTAAGGCGGTGTCCTCACAGTACCGTGTTCGAAAATCTACGCGCATAGATATACCGTGGTCCGGATCACGGCCCGGTATCGGCGGGAGCGCACCTCAGGAAAAATCCTCGAAAAGATCCGGGGTCCGGATTGCGGGAAGACACGCTGACGAAATTAACTGGGCTTCACAATGCATTGCCCATCGCTGTACAAATGAAAAAGCATTGATCCCAATCAGCCGGATCTGGAGCATCACCCCATGTCAGCAAGGGGTTGCTCCACGAAAGGACCGATATCCGTGGCGCAGCGCGTAGTAGTAACGCTCTCCGATGACATCGACGGAGGAGAAGCCG
Organism: Streptomyces sp. NPDC048612; assembly: GCF_043199295.1. Classification (NCBI taxonomy): domain Bacteria; kingdom Bacillati; phylum Actinomycetota; class Actinomycetes; order Kitasatosporales; family Streptomycetaceae; genus Streptomyces; species Streptomyces sp. NPDC048612. The sequence goes on from NZ_JBICVV010000012.1 coordinate 49,905, forward strand.
CAGAGACGGTCGCCTTCGGATTGGACGGGAAGTCGTACGAGATCGACCTCAATCCCGCCAATGCGAAGAAACTGCGCGGCGCCCTCGCGCCGTTCGTCGAGGCCGGCCGCAAGCGGGCCAAGTCCGGCAAGGCCTACCACCGGACCGCGGTGAACCCCGACCCCGCGGCCGTCCGCGCCTGGGCCCGCTCGAACCAGATGGACGTCCCGCCGCGCGGCCGCATCCCCAAGAAGGTCTACGAGGCCTTCAACGCGGCCAATCGCTGACCGAGTTGCCGGCATCCCGCGGCCCGGGCGCAGCCGACTTGCACAGCACCCCTACTGATCAGCTAGAGTCTGGAGCACGCCGAGGGGCGAGGCCGAAAGGCCGGACCTCACGGAGTCACGCGGGTGTAGCTCAGTAGTAGAGCGCCCTCTTTCCAAGAGGGAGGCGCAGTGTGCAATCCCTGTCACCCGCTCTGACTGCTCGACCTTCCTAAAGGATCAGGTAGAGTAGCTGTCGCGCCGCTCGGTGAAAGCCGAGTGGATGCCTGCGGACGTAGCTCAGTTGGTAGAGCGCAACCTTGCCAAGGTTGAGGTCGCGAGTTCGAGCCTCGTCGTCCGCTCAGAATAAGAAGGCCCCGGTCATTGCGACCGGGGCCTTCTTTCTTGTCCACAGCACTTCACGCTGCCCCCTCTTCCCTTCCTCCCCACAAGGGCAACTGCCTTTTCCCCTCGCCCGCGGTGACGGTCCGTACGGCCCGGAATCCTGATCCGGCGTAACACCGGCCTCATGAACAACGGGAAAAACATGGCGGGCTTCGGACAGGGCGGCGGAGCCACGGTGGGGGCGTTGGTGTGAGTGACGTCACCGGCGAGGGCGCGGGCATGGGGGTGGAATGTGGTGGTGGCCACATCGTTTCCGGGCGAGTTCCGGGGTACCGGTCGATGGACCTGGTGCGGCGCGTCCGGCGAGGTGTCTGCAGCGGGCGCCGGCGGCCGGGGCGCCGGGTGGGTTCCGATGAGGGTGTCGGTGCGGCGGACGGTGGAGATCGTCTGGGTGGAGCGCGCCGGAAACCGTTATGGGGAAACGGAGTTGGCGGCAGAGGCGAGGTGCGGCGGGGCGTCGCTGCTGACAATTCCGGGAAGTGGCGTGCTGGAATCCGCCGAGCCGGGGCGCGGTCAGGGAGAGGGTGTCGCCGGTGCCACGGAGGGCGCGGAGCACCCCTCGTGGGCGGTCGTGGAGTCTGCCGCGGAGGAGTGTCCTGCGGCGGTGTGCCTCGCCCGCGGGCGAGGTTGGCTATAGTGGACCCCGCACCGCGCGGCGGCGACTGGATTCCAGGAGCTTTGCGCGGGGCATGCGGACGTAGCTCAGTTGGTAGAGCGCAACCTTGCCAAGGTTGAGGTCGCGAGTTCGAGCCTCGTCGTCCGCTCCAGCCAGAGAAAAGACCCCGGTCGATGACCGGGGTCTTTTTCGTCAGGACCAGCTGAGGCCGGTCAGGCGCTGGTAGGCCTCGATGTACTTGGCGCGGGTGCTCTCCACGATCTCGGGCGGGAGGGCGGGCGGCGGCTGCTCGCCCGTACGGTCCCAGTCCGCGGCCGGGGAGGTCAGCCAGTCCCGCACGAACTGCTTGTCGAAGGACGGCTGGGCGCGGCCCGGCTGCCACAGGTCGGCCGGCCAGAAGCGCGAGGAGTCGGGCGTCAGGACCTCGTCGGCCAGGGTCAGCTGCTCGCCGTCGAAGCCGAACTCGAACTTGGTGTCCGCCAGGATGATGCCACGCTCGCGGGCGATGTCGCGGGCCCGGCCGTAGACGGCGAGGGTGGTCTGCCGCAGCTGGGCGGCGACCTCGGTGCCGACCTGGTGGGCGACCTCCTCGTACGAGACGTTCTCGTCGTGGTCGCCGACGGCTGCCTTGGTGGCCGGGGTGAAGATCGGCGCGGGCAGCTCGGAGCCGTCGACGAGGCCCTCGGGGAGGGCCAGTCCGCAGACCGTCCGGGTCTGCCGGTATTCGGCGAGGCCGGAGCCGGTGAGATAGCCGCGGGCCACGCACTCCACGGGGGTCATGTCCAGCGACTTGCAGACCAGGGTGCGGCCCGCCCAGTCGGCGGGGGCGCCGGCCGGGAGGTCGGTGGACAGGACGTGGTGCGGGACGAGGTCGGTGAGCTGCTCGAACCACCACAGGGACAGCTGGGTGAGGACGCGGCCCTTGTCCGGGATCTCGGTGGGCAGCACCCAGTCGTAGACCGAGGTCCGGTCGCTGGCGACCATGACCAGGTCACCGGCGGCATTGCGGTAGAGGTCGCGCACCTTGCCGGTGTGGAGGTGGGTGAGCCCGGGGACCTCCACCGGCTCAGGCTTTTCTACAAAACCGGGCACGCTTCCTCCGCGTAGGTTGGTCCAGGAGTCACCCCGATTCTCCCTCACGCGCGCCGGAGGTGACGGACGGGGGCCGGGTGCGTGCCGGGAGCCCGGTGCCGGACGGGGCGGTGAGTGCCCCGGCGGCCCCGGTGTCGGCCGGTACCCCGGCCGGGCGGCGCGCGGGAGTGGAGGCCGGCCGCCGTGCGCGCGTACGGCGGCCGGGCTCAGTCGCGTTTGCAGATGCGGTCGAGGAGGTTGGCGGTGGCGCGCTGGACGCGCTGGTCGACATGGCCGGGGCGGTCGAGGGCGGGCGACCAGGCGAAGGTGCCGGACGCGAAGACCCAGGCGCCGCTGGGGGCGCGGTAGAGGGAGGTCTCCTGATGGCGGAGGGTGCCCTCGCTGTCGCGGTACGGGGAGTGCGCCAGCAGGATGCGTTCGGTGTGTGCGGGGAGGCTGGTGCGCGGGAAGTAGCGGTCGGCCTCCCCGGCGACCAGGCCGGGAAGCTCGTCGCCTTCGTGGGCTCCGGTGGCCTCCCACAGCCAGTGGCCGCCGTTGCGGACGACCAGCGGGGCCGGTTCGGGGACCCGGCCGGCGTACTGAATGCCCATCAGCCGTTGTTCGGCGTCGCCGTTCTCCCGCCAGAGCGCGGGGCGTCCGGGGCCCTGGCGCTTACGGCAGTGGAGCAGGGACTCCGGGCCCGAGGGCGACGGGGAGAGGTCGACCTGCCAGTACATGGTGTTGGCGGAGAGGAAGACCAGGGAGGTGCCGGCGTCCCGGGCGGCCTCGACCGTACGGCGCATGGGCACCGACCAGTACTCGTCGTGGCCGGGGAAGACCAGGCCGCGGTAGCGGGACGGGTCGACCCGTCCGGCGTGCAGATCGCGGGCGTCGGCGTAGGCGAGGTCGTAGCCGTAGCGCTCGGCCCAGCGGATGAAGTCGTAGGCGTGGCCGACGTGGAGGGGCAGTCCGGAGCCGGCGTAGGGGCGGTCGAAGGAGATGGTGGTGGCGGCGTCCCGCTCGCCGAGCAGGGCGCCCTTCTCGTCCCAGGCGTGGTAGAGGCTGGCGCCGGTGCGGCCGTCCTCCGGGTAGAGGTTGTAGGCCTGCCAGGTGATGTCGGGCAGCAGCAGGAGGAGGTCGGCGGGCTCGCTGTCGCGGACCGTGAAGGGGATGTGGGAGCGGTAGCGGCCGTCGGCGGTGGTGAGCACGGCGACGTAGGCGCCGAGGTTCCAGAACGTGGGGACCTGGAGGCGCCAGGACAGCCACCAGTGATGGCAGGAGACCGTGCGCTCGGCGGTCAGCGGGGGCGGCTGGACGATGCCGGCCAGCCGCGGGCTGGTGGTGATCTTGGAGGCGCCGGTGCCGCCGTAGTGGCCGATGCGGTAGATGTCGATGCTGAACGGCTGGGGCGGATCGACCGAGACCCGGAAGTCGATGGCCTCGCCGGGGGCCACCGCGCCGGGGCCGGCGAAGCCCTTGATCTGGCGGTGGACGTCATCGGCGGTGCGCGGGCCGTTGTGCTTGTGGGGCGCGGGCTCGCTCAGGCCGCCCTGGGCGACGGCGGGGTCGACGTACCAGGGGATGATCCGGCCGGAGTCGAAGTAATTCTCACTGCCGCGCAGCCAGGGCAGCGGGCCCTGTCCGAACGGGTCCGTGACCGCGTGGGCGAGGGCGCCCGACTCCCAGCGCCTGATCTGATCCGTCGCCACCTTCCACTCCCCTCCCACGTCCCCCATCGGCCGCGGCCCCTCGGGCCGGTGCGGTGCCGGCGGGTCGAACCCGTCCGGCCGCCCCCAGCACATCACATTACGCACCCACTCCGTCACCCTTCGTCGTGAATTTAGAGGCAACCGCCCCCGAAATGCGAACTGGAAGGGAACATTCAGCCGGTCGAGCGGACCGCCGGGGACGGGCCGCGCGCCGTCGGCCGCCGTGCGCCCGGGGTCATACCAGCCGGACCGGCTTCTCCGGGCGTACGCCGACCGTCGTCAGCCAGCCGCGGAGCGGCTCCGCGTCGCCGTCGTCGACCAGGCTGAGCACCGGGCGGCCGAGGTCGGACCGGCGGGCGCCGTCGACCAGCAGCGCCGGGCCGTCGAGCCAGTCCAGGCCGGGGGCGGCCCCGGCGGTGTCGACGGCGGCGCAGCAGACCATGGCGGTGACGTGGTCGGCGAGCAGCTCACGGCCCGTACGGGGCGGTTGCAGCGGGAACAGCGGGAGGCCGCCCTCGCCCAGGCCGTCGCCCCAGGCCACCCCGATGGCGGCGTCCTGGGGCGTGCTGCCGCGGGCGGCCTGGCGGGCCGCCTCCTCCCGCTCCTCGCGCTCGACCTCGGCGCCCAGCCGGGCGGCGACCAGATCGCCCGCGCTCTCGTCATGGGTGAGCCGGTCGATGACCCGGGCCAGCGTCGGGCCGGGGGCGGGGGCGGGCTGCTCCTCGGGGCGGCCGGCGGGCGGCCCCAGGTCCGGCTCGTCGGCGGGCGGGCGCTCCGGCGGGCCGTGGCCGGCTGTACCGGCGGCGGTGCGGGCGTACGAGAGGGGCGGGGCGGCGGAGGGGTCCGGCTGGGCCGGGGCCGCCGGTGCGGGCGGGGCCGCCGGGAGCGCGGCCGCCGGGAGGTTGTCGAGGACGCGGTGCAGGCGGGCGGCCTCCAGGCGCCACTTCCGGTCCACGACCTCTTCCGGGTACTGGTTCCAGCCGACCGGTGACCAGTCGGGTCCCGGCTCGGCCGGGCCGCCGTGGAAGAGGCGGGCGGCCAGCAGCGAGGCGGCGCGGTCGATGGCGCCGGGCTCCTCCAGGAGGTCGCAGGCGGGGCGCTCGCCGAGCCGGGAGGCGAAGCCGTCGGCGAGGCGGTCCCGGCGGGACAGCTCGGTGAGCGCGGAGACCACCCCGGCGTCCAGCCGGGACGGCCAGCGGCCCATCCGCCAGGCGGGCAGCGCGACCCGGGTCAGCAGCCGGTCCCAGCCCGCGTACGCGAGGCCGACCTGCTCCTGGGCGACGATCCGCAGGCCGTAGTCGACGGACTGGGCGCGCTCGGAGGCGGCGGCCGCGACGGCGCGCTCCATGATCGTGGCGTGTTCGCGGCCGGCCCGGAGCAGCAGCCGCGCCACCCGGCCGACGAAGCGCAGCGGGAGGCCCCGCAGCGGCCGCCGGGCGCGGGCGGAGACCGCGACCGCGGCGTCCAGTCCCCGGATGAAGCGGCGGGCGGCCGCTATGTCGGGGTGGGCGGAGGGGCCGGTGCCGGCGACGACGGGGGCGAGCAGGGCGCGCAGCTCGGCGACCCGCATCCACCACAGGAACGGCGAGCCGATGACCAGGACCGGCGCCTCGGGCACCCGGTGCTCCCCGCCGGCCGGGCTCCGGCCGCGGCCGGGCGGCCCGTGGGCGCGGTGCGTACGGTCCTCCAGCCAGCTGTCGCAGTCCGGGGTGAGCGCTATGGCGGAGGGCGCGGGGACCTCCAGGCGGTCGGCGAGATCGCGCACCAGGCGGTAGAGATCGGGGGCCGACTTCTCGGAGATCGGGACGGACGGGCTGAGGGCCGGCCGGGCGCGCGCGACGACCACGGCGACCAGCGCGGCCAGCAGCAGGCTGAGCACCGCGAGGCCGCCGGTGACCCAGCGCGCGAGGTCCCAGCCGGTGCCCGCACCGAGATGGCCGGTCATCCGGCCGGCGATCAGCACCACGGCCACGGCCGCTGGCAGCAGCGCCACGGCCAGCGCCGTGCTGCGGATGCGCAGCACCGCGAGGGCGCGGGCACGCGCCGCCAGGACGCCTGTTTCCGGACTTGCCACGAGCCTGTACACCCCCTGCTGCCCTGAAGGAGCCGGACGGAGAGAACACGGGACGGACGTACGAGAATTGCGCGAGGTGCGGAGCGAGCTCACTCCACACCCACTGTGGCACCGGCCACTGACATCGCAATGCCGGTGAGCCACTTGCCGGACGCCACCGTGATCGCCGTGCCGGAATCCGGCCCGGCGACCGCAGGACGCTTGCGCGGCACCCTAGTTGGGGGTTTTGGTCCCGTCAGCCGGTTACTCGGTGCGGTCACTCGATGGAATGGCTTTGGGCAAAGCCGGGAACCGGCGCCGGGCGGGTGTGGGCCGTGGTGGCGCGGCCGGGTCCGGCCCCTCAGGCCGTCGGCGGGGCGGCCCGGTCTGCGCCCGCAGACCTGAGGCATATGCCACGGTATGTGCCATGTGTCCCAGGGGAGATGTCACCGGCAGCGGCGGGCGCGACGGGTCCGCCGCTGTACCCGCCGCGCCGTCGCCGCTACGCGCCCTGCGCGTCCGCGGCCGCGTCCGCGACCTTGGCGGCGATGTCCGTGCGGTGCTGGGAGCCGTCCAGGGAGATCCGGCCGACGGCGTCGTAGGCGCGCTGCCGGGCGGTGGTGAGGTCGGCGCCGGTGGCCGTGACGGACAGCACCCGGCCGCCCGCGCTGAGCACCGCGCCGGAGTCGTCGCGCTTGGTGCCGGCGTGCAGGACGTACGCCTTGGGGCCGTCCTGGGCCGCGACGTCGGCGAGCCCGTCGATCGGGTCGCCGGTGCGCGGGGTGTCCGGGTAGTTGTGCGAGGCGATGACGACGGTGACCGCCGCGCCGTCGCTCCAGCGCAGCGGCGGGAAGGTGGCGAGGGTGCCGGTGGCCGCGGCGTGCAGCAAGCCGGCGAGCGGGGTCTTGAGGCGGGCGAGGACGACCTGGGTCTCCGGGTCGCCGAAGCGCGCGTTGAACTCGATCACGCGCACCCCGCGCGAGGTGATCGCCAGACCCGCGTAGAGCAGCCCGGAGAACGGGGTGCCGCGGCGGCGCAGCTCGTCGACGGTGGGCTGGAGGACGGTGGCCATGACCTCGTCGACCAGCTTGGGGTCGGCCCAGGGCAGCGGGCTGTACGCGCCCATGCCGCCGGTGTTGGGGCCCTCGTCGCCGTCGTAGGCGCGCTTGAAGTCCTGGGCGGGCTGGAGCGGGACGACGGTCTCGCCGTCGGTGACCGCGAAGAGCGAGACCTCCGGGCCGTCGAGGAACTCCTCGATGACGACGCGGTCGCAGGCCAGCGCGTGGGCGCGGGCGGCCTCGACGTCCTCGGTGACGACGACGCCCTTGCCGGCCGCCAGCCCGTCGTCCTTCACGACGTACGGCGCGCCGAAGGCGTCCAGGGCCTCGTCGATCTCTTCCGGGGTGGTGCAGACATAGCTGCGGGCCGTGGGGACGGCCGCGGTGGCCATCACGTCCTTGGCGAAGGCCTTGGAGCCCTCCAGCTCGGCGGCCTGGGCCGAGGGGCCGAAGACCGGGATGCCGCGGTCGCGTACGGCGTCCGCGACGCCCGCCACCAGGGGGGCCTCGGGTCCGACGATGACCAGATCGGCCGCCAGGCCGGCGGCGAGTTCGGCGACGGCCTGGCCGTCGAGGGCGTTGACCCCGTGCAATTCGGCCACCTCGGCGATGCCGGCGTTGCCGGGAGCGCAGTGCAGCGCGGTGACGTCGGGGTCGAGGGACAGAGAGCGGCACAGGGCGTGTTCGCGGGCGCCGCCGCCGATGACGAGGACCTTCACGGTGGCAGCCTAGACGAGAGCCCCGGGCACCCGGACGTCGGCCGGGCCGGGCCGGCGGGCGGGGCGGCGGCGGCCGGAAACCGTGCGTCACCGCGTTGGCCACTCTTTCGGGTGAGACGCCCGGCGGCCCTATACCCGATCCCGCACCACTTCCGGGCGGAAAGAGCGTGATCGTGGGGCCGACGCCAGCCGTTCGGCGGTAGGAAGGGGGCTGTGCGCAACGGCCGTCCCGTATGTCACGCGTGCGCGGCACGTGTCCGGAGAGAGCGCAGAGAGGGAGTGCACGGGTGAGTCAGCCGGAGATGCAGCCCGAGGGGCCCCCTCGGGAGAGCCGCCGCCCCGGGCGGGAGAGCGGCGGCCGGGGCCCCGGCCGGAGGGATCTCGCGGGACGGGCCTTCCCGCTCGGCGACTGGGGGGAGCCGGCCGACCGGCTGGACGCGCTGTATCTCTGGACCGAGGAGGGCGCACTGCGCGCCGCCGACTGGTATCTGCACGACCGGCTGGCCAAGCGGCGTGGCGCGCGGGCACTGCGGCTGGGCGCCGCGGCCGGGAGCGCGGTCGGCGGGGCGCTGCCGCTGCTGGACCTCGCCGGGGTCTGGGAGGGCGGCGCGTCCTGGGGGTGTCTGTCGCTGCTGCTGGCGGCGGTGTGTGTGGGCGGCGACCGCTGCTTCGGGGTGACCGCCGGGTGGATGCGGGACCTGGCGACCGCGCAGGCGATCCACCGGCGGCTGGAGGCGCTGCAGTTCGACTGGGCGACGGAGAGCGTGCGGGAGGTGCTCGGACCGGCCGAGGGCACGGCGGGCGAGGCGGCGGAGCGCTGCCTCGGGCTGCTGCGGCGGTTCAACGAGGACCTCGGGGAGCTGGTGCGGGCCGAGACGGTGGACTGGATGGCGGAGTTCCGGGCCGGTTCGCTGCGGTTCGCCGCGGGGGGCGGCGTTGCTGCCGTTTCTCCGCGTGCGGAGGGGGCGCCTGTGGCGGGGCGGTTTGCGGTGCCGCATCGGGGGCGGCCGAATATGCCTCGGCAGCGGCCGCCGGAGTCGCCGCGGTAAGGGCCTCCCACGTTTTCGGCTTTCCCGCCGTGGTTGTTACTCGCCGTTTGTTGCCCGCTTGCGCGGTGCTCCCGCCGTGGCGCCTGCGGCGGGCCGGGCCGCTGCGCGGGGCTGTCGGGGTGCGGGGACGGGCCTCGGGGGCAGGGTTTCCGGACTGCTTCGCTTTACGTCCGGAAACCCTGCCCCCGAGGCCCGTCCCCTCCCGTGGGTGGGTGGGGAAATGCTTGGTGGGGGCGGGCCTTGGTGGGTGGGTGCGCGTGGTTGGTTGAGGAACGGGTCAGCTGAAGACGATCATGGAGCCTTGGCCGAGACTTCGGGTGGCGGCGGCGTGGAGGCCCAGCCAGACGTGGCGTTCGCGGGCGAAGGGGCTGTCGTCCAGGGGGACGGTGCCGGCGCGTTCCTCCAGGGAGGTGGGGCCGGCCGGCGGGGTGGGGGCGGCCGGGGGATTGGCCGGATCGATACCGAGGGATGGCGCAACCAGTTCCAGGTCGCGCAGCAGGCCGTGCGAGGAACCCAGCGGGCCGCCGCCCTCCAGGAGTTCGTCGTTGGCGAGCGGGTGCGGGAAGTCGACCGGGACGTAGGCGCCGGCGTGGTCGTAGTGCCAGACCAGGTGGGACTGCTGCGCGGTGGCCTCGAACATCTCCAGCAACTGCTCGTAGTCGCCGCCCAGTTCGTCGACCGGAGTGACCTCCAGGCCGCACAGCCGCAGCAGGTAGGCGCGGCGCAGGAAGTGCAGGGCGTCGTAGTCGAAGCCGGCGACGGGGGCGACGTCGCCGGACAGGCCGGGCATGTAGCTGAAGACCGGGACCGGTGGCAGGCCCGCTTCCGTCAGGGCCTTGTCGTAGGCGGCGATCTCTTCGGAGAACGGGTTGTCGGGGCTGTGGCACAGCACATCGACGAGGGGTACCAGCCACAGGTCACATGCCACGAGTGTGGGCTCGCTTCCGGTCGGGGGACGGGGACACCGGCGCACGTACGGTACGGGTACGGCCCATTACGGCCGATGGTCGGGACAGCGTAGTGCTAGCCGCGCGTTCCGACGAGAGCGAGGGAGTGCTCGTTGTACTCCGCGATCAGCCGCTGGGCGGTGGCCAGGTCGTGCTGGATCAGGGCGTCGGCCAGCGCGCTGTGGCCGTGCCAGAGCAGGCCCTTGAGGTCGGGCTCGCGGCGCAGCAGCGGGACCGCGAACATCCAGGTCTGGACGCGGATGCGGTCGAGGAAGTCGCTGATGTAGGCGTTGTTCACGATGCTGCTCAGCTCGCGCCAGAAGCGCAGGTCGTAGCCGATCAGGACGTCCAGGTCGCCGGCCCGCGCGGCCCGTTCGGCCTCGTCGGCGCGGCGCCGGATGGAGATGAGGACCCCCGGGGCGGTGGCCCGCAGCGCCTGGTCGGCGCCGCTGCGGAAGATGCCCTCGATGATCAGGGTGCGGGCCTCGACCATGGCGCGGAAGTCGTCGGCGGTGAAGGCGTGCACCTTGAAACCGCGGTGCTGTTCGACGTCGAGCAGGCCCTGGGCGCAGAGGTCGAGCAGCGCCTCGCGCACGGGGGTGGCGGAGACGCCGTACTGCTCGGCGATCTCCTTGACGGTGAAGGGGTGGCCGGACGGCAGGCGGCCGGCCAGGACCTCGTCACGCAGGGCGTCGGCGATCTGCTGGCGCAGGGTGCTGCGTTGTATGAGTGAGCTGTCTCCGCCGGCGGCCATCGTCTGCGTCTCCTTCGACGTCCCTGACCGCGCAGGTGGGAGCGGCCCCCGCCCACGATAGGCGAGGGCCGCGCCGGGCCGCTGCCCGAGGTTGCCGTGGGCATGCCCTGCGGCACGTCTGTGACCTGCGGTTCCGTCCGCCGGCCGAACGGTCAGACGGTGTGGGCGTCGGCCGCCGTGAGGGCCTCGTCGAGGGCGGCCAGACCCTCCTTCGCCTCGGCCTCGGTGATCGTGCAGGCGGGCACGACATGGGTGCGGTTCATGTTCACGAACGGCCACAGACCGCCGCGCTTGCAGGCCGCCGCGAATTCGGCCATCGGAGCGTTGGCGGCGCCGGACGCGTTGTACGGCACCAGCGGCTCGCGGGTCTCCTTGTTCTTCACCAGGTCCAGCGCCCAGAAGACGCCGAGGCCGCGGACCTCGCCGACGGACGGGTGGCGGTCGGCGATCTCGCGGAGCGCGGGGCCGATGACCCGCTCGCCGATGTCGGCGGCGTTCTCCACGATCCGCTCCTCGGCCATCGCGTTCATGGTGGCGACGGCGGAGGCGCAGGCCAGCGGGTGACCGGAGTAGGTCAGGCCGCCCGGGTAGGGGCGCTGGTCGAAGGTGGCGGCGATCTCGGCGCTGATCGCGACGCCGCCGAGCGGGACGTAGCCGGAGTTGACGCCCTTGGCGAAGGTCAGCAGGTCGGGGGTGACGCCGAAGTGGTCGGCGGCGAACCAGTGGCCGGTGCGGCCGAAGCCGGCCATGACCTCGTCGAGGATGAAGACGATGCCGTGGCGGTCGCAGATCTCACGGACCCCGGCGAGGTAGCCGGCCGGCGGGACCATGATCCCGGCGGTGCCGGGGACGGTCTCCAGGATGATCGCCGCGACCGACTGCGGGCCCTCGAAGGCGAGGGTCTGCTCCAGGTGCGCGAGGGCGCGCTCGCACTCCTGCTCCTCCGTCTCGGCGTGGAAGGCCGAGCGGTAGAGGAACGGGCCCCAGAAGTGGATGACACCGGCCGAGGCGGTGTCCGAGGGCCAGCGGCGGGGGTCGCCGGTCAGGTTGATCGCGGTGGCGGTGGCGCCGTGGTACGAGCGGTAGGCGGAGAGCACCTTGGCGCGGCCGGTGTGCAGCCGGGCCATCCGGACCGCGTTCTCCACGGCCTCCGCGCCGCCGTTGGTGAAGAAGATCTTGTCGAGGTCACCGGGGGTGCGCTCGGCGACCAGCCGGGCGGCCTCGGACCGGACGTCCACCGCGAAGCCGGGCGCGATGGTGCAGAGCTTCGCGGCCTGCTCCTGGATCGCCGCGACGACCTTGGGGTGCTGGTGGCCGATGTTGGTGTTGACCAGCTGGGAGGAGAAGTCGAGGTAGCGGTTGCCGTCGTAGTCCCAGAAGTACGAGCCCTCGGCGCCGGCGATCGGCAGCGGGTCGATCAGGCCCTGCGCGGACCAGGAGTGGAAGACGTGCGCGCGGTCGGCGGCCTTGACGGCCGCACCGGCGGCAGGGTCGGCGGCGGAGGCGGAGGGCGTCGTGGTCACGGTCAGTACCTCGGATCGGGTCGCTCGGGTCCGCCGGGGACGGTCACGGCGAACGCCCCTCAGCCTAGGGATCACGGCCCGGCGGCCGGTACCGACAGTGTGTATGGCGCTCACCACGCGCGCGGACAGAGTGTCTACGCACCGGCACCGGCACCGGGCCCCGGTCCGGGCGCCGGCTGCCGGGCCGCAGTGGGAAACGCCGTCCCCGCCGCGCCCGGCCGGTGGCCCTCGGCGAGGTCCGGGCGCAGGGCCGACAGTCCGCCGTAGTACTTGGTGAAGCCGGTGGGCGCCATGCCGAGGGCGGTCAGCAGGTGGTCCGCCGTTGTGGGGCGGCCGGTGCTGCGGGTGGTGACGAGGAGGAGGCCGCCGTCGGCCCGTACGGTCCGGCCGGTCGCCGGGTCCCGGCAGAGCAGGGCCGCGTCGCAGGTGACGCGCCGGCCGTCCGCGACGAAGGTGGCCCGGAGGTACTCGGTCTCGGCGGTGCGCAGCAGCCGGGCGGGGGCCGCGATGCCGTAGGAGCGGTCGAGGACGGCGGCGAGGAAGCCGCGCGGGGCGGTGCCGAGGGCGGCGGCGTCCGGCAGCAGGGGTTGCCGGTGGGTGACCGTCTCGCCGCGCCGCCCGGTCAGCTTGACCTCGAACTGCCGCTCCCCGGTGTCCGCGTAGCGCCGCTCGCGAATCCGGAAGCGCCGTGCGCGGCCCTGCCCGGCGTCGTGGAAGGAGCGCAGGTCGGGGGTGTCGTAGTGGACGGAGTGATAGCGGAACCAGCGGCGCCCGTTGACGCACAGGGCGGCGAACGGGCCGTCCGGCCCCTGGCGGCCGGTGAGTTGGGCCGCGAAGGCGGTGAAGACCTCGAACGGGACGAGATAGCTGCGGTCGAAGCGGGCGGGGAGTTCGGCGCGGGTCTGGACCTCGGCGAGCGGAACGGGGCGCGCGGCCATGGCGGCGCGGGCGAGGGCGCGTACGGCGGGGATCACACGGGCTCCTTGGCGGGCGGGGACGGGGAGCGTGCGGGACCGGGAGCGAGCGGGACGGGGGTGGCGCTGTGCTGTCGTGGGCGGGCCGGGGGCGGGTCTGCCGGGGCGCGGTACGCGTTCTACGTTCCGCGTCGGCCGGAAGTTCCGGGACGCGGAATCCGGCATCCGCCGGCGATGCTTCCCGGCCACGGGCGGGACCGGTGCCGCCCGGGCAATTGACAGCATGCTGTCGAAAGCGCAGGATGCTGTCATAGGGACACAGGGAACGGCGGAACGGGATTCCGCCGTCGGCCAAGGAGTTCTCATGACCCCGCGCACCGTGCATCTCGCCGCCTACGACACCCTCGCGGACTGGGAGTGCGGCCATGCCGCCGGCCATCTCCGCAGCGGCGGCTACTTCCGTCCGGGGCAGGACGCGTACGACGTGGTCACCGTCGCGGCCACCACCGCCCGGCCGGTGACGACCATGGGCGGGCAGCGCATCGTGCCCGGCCTCGCGCTCGACGCGCTGCGCCCCGAGGACAGTGCGCTGCTGATCCTTCCGGGCGCCCAACTCTGGGACGATGGCGCGGAGTTGATGCCGTTCGCCGCCAAGGCCCGGGAGTTCCTGGCCGCCGGGGTGCCGGTCGCGGCGATCTGCGGCGCGACCGCGGGGCTGGCCCGGGAGGGGCTGCTGGACGACCGTCCGCACACCAGCGGCGCCGCCCCGTACCTCGCCGCGCAGCCCGGCTACCGGGGCGGGGCGCACTACCGCGAGGCCGACGCGGTGCGCGCCCGCGGGCTGATCACCGCGGGGCCGACCGAGCCGGTGGCCTTCGCCCGGGAGATCTTCGCCGAGCTCGACGTGATGGAGCCGCGGATTCTGGACGCCTGGTACCGCCTGTTCGCCCGCTCCGACGCCGCCGCCTACCCGGTCCTGATGACGGCGGGGGCGGCCGAGCCGGACGGCGGGGCGGAAGGCGGCTCCGAGGGCGGCGCCGTATGAGTGCGCCGGACTCCGAACGGGCCCCGGGTGCCGGGGCCCTGGCGGCCGGCGGCCCCCGGGACCCGGAGCTGCTCAGCCGTACCGCCCTCACCGTCTTCCGGCTCAACGGCCAGTTCCTCACGGTCGCGGACGGGCTCGCCGCGCCCGCGGGGCTGACCGCCGCCTGGTGGCAGGTGCTGGGCGCCGTCCTGCCCGAGCCGCTGTCCGTCGCCGGTATCGCCCGCGCGATGGGGATCACCCGTCAGAGCGTGCAGCGCATCGCCGACCTCCTGGTGGCCCGCGGCCTGGCCGCCTACCGGCCGAACCCGGCGCACCGCCGCGCCAAGCTCCTCACCCCGACCGAGGAGGGCCGGGCCGCCGTCGCCCGTATCACCCCCGGCCACGCGGAGTTCGCGGCCCGGCTGCGGGAACAGCTCGGCGGCCGGGACGGGTTCCGGCGGGTCACGGCGGCGCTGGAGGAGCTGTCGGCGGCGCTCGACGAGCTGTCCGGCCCGCCGAAGGCCCCGCCGGCCGCGGAGGCTTGAGGGGACGCCGGGCCCGCGCCGGGCGCGGCGGGTCTGCCGGGCGCGGCGGGCGCTGGATATCCTCACCGCGGACGAGAGGCAGCGGGGCGGCACGGGTGCGGAGACGCCGGCGTCCACTCGCCCACTGGGGCGGCTTCGGGGGGAAGGGGCGAGGGGATCGTGGAACAGCTGATACGGGCGGGACAGCAGGGACGGGCCGGAGGGCTGCGGCCGCTGGGCGGGCAGGACCCGGTGCGGATCGGGGACTACCGGCTGCTCGGGCGGCTCGGCGAGGGCGGCATGGGACGGGTGTTCCTGGCCCGTTCGGACCGCGGCCGTACGGTCGCGGTCAAGCTGGTGCGCACGGAGCTGGCCGGCGAGGAGGAGTTCCGGGCCCGCTTCCGGCGGGAGGTACGGGCCGCGCAGCAGGTCGGCGGGGAGTGGACGGCGCCCGTACTGGACGCGGACACCGAGGCCGAGACCCCCTGGGTCGCCACGGGCTACATCGCGGGCCCCTCCCTGCAGCGGGTCGTCGGCGGCGGCGCCCCGCTGCCCGAACGGAGCGTGCGCATCCTGGCCGCCGGGCTGGCCCGTGCGCTGGGCGCGATCCATGCCGCCGGGATCATCCACCGCGACCTCAAGCCGTCCAACGTGCTGCTCACCATCGACGGCCCGCGGGTCATCGACTTCGGTATCGCGCGGGCGCTGGAGGCGGTCGCCGGCAGCGGGGTGACGCGTACCGGCGCGTCGGTCGGCTCGCCGGGCTTCATGTCGCCGGAGCAGGTGCGCGGCGCGCCGCTGACCCCGGCCTCCGATGTCTTCTGCCTCGGCTCCGTACTGGCCTACGCGGCGACCGGGCGGCAGCCGTTCGGCACGGCCGACAGCCTCGCGCCCGCGCTGATGTTCCGCATCGCCCAGGAGGAGCCCGACCTCTCCGCACTGCCCGACGGGCTGCGCGAGCTGGTCTCCGACTGCCTGGCCAAGGACCCGCAACAGCGGCCCACGCCCGCGGAGTTGGTGGCGCGGGCGGAGCACGGCACCGCCGACGGGCCGGGCGCGGACGACGAGCCCTGGCTGCCGGGGGCGCTGATCGCCCGGCTGGGGCGGCACGCCGTGGAGCTGCTGGACGCGGAGGACCCGCAGGACGGCGAGGACGCGCGGGGCGGCGACCGGGCCGGGGCACCGTCGCCCGCCGCCGGGGACCCCGGCGTGCACGCGCCGCCCACCGCCGTCGTGCCCACGCCCCCGCCGGGCGGCACCCCGGGGACACCGGCCCCGCGTCCGGTCGCGGCCGGCGCGGCGCCCTCCCCGTCACACGCCTCCCACGGGCACCACGACCTCGCGGCAGCGGGCCCGGCGTCCACCGCGGCCGCGGTGCCGCGCCGCCGTCGTGGCGCCGGTGCCGCCCTGGTCACCGCGCTCGCGCTGGTGCTGGCCGGGGCCGGTGCGGCCACCGCGTACGCCGTGTTCAACACCGGTGGTGAGGGCGTACGGGCGGAGGGCTCGACAGGCGGCCGGTCTCCGGCGCAGCACGCCGTGAACGGGGGCATCCCCGCGGACTACCTGGGCACGTGGGAGACGACCCTCGGCGGCTCCGCCCTCAACACCCGGCGCCTCACGCTCATCCAGGGCACGACCGGTGACACCGTGCTGACGATGACGGCGACCGGGGCGTCCTACCGCTGCGCGTTCGCGGCCACCCTGACCAGCGCCGGCCCCCCGGTCCGCCTCGGCCCGTCCAAGGTGGTCTCCGGACAGGACGGCTGTGATCCCGGCGAGGCGAGCACCCTGGAGCTGGTGGACGGAGTGCTGCGCCGCGTCTCCGACGACGGGAAGGCGCTGTCGTACCACAGGGCCGGGTGACGGCCGACAGGACGAGGTGACGGCCGCCGGGCGGGCAACGGGCGCCGTTTCACGGGGCGTTGGGCAGGAGGCGGCCGCGGGGCGGGGCCGACGCGGTTTCCGGGGGCGCCCCGGCGCGGGCAGTTCGGCCGTTCCCCCTGGTCACCCGCCCGTCCTTCCCCCGTCACCGCTCGATCGTTCTCCCGTCGTAACGCGCCGTCGGCCGTGGCGCTGTCCCGGGCCGCCTAGGCTCAGAGCACGCCTGGATACCGAAACCGGCACGGAACGACTCACGGGGAGGGTGCCCGGATGGACGGCCTGCGGGGGCTGACGGCCGACGATCCGTCGTGGATCGGGGACTACCGGCTGCTCAGCCGCCTCGGCAGCGGTGGGATGGGGCGGGTCTACCTGGCCCGTTCGGAGGGTGGCAGGACCGTCGCCGTGAAGCTGGTGAAGGCCGAACTCGCCGAGGAGGAGGAGTTCCGGGACCGCTTCCGCGCCGAGGTCGCGGCCGCGCGGCGGGTCGGCGGGCGCTGGACCGCGCCGGTGCTGGACGCCGACACCGAGGCCGCGGTCCCCTGGGTCGCCACCGGATACATCGCGGGCCCCACCCTGAGCGAGGTCGTCGGGAACTACGCGCGCAAGGGCACCTACGGCCCGCTGCCGGAGGATTCGCTGCGGCGGCTGGCCTACGGGCTGTCCTGCGCGCTGCGCGACATCCACGGCGTCGGCCTGGTGCACCGCGACCTCAAGCCGTCCAACGTGCTACTCACCATCGACGGGCCGCGGGTCATCGACTTCGGCATCGCACGGGCCCTGGACGGGGTCAGGGAGCAGACCCTGACCCGGGCCGGCACGGTGCTCGGCTCGCCCAGCTTCATGTCGCCCGAGCAGGTCACGGGGCGGAGCGTCAGCCCGGCCAGCGACGTGTTCTGTGTCGGCTCGGTGCTGGCGTACGCGGCGACCGGGCGGCAGCCGTTCGGTGAGATCGCCTCGGGCGTGCACGCCGTGATGTTCAAGATCGCGCAGGAGGACCCGGACGTGGCCGGGGCGCCGGACGGCGTCCGCGCCCTGCTCCTGGACTGCCTGGCCAAGGACCCGGCGGCGCGGCCCACCCCCGCGGAGCTCGCCGAGCGCCTCGGGCCGGCGCCCGGCGGCCCGGCGGCCACGCCCTGGCTTCCGGCCGAACTCATCGCGCGCCTGGGACAGCACGCCGTGCTCCTCCTGGACACCGACACCCCGCCCGGAGGCCAGGCACCGACGGTGCCGACCACCAGGCCCGCGGTCAGTCCGGCGCGGCCCCCGGCGCCCACCGCGACGGAGCGGCGCCGCCGCCGTCGATGGCTCCCCCTCATCGCCACGGCGGTCGTCGCGGCCGCCGCGGCCGCCGCCGCGGTGCCGCTGCTGAGCGACCGTGCGGGCGCCGGCGACAGCGCGTCCGACATCCCGGCCGGCTATGTCGGCACCTGGTCGGGCCCGGTGCTGCGGGACGGCGAACCCACCGGCCAGCAGCGGCGGTTCGTGATCACCCACGGCAAGGTCGGCGAGGTGGTCGCGAACAGCACCAGCCTCGGCGCGACCTACGAGTGCCGCAGCGACGGCAAGCTGGTGTCCGTCACCCGGCAGGACGGGCACCCGGCACTGCGGCTGGACACCGATGTCGTCCGGTCCGTCCCGGCCGGCCGCTGTGCCGCGCTGGGCGAGCACACCCTGGTGGCG
The DNA here is from genome assembly GCF_043199295.1 of Streptomyces sp. NPDC048612. NCBI lineage: Bacteria > Bacillati > Actinomycetota > Actinomycetes > Kitasatosporales > Streptomycetaceae > Streptomyces > Streptomyces sp. NPDC048612. The sequence goes on from NZ_JBICVV010000012.1 coordinate 68,074, forward strand.
GGCGGCGCCGACACCCTGACCTGGGCCGCGGCCGGGCGCACCGCGACCCTGCACCGCGTCGCCCCGGCCGACGGCAGCGTCCCGGCCGGTCTCCTCGGCACCTGGCGGCGGACGGACGACGACGGCTACGGCAGCCAGGAGCTGACCGTCCGGCAGGCCCCGGCGGGCAGCAGGGTCCTGACCACCGTCGTCGTGGGCCGCGGCGGCCGCTGCACCGCACACGCCGACCTCTACGCGGCCGAGGGCGGCAAGCTGACCGTCGGCCCGTCGGTCGTCGACCGGCCGGCGCCCGGCTGCACACCGAGCAGCACCTCCGTGCTAAGCCTGGGCGGCGACGGCACCCTGCACCGCGCGTTCCTCGGCGACGACAAACAGCCGCGCGGCTACTCCAGGGTGAAGTAGCCGCGCGGCCGTCCGCTGCGGGGTGCCGGGGGACCGCGGTGGTCCCCCGGCCGGTGTCCTACGACAGGAACGAGTTGATCTCGATCGTCTCGTCGCGGCCGGGGCCGACGCCGATCGCGGAGATCGGGGCGCCGGACATCTCCTCCAGCGCCTTGACGTACGCCTGGGCGTTCTTCGGCAGGTCGGAGAACTTCTTGGCCTTGGTGATGTCCTCGGACCAGCCCGGGAGCATCTCGTAGACCGGCTTGGCGTGGTGGAAGTCGGTCTGCGAGTACGGCAGTTCCTCGACGCGCTTGCCGTCGATCTCGTACGCGACGCAGACCGGGATCTGCTCCCAGCCGGTGAGCACGTCGAGCTTGGTGAGGAAGAAGTCCGTCAGACCGTTGACGCGGGTCGCGTAGCGGGCGATGACCGCGTCGAACCAGCCGCAGCGGCGGTCCCGGCCGGTGGTGACGCCGCGCTCGCCGCCGATGCGGCGCAGCGCCTCGCCGTCCTCGTCGAACAGCTCGGTCGGGAACGGACCGGCACCGACGCGCGTCGTATAGGCCTTGAGGATGCCGATGACGCGGCTGATCTTGGTGGGACCGACACCCGCACCCGTGCAGGCGCCGCCCGCGGTCGGGTTCGAGGACGTGACGAAGGGGTACGTGCCGTGGTCGATGTCCAGCAGCGTGCCCTGGCCGCCCTCGAAGAGGACCACCTTGTCGTCGTCGAGCGCCTTGTTGAGGATCAGGGTGGTGTCGGCGACATAGCCCTTGATCTTGTCGGCGTAGCCCAGCAGCTCCTCGACGACCTGCTCGACCTCGATGGCACGACGGTTGTAGAGCTTGCTCAGCAGCTGGTTCTTGACCTCCAGCGCCGCCTCGACCTTCTGGGTCAGGATCGACTCGTCGTAGAGGTCCTGGACCCGGATGCCGACGCGGTTGATCTTGTCGGCGTAGGTCGGGCCGATGCCGCGGCCGGTGGTGCCGATCTTCCGCTTGCCGAGGAACCGTTCCGTCACCTTGTCGACGGTGATGTTGTACGGCGTGATCAGATGCGCGTTACCGCTGAGCAGCAGCTTGGACGTGTCGACGCCGCGCTCGTTGAGTCCGCTCAGCTCGGAGAGCAGGACCGCCGGGTCGACGACTACACCGTTGCCGATGACCGGGGTGCACCCCGGCGAGAGGATTCCGGAAGGGAGGAGGTGCAGTGCGTACTTCTGGTCGCCGACGACGACCGTGTGGCCGGCGTTGTTGCCGCCCTGGTAACGCACCACGTAGTCCACGGACCCACCGAGCAGATCGGTGGCCTTTCCCTTGCCCTCATCACCCCACTGAGCACCGAGCAGCACAAGTGCGGGCACAGGCGTACACCCCTTCCGGGCGGGGCATGTCCAACGTGCGTGGATGGCGTCGGCGTGCCTTTTCACGCGTACGTCATCACTAGAGCCGTCGGACCGGTGCCCCGGAATAGACGAAGCCCCTGGCGCAATAGCGCAAGGGGCTCTTGCACCGAGATGCTACCTGAGGAAGGACCGAGGTGTCGGCGCAGCCTTCTGGGCACTCTCCCGTGGACTCCGTTCGGGGGTACCCCCTGCTCGTGGTCATCGACCCGGTCGCCCGCAGTACGGACGGCGAGTCCGTGCGGATCGCGAAGGATGTCCTGTGTGCGGGCGCGGGGGCGAAGATCTGCCTGCCGGAGGGGCCGGAGGAATTCGCGCGGGTACTGGCCCGGCGCGGGCACCGGCGGCCGGTGGTGATCGGGGACGACCGGACGCTGCTGCGGGTGGTGGGCCTGCTGCACAAGGAGCGCGAGCTGGGCGCCGTGCCGCTGTCGATGGTCCCGGTGGGCGCCCCGGCCGCGGTCACGCTGAGCCGTGCGCTGGGCGTCCCCACGGACACGGTGGCCGCCGCGCGGGCCGTCCTGGACGGCGGGGAGCGGCCGATGGACCTGCTCACGGACGACAGCGACGGCATCGTGCTGGGCGGGCTGCGCATCCCCTGCGGCAGCGAGGCGACCCGGCTGGGGCACGGCGCGTACGTGCCGGGGACGGCCCCGCCGCCCGCTCCGGCCGGCCCGGCAGCGGCCCCGGAGGAGCCGGACGGCCCGGCGGACGGGCCCGACGGGCCGCGGCCGTGGTGGAAGCCGGCCGCCCGGACCGCCCGTACGGCGCTGTCGCTGCTGGCGGCGCCGGCGACCGGCCTGGGCGCGCGGCGGGCGCGGGTGCCGGGGCAGCGGCTGCGGATCGAGGCGGACGGGGTGCTGCTGGCGGATCTGGACCGGCCGGTGCGCGGGGTGTCGGTGGTGCCCGGCGGCCGGGCCGGGGCGGACGGGCCGTGGCCCGGGGCCGCCGACACCCGGGCGCTGGCCGAGGTCGTGGTGCACTGGCCGGGCGGGGGCCGCCCGGTGCGGACCCGGGCGCGGGCGGTGACGGTGTCCGGCGCGGACTTCCACTACCGGGCGGACGCGCTGGTCGGCGGGCCGGTCAGGACCCGTACGTGGACCGTGCAGCCGGCGGCCTGGCGGCTGCAGCTGCCGCGGGGCTGAGCGGCCGGGTGCCTAGCGCTCCGCGCTCTCCAGGTCGGCGCGGAGCTGGTCGCGGTGTTCGCGCCAGCGTTGCAGCAGGCCGGTGAGTTCCTTCTGGAGGAACTCGAAGAAGATCAGCGTCTCGGCGATCCGGCGGCCGGCCGGGGAGTCCTCGCCGAGGCTGTCGACACCCTCGCGCAGGGTGCCCTCCCAGCGGGTGAGGACGTTGTCCCGGCGGGCCAGTGCCTCGTACCACTGGTCGCTGTGCACGCGGTAGCGGTCGCGGCGGGAGCCGGGCTCGCGTTCCCGGCTGACCATGTCGACCTGGGAGAGGTAGCGGATCGCGCCGGAGACGGCGGCCGGGCTGACCTGGAGGCGCTCGCCGAGTTCGGCGGAGGTCAGGACGCCGGAGTCGGAGGCCAGCAGACAGGCGAAGACCCGGGCGGACATCCGCTGCATCCCGGCGTCCACCAGCTGGGAGGCGAACCGTTCGACGAACTGTGAGACCGCCGCGTCATCGCGCTTCTCGTCGCCGCCGTCCCGGCGGGCATCGTCCGTCCGGTCCGCACTCTGCTCTGGCTGCTCACTCATATCCGCATCATCTCCCCTGATCAGAGCCACCCACCCCAAGTTTATACGGTTTCTTAACTTCACAAATTTGTGAAACTAGCGTAGCTTCCAAAGCATGACCACAGCAACGTCTGCCGCCCCCGCGATCCGGGTCGACGGTCTCCGCAAGTCCTTCGGCCGCACCCACGCGCTGGACGGCCTCGATCTGCACGTGGCGGCCGGCGAGGTGCACGGCTTCCTCGGGCCCAACGGCGCCGGGAAGTCCACGACCCTCCGTGTGCTGCTCGGCCTGCTGCGCGCCGACGGCGGCACCGCCCGGCTCCTGGGCCGGGACCCCTGGCGGGACGCCGTCGCGCTGCACCGCCGGATCGCTTATGTCCCCGGCGATGTGACCCTGTGGCGCAACCTGTCCGGCGGCGAGGTCATCGACCTCTACGGCCGGCTGCGCGGAGGGCTGGACGCCGCGCGCCGGGCCGAACTCCTGGAGCGGTTCGAACTCGACCCCACCAAGAAGGGGCGGACCTACTCCAAGGGCAACCGGCAGAAGGTCGCGCTGGTCGCCGCCTTCGCCTCCGACGTCGATCTGCTCATCCTCGACGAGCCGACCTCCGGGCTCGACCCGCTGATGGAGGAGGTCTTCCAGAACTGCGTCGCCGAGGAGCGCGACCGCGGCCGTACGGTCCTGCTCTCCAGCCATGTGCTGTCCGAGGTCGAGGCGCTCTGCGACCGCGTCAGCATCATCCGCAAGGGGCGGACCGTCGAGTCCGGTTCGCTGGGCGACCTGCGGCACCTGACCCGCACCACGGTCGTCGCCGAACTCGCCGGCCCGCTGGAGGCGCCCCCGGCGGCAGCCGGAGGACTGGCCGCGCTGCCCGGCGTGCACGGCCTGACCACCCAGCCGATCCGGGGGAGCCAGGGCCACCGCGTCCGCTTCCAGGCCGAGACCGACAAGCTCGACGCCGTGCTCCGCTCGCTCACCACCTCCGGCGTCCGCAGCCTCACCTGCACCCCGCCCACCCTGGAGGAGCTCTTCCTGCGCCACTACCAGGACGACGCCCGGCCCGCCGCGGCGGTCGCGCGATGACCGCCGTGACAGCGGCCCCCGCCGCCCGTGCCGCCCGCCCCCGTCATCTGGCGGGCACCGGAACCCTGTGGCGCCTCGCGCTGCGCCGCGACCGGCTGCTGATCCCGGCCTGGGTGCTGACCCTGGGGCTGTCCGTCACCGCCGTGGGCGCGTCGTTCGAGGCGGTCTACGACACCGCCGCCCAACGGGCCGGGCTGGCCGCCTCGATGAACCACAGCGGCGCGATGCGGGCGCTGTACGGACCGGTCTTCAGCGACTCCGTCGGCGGTCTGGTCGCCTGGCGGATGGCCGGCTTCGGCGCCGTCCTCGCCGCGGTGATGAGCCTGCTGATCGTGGTCCGGCACACCCGCGAGGAGGAGGAGACGGGCCGTCAGGAACTGCTCTCCGCCGCCATGGTGGGCCGCCGGGCGCCCCTGACCGCGGCCCTGCTGACCGCCCTGCTCGCCAACGCGCTGCTCGCGGCACTGATCGCGGGCGGATCGGTGCTGTCCGGCCGCCCGGCCGCCGGTTCGCTCGCCCTCGGCCTGGCCATCGGCGGCACCGGCACGCTCTTCGCCGGCCTGGCCGCCATCGCCGCCCAGCTCACCGAGAGCGCGCGGCTGGCCAAGGGGCTGACCGGCGCGGTCCTGGGCTTCGCCTTCGCGCTGCGCGCCGCGGGCGACGCCGCGACGGCCGCGGCCTCCTCCCCGCTCACCTGGGCCTCCCCGATCGGCTGGTCGGAGAACCTCCGCCCGTACGCCGGCGAACGCTGGTGGCCGCTGCTCCTCTTCGCCGCGGCGACCGCCCTGGCCGTCGCGGCCGCCTACGCCCTGACCGCCCGCCGCGACCTGGGGATGAGCTTTCTGCCCGCCCGCCCCGGACCGGCCGCCGCGCCGCGCTCCCTCGGCGGCGCCTTCGGCCTGGCCTGGCGGCTGCAGCGCACCACCCTGCTGGGCTGGACGCTCGCCTTCCTGTGCGCCGGCGCGGTCTTCGGCGGGATCGCCCAGGGCGCCTCCGACCTGGTCGGCGGCAACCAGCGGACCCGCGAGATCGTCGAGCGGATGGGCGGCCAGCAGAACCTGACCGAGGCCTTCCTGGCCACCATGACCGGACTGCTCGGCATGGTCGCCGCGCTCTACGCGGCCGGTGCGGTGCTCCGGCTGCGCGGCGAGGAGACCGGGGAGCGCGCGGAGCCGGTGCTGGCCGGTGCGGTGGGCCGGCTGCGCTGGGCCGGCAGCCATCTGGCGATCGCCTACGGGGGCAGTGCCGTCATCCTGGCCTCCGGCGGCCTGGGGCTGGGCCTGGCCCACGGCGTCTCCGTCGGCGACCCCGGCGGGCAGCTGGGCCCCGTCCTGGCCGCTGCGCTCTCCCAGGTCCCGGCGGTCTGGACGCTGACCGGTCTGGCGGTGCTCGTCTTCGGCCTGCTCCCGAAGGCCACTCCCGCCGTCTGGGCGCTCGTCGGCGGCTGCCTGGCCATCGGCTGGATCGGCCCCTCCCTCAAGTTCCCGTCGTGGGCGATGAACCTCTCCCCGTACGGCCACCTGCCCAAGCTCCCCGGCGCCGAGGTCACCGCCGCCCCGTTCGTCTGGCTGACCGCGCTCTCCGCGCTCTTCCTCCTGCTGGGCCTGGCCGGTGTACGCCGGCGCGACATCGGCTGAGGCCCCGGCGGCCCGCGGTGGGCCGCCCCGAAGACGTGCGCCGCCGGAGCCGTAGCGGACTCCGGCGGCGCACCGCCGTGTGCGGTGGCGCACCGGCCCGCCGCCGTCCACAGGGTGTGGACACAGCACATGACTCCCGCGGCCGCCAGTCACTGTTCGCCATTTCACCTGGCGGTGCGATAACCCGGAGTAACTCTGGAGCTATCGGTAATGTACCCACTACTTTCCGTGCGCACGGTCGTGACCACGACCCGCGGCACCGGAGGGGTTCATGCGACGCATCACCACCAAGATCGGCATTCTCGCGGCGGCGGCTCTGCTCGCCGTCACAGCGGCCGGGCCCGCCCAGGGGAAGCAGACGGGCGACGCACAGCGCACCCGCGCCGACGCGGCCGCCTACTTCGTGATGACCGATGTCACCCGCGCCGAGTTCGTCATCAAGATCACCGACCCGCGCAAGATCCAGCACGCCCGCGACCTGCTGAGCGGGGCGACCAGCTCGGAGCCCCATGTCATCGGCCGCATCGACAAGCGCCCGGCGCCGTACAACTGGCGCTGGAGCTTCCATCTCCGCCCGGAGACCATCGACTTCTTCGACTTCGCCATCGAGGTCTGCGACGCCACCACGCCCTACGTCGAGGAGCATCTGGACGAGGCCGGCGGCCCGTTCCTGCCCGGCCTGATCTGGTGCCCCTGGAGCTCGAAGCTGCTGCGGGAGGTTCCCCAGCCGTAGCCCGCCCGTGGTCCCCGCCCGTAGGGGAGCGTGCGAAGGCCGTCGGCGGTCCGGCCCAGGACCGCCGACGGCCTTCGCACGTCCACCGGGGCGCTCAGCCCCCGGGCGTCACCAGCCGCGCCTCGTACGCGAACACCGCCGCCTGGGTGCGGTCGCGCAGCCCCAGCTTCACCAGGATGCGGCTGACATGCGTCTTCACCGTGGACTCGGCGACCACCAGATGCTCGGCGATCTCCCCGTTCGACAGGCCCTGCGCGACCAGCACCAGGACCTCGGTCTCCCGCTCCGTGAGATCGGCGATGCGCTCCTGGGCGGGCGCGCGCGGGGTGCCGAGGCGGGAGAACTCGGAGATCAGACGCTTGGTGACGGTCGGCGCGAGCAGCGCCTCGCCGGAGGCGACGATCCGGACGCCCTCGGCGAGCTGACCGGCCGAGGCGTCCTTGAGCAGGAAGCCGCTCGCCCCGGAGCGCAGCGCCTGGTAGACGTACTCGTCCAGGTCGAAGGTGGTCAGCACCAGGACCTTGGCGCCCTCGTCGGCGGCCACGATCTCGCGGGTCGCCTCCAGGCCGTTCATCTCCGGCATCCGGATGTCCATCAGGACGACGTCGGGCTTGAGGACGGCGACCTTGCGCACCGCCTCGCGGCCGTCCACCGCCTCCCCGACGACCTCCATGTCCGGCATGGCGTTCAGCAGGACGGAGAAGCCCTCCCGCACCATCACCTGGTCGTCGACGATCAATACCCGGATCATGCCCGCGCTCCCCCTGCCTTGGTCCCGCCCGTGGTGTTCGCCACCGGAATGAACGCCGCGACCTCGTAGCCGCCGTCCTCCGTGTGATCGGCCGTCATCTCGCCGCCCAGCATCTGTACCCGCTCCCGCATGCCCAGTACTCCGTGCCCCGCGCCCGGGGACGGCTTGGCCAGCCGGCTCGGCGCACCGTTGACGATGCGCACGCCCAGCCCGCCCAGCACATAGGAGATCTCCACCCGGGCCTCGGCACCGGGCGAGTGCCGCAGCGCGTTGCTCAGCCCCTCCTGCACGATCCGGTACGCGGACAGCTCGACGCCCTGCGGCAGCGGCCGCGGCGAACCGGTCACCACGGCCTCGACGACCAGCCCGGCACTGCGGACGCTGTCGAGCAGCGAGTCGAGGCTGCTCAGGCTGGGCTGCGGGGCCTCCGGGTCGGCCTCGGCGAAGGCGTCCGGGTCCGCGGAGCGCACCACGCCGAGGATGCGGCGCAGTTCGGCGAGCGCGGCGACGGCGTTCTCCCGGATCGTCGCGAAGGACGTGGCCAGCTCGGGCGGGGTGTCCTTGACGCGGTAGGGCGCGGCCTCGGCCTGGATGGCGATGACGGACATGTGGTGGGCGACCACGTCGTGCAGCTCGCGGGCGATCAGGGCCCGCTCCTCCAGGAGCGTGCGCCGGGAGCGCTCCTCCTCGGTGACCGTCTGCGTCCTGACGACCTGCCGGCGCTCCTCGCGCCAGGCACGGACCGCGGCGGCGGAGATCAGGATCACTCCGCAGAAGACCGCCACCGGCGGCAGATCACCCACGTCCGCGCCGGTGACCACCGTCACCAGGGCCGCCACGGCAAAGGTGACCAGCCACATCTCCATCGCGAGGCGCGGCCGGGTGCGCAGCACCACGAGGGCCATCACCACGGTGTGGGTGGCGAAGGCGCCGTTCGAGAAGAGGTTGATGTACGGGGTGCCCGCCCCGGCGAACGCCTCGGCGGCGAACGCGGCCAGCGACAGCCAGAAGGCGCCCACCGGCCGGAAGAGGATCAGCAGCAGCGGCGCGGCGATCAGCAGGGCCACCACGCCGCGCAGTCCGGGGCCCGAACTCGCCAGGCCCGCCAGGAGGACGAGCGCCGCGAAGAAGCCGACGGTCGCGTGCGGCAGCCAGCGCGACCAGTGCCGCAGCCGCTCCGGCAGCCACGGCACCCACCGGCGGATCTTGGCGTCCTCCAGCGGCGGCATCGGCCGGAAGGCGAAGGCGTCGACGAACAGGTCCTGGCGCAGCCGGCGCAGGACGCCGTGGGCTATCCGTGCCTCCGAGTGCAGCGCGTCCTGCGTCTGGGTCGTCTCGTTCACGCTGACAACGGTAAGCAACGCCGGGCCCCCGCGGCGTCCCCACCAGTGGGGATCTGCCGGCGTCCGCCTCAAGTACTACGTGGCCGGTGCGGACGGCTCAGACAACCGACAAGTGTGTGACAGCTGGGGCTGCCGGGGGTGACGGGGGCGTAGTGGCCGACGCCGGTCAGCTCGCGCAGGTCCGTGCCGCCGGGGTTGCGCGCGAGGTAGCGGCGGGAGAGGTCGAGGGGGACCTCCGGGTCGTGGGTGCCGTGCAGGAGCGTGACGGGGACATCCGCCGGCGGACGGAGCGCCGGGTCGGCCGCGGCGAGCCGCTCCGGAAAGCCGGGTCCGCCGCCCAGCAGCTCGGCGACCGCGCCGTCGCTCAACCCCAGCTCATGGGCGCGGGCGAGATCGGCGACCGGGGCGACGGCGACGACGCGGGTCACGTGCGTGCCGGGCCGGGCGGCGGCGAGCAGGGCGAGATGCCCGCCCGCCGAGTGCCCGGCCAGGACCACCTCAGGGTCCGCCGTCTCCCCCGCCAGGGCGGTGCGGGCGGCCCCGACGGCCGCGGAGACGTCGTCGAAGGTCTGCGGCACCCCGCCGCCCGCGCCGACCCTGCGGTACTCGGCGAGGCCGACCGGCATGCCACGCCCGGCCAGCTCCGCGGCGAGCGGCGAGAGATGGCGGCGGTCGTACGCCGCCCGCCAGAACCCACCGTGCAGCAGCACGACCAGCGGTCCGCGGTCCGCCGCCCGCCCGCCGTCACCGCTCCGCGGCACATAGACATCGACGACCTGGTCCGGATGCGGCCCGTAGGCCACCGTCCGGTCCGGCGCCACCGGGGCGAGCCCCAGCAGCGCCGCCTCCTCGTCCGCCACCCTCACCCGGCGGCCCCGGACGCCCCGGACTCCACGTCCGGCAGCGCCCCCAGCACCTCACCGAGCACCCGGGCCGCGCGCTCCGCGTCCGCGAAGGAGGTGTAGAGCGGGGTGAAGCCGAAGCGCAGCACGTCGGGCCGCCGGAAGTCGCCGACCACCCCGCGCCGGATCAGCTCGTCCATCACCTCACCGGCGAGGGAGGTGCCGTCCGCGGCGGTGAGCCGGGGCGAGCACGCCAGCGACACCTGGCTGCCGCGCCACTGGTGCTCGGCCGGGGTGACGGAGCGCACCCGGCCGGGCGGCACATAGGCCGCCACACACTCCAGGAAGAAGTCGGTCAGGGCCAGGCTCTTGGTGCGCACCTCCTCGACGGACACCCCGTCCCAGGCCTCCAGCGCCGCCTCCAGGGCCAGCAGCGACAGGATGTCGGGGGTGCCGACCCGGCCGCGCAGAATGCCGTCCGCCGGGGTGTAACCAGTGTCCATGGCGAACGGATCGGCATGGGAGTTCCAGCCCGGCAGCGGCGACTCGAACCGCTCCTGGAGGCTCTCGCGGACGTAGAGGTACGCGGGCGACCCCGGGCCGCCGTTGAGGTACTTGTATGTGCAGCCGACGGCGAGGTCGACATGGTGCGCGTCGAGGCCGACCGGCAGCGCGCCGGCGCTGTGGCACAGGTCCCAGACGGCGAGCGCGCCCGCGGAGTGCAGCGCGCGGGTGATGCCGGGCAGGTCGTTGAGCCGGCCGGTGCGGTAGTCGACGTGGTTGACCAGGGCCAGCGCGGTCCGCTCGGTGACCTCGTCGGCGATCCGCGCGGGCTCGACCGGGCGCACCGCGAGGCCGGTCATCCGGGCCGCGGACCGCACGATGTAGCCGTCGGTCGGGAAGGTCGTGGCATCGACGAGGATCTCCGTACAGCCCTTGCCGGCCATCCGGACGCCGCCGATCACGGCCTTGAAGATGTTGACGCTGGTCGAGTCGCCGACCACCACCCGGCCCGGCCCCGCCCCGATCAGCGGGGCGATCTTGTCGCCGATCCGCTCGGGCGCGGTCCACCAGCCGGACTCGCTCCAGGACCGGATGCGCAGCCGGCCCCACTCGCGGTTGATGACGTCGGCCACCCGGTCGGCCACCCCGCGGGGCAGCGCGCCGAGGGAGTTGCCGTCGAGGTAGACGGCCTCGTCGCCGGACGCGTGGTCGGGCGCGGGGTCGAGGACGAACCGGTCGCGGACCGCGGCGAGCGGGTCGGCGGCATCCAACTCGGCGGCGCGCACGGCGTGTTCACGGGCCCCGGCGGGCTCGGTGCGGCCGGTGGTCCCGGGGAATTCGTGGGTCTCAGACATGGCTCCGCGCCGTCCACAGCTCGGGGAAGACGTTCTTGCGGGCCCGCTTCTCCAGCCAGGCCACGCCCGCGGAACCGCCGGTACCCAATTTTGCTCCCATCGCCCGCCAGGTCGCGACCAGATGGTCGTGGCGCCAGCGGAGTATCAGCTCGCCGACATCGGTCAGCACCTCGCCGAGCCGGACGAGTTCGGAGTCCTGCGGACCGGCGTAGATCTCGGCCCAGACGGCCTCGACGCCCGGGTCCGGTTCGTAGCGCAGCGCCGGGCCCCGCTCCAGCACCGCCTCGGGGACCGCCCAGCCGCGCCGGGCGAGCATCCGCAGCACCTCGTCCCACAGGCTGGGCTCCTGGAGGGCCTTCTCCAGCTCGGCGAGTTCGCGGGGCGCGCCGCGGTGCGGCACCAGCATGGAAGCGGACTTCTCGCCGAGCAGGAACTCCATCCGCCGGTACATCGCCGACTGGAAACCGGAGCCCTCGCCGAGCGCGTCGCGGTAGGCGTTGAACTGCGCCGGGGTCAGCCGGGCGAGCGGCTTCCAGGAGGCGTTCAGCGCCTCCAGCTCGTAGGTGGAGCGGCGCAGCGCCTCAAGGGCCACCGGCAGGTCGTCGCGGCGCAGCGCCTCGGCTGCGGTGCTCCACTCATGGACGATGACCGTGAACCACAGCTCCATGACCTGGGTGGTGACCAGGAAGACCATCTCGCCGGGGTCATCGGAGAGCGGGTGCTGCAGATGAGTGAGGACGCCCGCCTGGACATAGTCCTCGTACGGGGTCGTGCTGCTGCTGCCGATGCTCAGGTCCGGGGCGAACGACGGGCCGGACGCGGCGGTGCCGACCGCCATGGGGCACGCGGCGGGCGCGGTAGCTCCGGGGTCCGGGGGATCGATGGGAGACGGCTGCGACATGAGGGACTCCTCAGGTGCGAACTACCGGGTAGCGGTCCGCCCCTTCCTCGTCGGCTCGGGAGCCCCGGTCCCCTCGGGCACGGGATGGCCCGGCCCACTGGAAATCATCCGTGCTGGGCAGCGACCGCGCAAGGGCCGGCCGCGATCAGGCGGCCGGCCCGTTGACCTGGGCGCTCCCCGGCGGCGACGCCGGCGGCTCGTCAGGAGAGGGTGTCCGCCGCGGTCGGCGAGGAGTCCCGCAGGAAGGTGCTGCAGCGCTCGTACTCGTCCTGCTCGCCGATCGACTGGGCGGCGCGGGCGAGGGCGTGCAGTGCCCGGAGGAAACCGCGGTTGGGCTCGTGCTCGAAGGGCACCGGGCCGTGGCCCTTCCAGCCGGCCCGGCGCAGCGCGTCCAGCCCGCGGTGGTAGCCGGTACGGGCGTAGGCGTACGACTCGACGACCCGGCCTCCCTCGAACGCGTCGTCCGCGAGCTGTGCCCAGGCCAGGGAGGAGGTCGGGTACTTCGCGGCGACGTCGGACGGTGCCGTGCCCGCGGCGAGCAGCTCGCGGGGCTCGGGATCGTCGGGCAGATGGGTCGGGGGCGGACCCCCGAGGAGGTTCTCGTGAATGGGCATGGTCCCAGTCTGCCAGGGCGCTGCGTTTGGGTCCGGGCGGACGATCTCGGCTTTCCCGCCGTGGGGGTTGCTCGCCGTTTGTTGCCCGCTTGCGCGGTGCCCGCGCCGTTCGCGCCTGCGGCGGGCGGTGCCGCTGCGCGGGGCTGTCGGGGTGCGGGGACGGGGGGCGGGGGGGCGGGGGGGGGGGCCGGGGGGGGGGGGGGGGGGCCCCCCCCCCCCCCGGGCCGGGCCCCCC
>NZ_JBICVV010000012.1:81061-230610 GCF_043199295.1 Streptomyces sp. NPDC048612
GGGCAGGGTTTCCGGACTGCTTCGCTTTACGTCCGGAAACCCTGCCCCCGAGGCCCGTCCCCTCCCGTGGGTGGGTGGGGAGATGCTTGGTGGGGGCGGGCGTTATCTCTCGGGTTCCCGTTGGGGGGTGCTCTCGCCCGGGTCCAGTGGGGGTGCGCTTACGCCGCAGTGGTAGGTGGTCTTGGCGTGGCAGGGCTCCTCGGCGCCCGGTTCGGGGCGTAGGGCGTTGGTGCGTACGGTCAGCCAGGCGATCAGGGCGCCGGCCACCAGGACGCCGGCGCACAGCGGCATGGCGCGCAGGAAGGCGGCGGCGAAGGCGTCCGGCGAGCGGTAGGCCTCGGGGCCGAAGCCCGCGAGCAGGGGCAGCGCGGCCACCGCCATCAGGCCCGCGGCCCGTGCCGCCGCGTTGTTGATGCCGCTGGCCAGGCCCGCCCGGTCCACGTCCACCGACGCCAGCACGGTCGCGGTGAGCGGCGCGACCAGCGTCACCATGCCCGCGCCCATGACCACCAGCGCGGGCAGCACATCGGTGAGGTAGGAGGCGCCCCGGCCCACCCGCATCATCAGCAGCAGCCCCGCGGCGCACAGAAGTGGGCCGACGGTGAGCGGGATGCGCGGTCCGATGCGCTGCCCCAGCTCGCCGGAGCGGGCGGACAGCAGCAGCATCAGCACGGTGGTGGGCAGCAGCGCGGTACCGGCCTGCAGCGCCGAGTAGCCGACCACGACCTGGAGCTGGAGCACGGCCAGGAAGAAGAAGCCGCCGAAGGCCGCGTAGACGCAGACCGTCACCGCGTTGATGGCGGAGAACTGGCGGATGCGGAAGATGGCGGGCGGCAGCATCGGATCGTCCTGCCGCCGTTCGACCCGCAGGAAGAGCACGCCGAGCAGCAGCCCGGCCACCGCGGGAAGGATCACTCCGGGCCCGGCGCCCCCGCTCGGCGCGGCGATCAGCGCATAGGTCACCCCGGCCAGCGCCAGCGCCCCCAGGACCGCGCCCCGTACGTCGAAGCCGCGGTGCCGGCCGGCCCCGCGCTCCCGGGTCTCCGGTACGTGCCGCAGCGCCACCGGGACACACACCGCAGCCAGCGGCACGTTCAGGAAGAACACCCAGCGCCAGCCGGGACCGTCCACCAGCCAGCCGCCGATGAACGGGCCCACCGCCGCGGCCACCCCGCCGAGCCCCGACCAGGCGCCGACCGCGCGGGCCCGGTCGTCGGGGTGCAGGACGGCCTGGAGCAGCGCCAGCGAACCGGGGGTGAGCAGCGCCCCGCCGACGCCCTGCAGCGCACGGGCCGCGATCAGCACCCCGGCGTGCGGCGCGAGCCCGCAGAGCAGGGAGGCCGCGGCGAACCACACCACACCGATCACGAACACCCGGCGCCGGCCGAAGCGGTCGCCGAGCGCACCGCCCAGCAGGATCAGCGAGGAAAGGGTGAGCAGATAGGCGGTGACGGTCCACTGGAGGACCGCCAGGTCCGCGTCCAGGTCCTCGCCGATCCGGGGCAGCGCGACATTGACGACCGTGCCGTCGAGCAGCGCCATCCCGGACCCCAGCACGGCCGTCAGCAGCACCCATCTGCCCTGGGCCGAGGCCAGCCGGACCGCGCCGGGCGCACTCGGTTCGCTCATACCGCGAGCATGCCCCGCCCCGCGCCCCCGCGCCCGCGCGGCACCGGACCGGCGGGCACACGAACGGACCCGGTACGCGCAGGGCTCCGCATCCCGGACGGATGCGGAGCCCTGTGACGCGGCGGCCGGCGGTACGGCCGTGCCGGTTACTTGATCTTGGTGCCGGTGGAGCGCAGGTTGGCGCAGGCCTCGGTGACCCGCTTGGCCATCCCGGCCTCGGCCAGCTTGCCCCAGCTGCGCGGGTCGTAGGTCTTCTTGTTGCCGACCTCGCCGTCGACCTTCAGCACACCGTCGTAGTTGCGGAACATGTGGTCCGCGACCGGGCGCGTGAAGGCGTACTGGGTGTCGGTGTCCAGGTTCATCTTGACCACGCCGTTCTCCAGCGCGGTGGCGATCTCCTCCGGGGTCGAGCCGGAGCCGCCGTGGAAGACGAAGTCGAAGGGGGCGGTCTTGCCGTACTTGGCGCCGACGCCCTCCTGGAGGTCCTTCAGCAGCTCGGGACGGAGCACGACGTTGCCCGGCTTGTAGACGCCGTGGACGTTGCCGAAGGAGGCGGCGAGCAGGTAACGGCCCTTCTCGCCCAGGCCCAGCGCCTCGGCGGTGCGCAGCGCGTCGTCGACCGTGGTGTAGAGCTCGTCGTTGATCTCGTGGGTGACGCCGTCCTCCTCGCCACCGGTCGGGGTGATCTCGACCTCAAGGATGATCTTGGCGGCGGCGGCCTTGGCGAGCAGCTCCTGGCCGATGGCCAGGTTGTCGGCCAGGTTCTCGGCCGAACCGTCCCACATGTGGGACTGGAACAGCGGGTTCTGGCCCTTGGCGACGCGCTCAGCGGAGATGTCCAGCAGCGGGCGTACGTAGCCGTCCAGCTTGTCCTTGGGGCAGTGGTCGGTGTGCAGCGCGACGGTGACGTCGTACTTCTCGGCGACGATGTGCGCGAACTCGGCGAGCGCGACCGCGCCGGTCACCATGTCCTTGTTGTACTGGCCGCCCAGGAACTCCGCACCACCGGTGGAGATCTGGATGATGCCGTCGCTCTCGGCCTCGGCGAAGCCCCGCAGCGCGGCGTGCAGCGTCTGCGTCGACGTGACGTTGATGGCCGGGTAGGCAAACTTGCCTGCCTTCGCCCGGTCCAGCATCTCGTTGTAGACCTCAGGGGTTGCGATGGGCATCTGTCCGCTCCTTGTGTATGCGGGTGTGCGTTCTTGGCCCTGACCAGGGGGCGAGGACTTCGCCGCTGCACATCTTCCCAGACGAGGCCTCTCGCTCCACATTGCCTGTCCGGCCGTCCCAGTCCGTGGGCGGCCGGTTTCACGTGAAACCAGCCGCCCCTGGACCAAGCCGCAGGTCAGCGCCGAATGCCCCGATCCGGCGTGCCCAGACGCCCGGCCTCAGCTCAGGCCGAGGTCACCCAGCTGGTAGCCCGTGATATACGGCAGCCCGGCCTCGGCGATGGCCGACGCAGCACCGCGGTCGACGATCGTCGCCACCGCCACGACCTCGGCACCCGCCTCACGCGCCGCCTCGACGGCGGTCAGCGGCGAGCCACCGGTGGTGGAGGTGTCCTCGACGATCAGGACCCGGCGGCCCTTGATGTCCGGGCCCTCGATACGGCGCTGCATCCCGTGCGCCTTCTGCGCCTTGCGGACCACGAAGGAGTCCAGCCGACCGCCGCGCGCCGCGGAGGCGTGCAGCATCGAGGTCGCGACCGGGTCGGCACCGAGCGTCAGCCCGCCGACCGCCTCGTAGTCCAGGTCGGCGGTGATGTCCAGCATCAGCCGGCCGACCAGCGGCGAGGCCTCGCCGTCCAGGGTGATCCGGCGCAGGTCGATGTAGTAGTCGGCCTCCTTGCCGGAGGAAAGCGTCACCTTGCCGTGCACCACGGCCTTGTCCTTGATCTGCTGCAGCAGCGCGCCGCGCACGTCGTCACTCATGCGCACGAGCTTATGCGGTGCCTCCGGACAGGCTCCGCCAGCTCCAGGTCATGGAGATCTCCAGCGGGTCGATCGGGGTGACCAGGCGCGGCAGGGTGTTGAGGCCGTTCGGCGGACCGGTCTGCGGCTCGGCACAGACCGCGGCCTCCTGCTCGTCGTAGACCACTGCCCATTCGGCGCGGCTGGTGAGTTTCAGCTCCAGACGGCCGGGCCAGGTCAGCGTGGCCTCCACGCCCTGCGGCATCCCGAAGCAGTCGTCCCAGGGCCCCGGCGTCGGCGGGATACGGCGGCCGGTGGGGAGGTGGTCGTCGCCCCGCTCCTCCTGCCACTCGGGCGCGAAGTCGAGGTGGACGTCCGGGCCGCCCTCCCCCAGGTTTCGCAGGAACCAGGGGTGCCAGCCGGCCTGCGCGGGGAAGGAGTCGGCGGTCGCCTCGACGCCCAGGGTGAGGGTGAGCGAGCCGCCGTCGGCGGCGAGTTCGACGAGCTGGGTGACCCGCCCCGGGTACGGCCAGGGCGCCGCCGGGTCCTGGAGGTCATAGACGAAGACGCCCTCCGTGGCGCTCGTCCGCGCCGTGCGCCAGCGCAGGTCGCGGCCGGTGCCGTGGATGGCGTGCGGCGCGGCGTTGAGGGGCATGCGGTGGAGTTCGCCGCCGTTGCGGAACTGCCCGTGGTCGAGCCGGCCGCACCACGGCACCATCGGGAAGCAGCCGTATCGGGGGCCCTGCCGCAGCAGCTCGGTGCCGCCGACGCGGAGGCTCGCGATCCGGCAGCCGAGGTCCGGCCGGACGGTCAGTTCGGTGTCTCCGGCGGCCAGTCGCACGCCCTCCGGCGCCTGCGTCCGCTCCGTGCGCTGCGTGGTGTTGTCGGTGCTCACGAAGCCGAGCCTAGGCCGTGCCCCATGCGACGTGCGGATGCCGTCCCCCACGCGTACCCGAAGCCCCGGGAAAACGCCCGCCCGCACCAGCCGCCACCCGCCTCGTGGGAGCCGTGTGGACCGGGGCCGTACGGGCACGGTCGCCGTGGACCGCGCCCGCGTCACCGCCCCGGTTCAGCGGCGACGGCGCAGCACCCGGCCGACGACCACCGCGGACGCCAGCACCAGCGCGGCCGCGGGCGCCGCCCAGCGCAGGGTCGCCGAGGGACCGCCCGACTCGGGCGCGGGCACCGGTGCGTACCGGCCGCGCGGCGGGGCGTGGTCGACCTCTTCGGCGCTGCGCCCGATCATCGTGCGGCGGGCGTGCGCGGCCTCGGCGGGGGCGAGCCGGTCCGGCTCGTCGCCGTAGTCGTGCCCGGGGTGCGCGGGGAACGCGTCCGCCCCCTCGCCCGCGTCGAGGTCCGCCGCCGCGTCCTCGTCCTCGTCGCTGCCCGGGTCCAGGGACGGCGGCGGCACCTCGGTGTCGAACACCCCGGTCCGGGCCACCTCCTCGGTGTCGTCGGCCGCTCCGGCGTCCTCGGCCGCTCCGCCATCGGCCGGGCCGGCGCTACCAGCCACCGGCCGTCGCCGCAGGTCCGCCGCCAGGTTCTCCGCGAAGCGGTCCAGCAGCCGGCGGCCCACCGAGGCGGCGGACCGGTCGGTGGCCTCGGCGAGGCGGCCGTCGCGGTGGACCGTGCCGGAGCAGCGCAGCGTCGTACCGGGACCGGGGTCGGTGGCCGGGACGAGCCGTACGACGAGGGTCAGCGCGACCGTCCCGTCGCCCCGCGCCTCGGTCCCCTTCGCCTCGACGGTCACCGGGGCGGCCGCACCGTCGTCGCCGGACACGCCGTCGCCCGACGCGTCGTCACCGGGCCCGCCGTCGGCGCCGACCGTCAGGGTGCCGCGATAGGTGATGGTGGAGCTTCCGATACGCAGCCGCAGCCGGCCCTTGGGACAGTCGGGGGCCGCATCGGCGTCGAGCTGGACTCCCGGGACACAGCGCGCCACCCGCTCCGGCTCGATGAGCGCCTGCCGCACGGTCCCGACGGGAAACGGAACGTACACCTCATGCTCCATGACATGGGAGCCTACCCAGCGCCCGCGACCCCGTGCCCGCCCAGGCGGAATTTCCGGCACCGGCCGGAAACCGCCCCCACTGCCCGCCGCCCGCCCGGCACCCTCCCATGGCCCGGCACGGTCGCACTCCGGGCCCGGCACCGCGCCTCACCGCACCACGCCCCACCCGCGGCCGCTCCCCCGGTCAACGCGATCACCGCGGTCAGCGCGATCAGTCGAGATACCGCGGATGCATCAGCGTCGACGCCGGCAGCCCGCCCCGCCGGTCACGGCTCTCCGCGCGCCGGCCGTCCCGCAGCTCCCCGGCACTGAGGCCGGTCAGCGGGGGCGCGTCGGGGGCCAGGCCGAACGACGGCCGGTGCCGTGCGGCCAGCACGAAGCCCCAGTAGCGGGTGCCGTCCGAGGCGGCGGCCGGGACCGCGGCACCCCCGCGCGGTACGGGGCCCGCCGAGCGGTCCGGGCCGCCGGAGAAGGCCGCGGGCCGGCCGGACAGCCGGTACGGCACCGTCGCGAGCCCCACCGAGCGGACCGTCGACTCCACCGTCCAGTACAGGCGGGCGCGCTCGACCGGCGGCCCGGCATGCACCACCAGTCGTCCGTCGCGGGCCAGCAACCGCGCCGCGAGGCCGTAGAACTCCTGCGAGTAGAGCTTGGTGCTCGCGGTGATCCCGGGATCGGGGAGGTCGGAGACGATGACGTCGTACGACGCCGCCCGCCGCCCGCCGCCGCTGCCGTCCTGCCACCGCAGCCAGTCGAAGGCGTCGGCGGTCACCACCCGCACCCGGGGATCGGCGAGCGAACGCCGGTTGAGGCGGGTGAGACCGGGGTCGGTGCGCGCCAACCGCAGCACGCCGGGGTCGAGTTCGACGACGGTCACCGAGCGGACCGCGCGGTAGCGGAGGATCTCGCGCACCGCGAGGCCGTCACCCCCGCCGAGCACCAGCACCCGGCCGTGCGGGCCGCCCGCCATCGCCGGGTGCACCAGCGCTTCGTGGTAGCGGAACTCGGTCTCCGCGCTGACCCGGAGGCGTCCGTCGAGATACAGCTCCAGCGGTCCGCCGGAACCTTTCCTCCCGCGCCCCGCACCGGCTCCGTCACCCGTCCCGCCGGTCATCACCACCTCCTGGACGCCGGTCTGCACCGCGACCCTGGCCGAGGCGCCGTAGACCGCCAGCCGGGCGGCCCGCTCGAACGGCGTGGCCAGCACCGCGCCCGTCGCGAGCAGCACGAGGACCAGGGCGTTGACGCCGAGGAGGGCCCAGCGGGCGCGGGCCGTGAGGTCGCGGCGGAACAGCCACAGCACGAGCACGGCGCCGGCCACCGCGTTGACGGCGCCGGTGAGCAGGGCGCCGGTCAGCTGGCCGAAGCCCGGCAGCAGCAGAAAGGGAAAGGCCAGCCCGCCGACCAGGGCCCCGACGTAGTCCGCGGCGAAGAGGTCGGCGACCGCGCCGCCCGCGTCCTGCCGGCGCACCCGCTGGATCAGCGTCATCAGCAGCGGCACCTCGGCACCGATCAGGATGCCGATGGCCAGCGAGAAGCCGACCAGCGCGGAGCGGGACTGCCCGAACCAGGCGAAGCAGGCGTAGAGCGCCATCGCGGACGTGCCACCGACCAGCGCGAGACCGGCCTCCACCGCGCCGAAACCGACCGCCGCCCGGCAGCGCAGCCGCTTGGCGAGGAGCGCGCCGATGCCCATCGCGAAGACCATGACGGACAGCACGACCGAGGCCTGGGTGACGGAGTCGCCCACCAAGTACGTGGCCAGGGCGACCAGTTCGAGCTCGTAGACCAGACCGCAGGCGGCGCAGACGAAGACGACGGCGAGGACGAGCAGCCGGCCCAGCCCGGCCGGCACCGGCAGCAGCGCCGGCAGCAGGGCGTCCGGCGGGCCGGCGGCGCCGGTGCGAGCGGACTCTGGCGGGTCGATCATAACGTGAACGCTACGTGACGGTTCTGTGGCGCTCCGTCACCCACACGAGTAGACCTCGGGGCCACACGCCCCAGTTGGGGCGTTCCCGAAGCGTGGGCCACGAGGGCGCTCCGCACCGCGCACGTCGCGCACGCCCCGCCCTCCGCGCCCTCCCGAACCCCCAAGCCCCCGGCGCACTCCCTTCGCGCCCCTCGCGCCCCACACTCTCCCGCGCCCTCCCGCCGACCGAACCGGTCACTTTTCGCCAGGGCGCGCTAGACCGCCGCGACCCTGGCCCGTACGCCCACGCGGGTACGGGTGGCCACCAGACGGCCCTCCTGCGGGTACGCGTGCCAGGTCCGCCAGCGCACCTGGCCCTGCTGGCGCTGCGCCAGCATCGCGGTGAAGGCGTGCGGCGAGCCGGGGAACGTACCGGCGAGCCCGTGCGGATGCTCGGCCACCAGCGCGAGCAACTCCTGCGCACGGCCGGCGAACGAGCCGCGCGAGAGGGTCTCCACATGGGCGGCGAACTCGTACTCCCAGTCCCCCAGCCGCTTCGCCACCCCGAGTGGCAGCGGCGTGCTGCTGCCCGGCATACAGGCGACCGTTTCGGAGCAGGTGCCGTGCTCCTCCTGGAGAAGCACCTGGTGGGAGGCGCCGAGCAGCCGCAACTGCACCTGCGCGTCCTGGAGTTGGAGATCGAGTACGGCCAGGGCGGGCAGGGGTTCCCTGCCCAGCGCCCAGGCCAGGTCGGAGGCACGGGTATCGGTGTACGCCGTCGTCAAAGTCGTGAGCATGGGTCGGCTCCGCAAAACACGCAGTGGAATGGTGGGCCGGCCCGCCCGAAAAGGATCAGTGATGTACAACTGCCTGCCGGCTCGCGCCCACGTGGGGTCGGAGAACGTGGGGGATTCTCTGGGGAGAGGGAATCATGAAAGCCCCGTCGCCCACAGCGCTTTTACCCATCTTCTCCGGGTTTCCATCCGCGCGGGGGCCTTGCAGTTCAGTTGTTCAACGACCAAGCGCCCGGGGGGTGTTGGCCCTTCGGCCAGCACCCCCCGGGCGCATATGCGACAAGCAACTAGCCATCCGCACATATGGAGTTGGCGCCGCGCACCGTCGGCGCGGAAGCCGGCGCGGTCGGCTCAGCTGCCGCCACCGCCGCCTCCACCGCAGCCACCCCCACCGCCGCCACCGCCGCAGGAGGAACCGCCACCGCACGAGGACCCGCCGCCGCAGCCACCGCCGCCGTGGTGCCCACCGTGGTGGCCACCGCCCGAACCCCCGTCACCGCCGGCCCACCAGCTGCCGCCGGCCCCGCTGGAACCGCCGGAGCCGCGTCCGCGACCCCCGCCCGAACCGCTGCGCGAGGCCAGCACCACCAGGCCGATCACCCCCGCGCAGATCACCACGAAGACCACGATCCCCATTTGCCTCACTCTCCTTTCATTCCCCCGAAGCGAGGCACTCGCTCCGTCCGGCGCCCTGTGCGCCGCTCCGGCGCCGCCCGGCGCCGTGGGCCGTCCGCGTCGACGGCCGTCTCATTTCCGTTGTGCGGGGCTGATGCCCCCGGCCCCGGCGTCTCAAAGCACAGTTGAGGAAGTCCAGAGGTTCGGCGCAGGATGGCGCCCATGGACCGACCGCTGCTCAACCGCCGCCTCGCCGAATTCGGCACCACGATCTTCGCCGAGATGTCCGCACTCGCCGTGCGGACCGGCTCCATCAACCTCGGCCAGGGCTTCCCCGACTCCGACGGCCCGGAAGAGGTCAGGGAGGCAGCGGTGCGCGCCCTGCGCGACGGCCGCGGCAACCAGTACCCGCCCGGCCCCGGCATCCCCGAGCTGCGCGCCGCCGTCGCCGCCCATCAGCAGCGTTTCTACGGCCACCTCGGCCTCTCCTACGACCCCGACACCGAGGTCCTGGTCACCGCGGGGGCCACCGAGGCCCTCGCGGCCTCCCTGCTGGCGCTGCTGGAGCCGGGCGACGAGGTCATCGCCCTGGAGCCGTACTACGACTCGTACGCCGCCGGCATCGCGCTGGCGGGCGGCCGCCGCGTCCCGGTGACCCTGCGCGCGGACCCGGAGTCCGGCCGCTACCGCCTCGACCTGGACGAACTGCGCGACGCCGTCACCGGCAACACCCGCCTGATCCTCCTCAACACCCCGCACAACCCCACCGGCACCGTGCTGTCCCGCGAGGAGCTCGCCGAGATCGCCCGCCTCGCCTGCGAGCGCGACCTCCTCGTCGTCACCGACGAGGTCTACGAACACCTCGTGTTCGAGGGCGAGCACCTCCCGCTCGCGTCGTTCCCCGGCATGCGCGAACGCACCGTCACCATCGGTTCCGCCGGCAAGACTTTTTCCTTCACCGGCTGGAAGGTCGGCTGGGTCACCGCGCCCGCGGAGCTGATCGGCGCCGTCCGCTCGGCCAAGCAGTTCCTCACCTACGTCTCCGCCGGCCCCTTCCAGTACGCCGTCGCCGAGGCCCTCGCCCTGCCCGACAGCTACTTCGCGGAACTGCGCGACGACCTGCGCGCCAAGCGCGACGTCCTGGCCACCGGACTCACCGACGCCGGCTTCCAGGTCTTCCGCCCCGCCGGCACCTACTTCATCACCACCGACATCCGCCCCCTGGGCCACCACGACGGCTTCGCCTTCTGCCGCTCCCTCCCCGAACGCATCGGCGTCGTCGCCATCCCCAACGCCGTCTTCTACGACCACAAGGACCAGGGCGCCCCCTACGTCCGCTTCGCCTTCTGCAAGCAGGAGTCGGTCCTACGGGAGGCGGCGGAACGGCTCGGCAAACTCTGACCGGGCCGCGAGCCCTGCCTCACTCTTCTGCGGCGCACCGTCGGAGCAGCCGGCACCGACAGCCTCCTCGCGTGCGCCGCAGAAGCAGCGACCAGTTGCTTACTGAGGGGCGACCGGCATGGCCTCGAAATCGTCGAAGAGGTAGGCATAGACCTGCGCGAGATAGGCCCGCAGCTCCCGCTGGTCGGCAAATTTCACATAGGTCAGGTCGAACCACTGCTCCACCGTCATCGGCTGGTTCGCCACAAGATGCTTCAGCCCCGCACGGATCGTGTCCTGATAGTCGGGCCAGGCCAGGTCGAACGTCTCCCGCAGCATGCCGAGGTCGTCGACCGCTTCGACGCCGAGCATTCCGGCGCAGAAGTTCACGAACCGGCGGTCGACGCCGGGAACGTCCAGCCCGAGGTCGGCCAGCGGGGCGGTGACCGGGTCATTCTCCTCGTAACCGCCCGGGTACGGGTAGAGCGTGGTGTTCCGCAGATCGGCCGCGCTCTCCGGACCGTCCTCGCTCTCCAGGTCCTGCACCGGGCGGTACACCCCGTACAGCAGGCCGCGCGTCGAGAAGTCCGCGTAAACGTAGTTCACTTCACCGCTGGGGCTGTACGGCTGCCTGGGGTCGATCGTGATCGCCGTAGCCTTTCCCAGGCATTCCTCGCCCTCTCCGTATACCGCCTCGAACGGCAGAATCGGCGAGAGATCGTGATGCTTCAGCGCCGCCTCACGCAGGGCGTCGTCCGCTTGGACCATGGCCTCCTCGGTGTCGAAGCGGCTCGCCCACGGGCCGGTGCGGGGCGGCAGTTCGTCGCGGATCGACATGAGCGTGGGACTCCGTCCGTGTAAGCGGGTGGCGCGGGGGATGGGGATCATGCGGGCGCGCCCTGGCAGCGCACCGGGCCGCCGTTACGCCCAGTACTTCTCGGGCGGCGGCGCCTCCGGATCGGGGGCCACCGGCGGCTCCTTACGGTCACCATAGAAGTAGTCGTAAAGATCCTGCAGGTAAGCGTACAGACGGTCATCCTCCCAGAACGACACTCCCGTCATCAGCGCCCAGTCCATCGAGCTGGCGGGCCGTTCGCTCAGCAGGTATTCCAATGCCTCCTTGAGATGCCGGGCGTACGGAGTCTTCCCGACTGCGCCTGGTTTCATCGTGTGGATTTCATCGATGAACTCGACCTTCAGCGCACCACTGAAGAACCCGGCCACCTTCTGATCCGAAGCATAATGAGGAATAACAGCATCCGGAAAGCTCATGCGTTCCTCTCCTTCTTGGGCTCAGGGAACATCGTCTTCAGCTTGTGCCCGCCCATGCCATCCGGTTCATAAAAGGCAAATAGATTCGCCCCGCGAAAATCCACCGGCTTATAGTTTACGGCTTCACCCGTCATGGGACGATCCGGATCTATGTAGAAACCGCGGAATTTCTCGTGGTGGTTCCCTTCGGGGCCCCAGGCATCCTCAGGCATGAATCGGAAAGTTTGCCGCCCCGGGTCGGCGGGGTCCAGCAAACTCCTGCTGTAGCGTTCGGCGTGCATGAATGCCTCATCCTCTCCAGAGCCGAATGCGGTGGAGAAGGCGTCACACTTATGCTTTTTGGTGGGGTCCTCCGCATCCAGGTAGGCATCTTCACCCAGCCGTTGCCTGGCATCGGGCCCGTGCGCCGGGTCCACCTTTTCCGTGGACTGCACATAACCACCTTCCAGCCGGTGGTATTTCGGCTTACCGTGATCGTCCTGAACGTGGTTATTTCCCCCGTCAAGGACCTTCGCAGGCATCCCCAGCCGCTCCTTCAACATCTCATCGGTCGGGTCCAGGTGCCTTTGCGGCCCGTGCCCCTGCTTGCGGAGGTCATCGACGCGCTCACCGACCTGCTTCTTGTACCCGTCCCGCAGGTCGTCCTCGTCGAGCACCCGGTCGCCGATCTTCAGGTGAACCGCATCCCGGTCGTCCTGGTGGCGCCGCATATTCTTGCGTATCGCCTCTTCGGCGTCGTTGATGTTCTTCCTGGTGATGTCCAGCCCGTGGCCGATCGACCGGTGCCCCTTGGCCATCGACTTGGACATGTCCGTGATCATGGAATCGATGATCGGGCGGACCGCCTTCTCCACGACCATGCCGAACCTGCCCTTGCCGAGCAGTCGGCCACGGGTTTTGGCGTCCAGGTTGCTGCTGAACCGCTCTACTTTCTCCGCGTGACCATGGGCGTCCTTGGCCGCCTTCGCCAGATTGTCAGGGTGGGCCTTGAACCCCTTGCTCATGCCGCACCCCCCGCAGCACCCAGCGCCGCGTCCACGCCCTTGAAGACAAGGCCGGATACGGCTTTCTCGATCTCGGCCTGGAAGGGCTCGATGGCCATGGAGACCAGTTCGGCGATGAGGACGTCCTCGATCTCCTGGATGACCTCTCTGATGATGCGTTTGCCGATCTCGATGGCTGCCGCCTCGGCGGCCGCGGCGAGGCCGAGCGTCGCCACGGTCGCGGCGGCCGCCGCCGCGATCTCGACTGCGGTGATGACCAGTTGGGCGATGACCACGCCCTTGGCCACGACCACGCCGACGGCCGCTGCCTCCAGCGCCGTGGCCAGCACTTCACAGCAATTGGTCAGGACCGTGTGGTGCTGGGCGGACCCTCCGCGAGCCCCTGGCCGAATTCCCGCACATGGCCGCCCCACGCCCGCAGTTCGTCCTCGTCGATGTCGGGCCATTCCAGGCCCATCAGGTCCATGATCCAGATGACTTCACCTGGCAGTTCGATGGACACCGCCGGCCTCCCCCTTGGCTCCGCGTCCGCTCAACTCCAGGCATACGGACGAGTGATGTACCGAGAACGGTTCCACGCGCGGCTGAAAATGATCAAGCCAGGAGGAAGTGGAGTGGCGCACAGAGCCGGAGTGGCGCCCCCGCCGACTGCCCCGCCGCAAACGCACACGGGCCCCGAAGCCGTTCGGCTTCGGGGCCCGTGCAGCGGGGTGGGTGTGGGACGGACGGGGCTCAGGCCTCGTCGTCACCCGGCTTCTCGTCGGAGTCGCCTTCGATCTCGGCCTCCAGGCCGAGCTGCTCGACGATCCACTTGTCGAACTCGATGGAGGCGCGGACCCAGCTGACCGTGCTCGACACGAAGTGTTCGAGCGAGACGCCGGTGCCGATCAGCATCGATGCCTCACCGATCAGACGGACCGTGCCGTCGTCGTGGGTGTGGGTGTAGGCCTTGGGCCACAGCGTCCGGCGGTTCCAGTCGTCGATCGCCTCCAGCAGCTTCGACTTCTCGTCGATGCCGTGCGGACGGTCATAGAACGTGCGGACGGAGAAGATCTGCTGCTCCTCCTCGCCCCGGAACATGAAGTACGTGCGGAACTGCTCCCACGGGGCGGCGAGGTCACCCTCCTCGTCGACTACGTACTTCAGCTCCATCTGGTCGAGGAGCTGCTTGACCAGGTCCTGGTCTGGCACGACGGGACCATCAGGCCCCGACGGCTCGGGTTCGGGCTGGCCCCCGAAATTCGGAATCGAGGACGGGTCGATGCTCACCGTGGAATTCCCTTCGTATGGTCCCTGCCATCCTCCCCCACATCCGCCCCGTCGTGGCAACCCGGACGGAGCGGATGCGGGCAAGGCGTCGCCCGGGGCAACGATCGTCGGGCCGGACGTGTGCCGGGGCCGCGGCCCCGGGCGCTCCGCCCCCGCCGGTCACCCCGCGGACCGTCCCTCCGTCTCCACCGACAGCCCGTCGCCGTCCACGTCGACCCGGACGGTGTCCCCGTCCAGCACCTCGCCGGACAGGATGGCGCGGGCGAGCTGGTCGCCGATGGCCGTCTGGACCAGACGGCGCAGCGGGCGGGCGCCGTAGGACATGTCGGGGGCGGGGGCGTCGACGACCGGCTCCTGGCCGAGCCAGGCGAGCCAGGTCAGGGCGCGGTCGGTGACGTCCAGCGTCAGCCGGCGGTCGCCGAGGCGGCGCTGGAGGTGGGCGAGCTGGATACGGGCGATCCGCTGCAGCTGGTCCGTGCCGAGCGGGTGGAAGACCACCACGTCGTCGAGCCGGTTGAGGAACTCGGGACGGAAGGACGCACGGACCGTCTCCAGCACCTTCTCCCGCTTCTGGTCCTCCTTGAGCAGCGGGTCCATCAGGAAGTTCGACCCGAGGTTGGAGGTCAGGATGAGGATGGTGTTGCGGAAGTCGACGGTGCGGCCCTGGCCGTCCGTGAGCCGGCCGTCGTCGAGGACCTGCAGCAGGATGTCGAAGACCTCGTGATGGGCCTTCTCCACCTCGTCCAGCAGGACGACGGAGTACGGGCGGCGGCGGACCGCCTCCGTGAGCTGGCCGCCCTCCTCGTAGCCGACGTAGCCGGGCGGCGCACCGACCAGCCGCGCCACGCTGTGCTTCTCGCTGTACTCCGACATGTCGATCCGGACCATCGCCCGCTCGTCGTCGAAGAGGAAGTCGGCGAGCGCCTTGGCCAGCTCGGTCTTGCCGACGCCGGTCGGGCCGAGGAAGAGGAAGGAGCCGGTGGGGCGGTCCGGGTCGGCGATCCCGGCGCGGGTGCGGCGCACGGCGTCGGAGACGGAGCGGACGGCCTCGGTCTGGCCGATCAGCCGCTTGCCCAGCTCCTCCTCCATCCGCAGCAGCTTCTGGGTCTCGCCCTCCAGGAGACGGCCGGCCGGGATACCGGTCCAGGCGCCGACCACATCCGCGATGTCGTCAGGACCGACCTCCTCCTTGACCATGGACTCCTTGGACGCCTCCTGCTCGGCCTCGGCGGCGGCCGCCTCCTCCAGCTCCCGCTCGACCCCCGGGATCTCGCCGTAGAGCAGCTTGGAGGCGCTGTCGAAGTCACCGTCGCGCTGGGCGCGCTCCGCCTGGCCGCGCAGCTCGTCGAGCTTCTCCTTGAGCGCGCCGACGCGGTTGAGGCTCTGCTTCTCCTTCTCCCAGCGGGCGGTCAGGCCGCGCAGCTCCTCCTCCTTGTCGGCGAGGTCCTTGCGCAGCTTCTCCAGGCGCTGGACGGAGCCGGCGTCGGTCTCGTTGCGCAGCGCCAGCTCCTCCATCTTGAGCCGGTCCACGGCGCGCTGGAGCTCGTCGATCTCCACAGGCGAGGAGTCGATCTCCATACGGAGGCGGGAGGCAGCCTCGTCGACCAGGTCGATGGCCTTGTCGGGCAGGAACCGGGAGGTGATGTACCGGTCGGAGAGGGAGGCGGCGGCGACCAGCGCGGAGTCCGCGATCTGCACCTTGTGGTGGGCCTCGTAGCGGCCCTTGAGCCCGCGCAGGATCGCCACGGTGTCCTCGACGGTCGGCTCGGCGACCAGCACCTGCTGGAAGCGCCGCTCCAGCGCCGGGTCCTTCTCGATCCGCTCGCGGTACTCGTCGAGGGTGGTCGCGCCGACCATCCGCAGCTCACCACGGGCCAGCATCGGCTTGAGCATGTTGCCGGCGTCCATGGACGAGTCGCCGCCGGCGCCCGCGCCGACGACCGTGTGCAGCTCGTCGATGAAGGTGATGATCTGGCCCTCGCTGGACTTGATCTCCGCCAGGACGGTCTTCAGCCGCTCCTCGAACTCGCCGCGGTACTTGGCCCCCGCGACCATCGCGCCCAGGTCCAGCGCGACCAGCCGCTTGTTGCGCAGCGACTCGGGGACGTCGCCCTTGACGATCCGCTGCGCCAGCCCCTCGACGACGGCGGTCTTGCCGACACCGGGCTCGCCGATCAGCACCGGGTTGTTCTTGGTGCGGCGGGACAGCACCTGCACCACCCGGCGGATCTCGTGGTCCCGGCCGATGACCGGGTCGAGCTTGCCCTCCCGGGCGGCCGCGGTGAAGTCCGTGCCGAACTTCTCCAGGGCCTTGTACGTGCCCTCCGGGTCGGCGTTGGTCACCCGCTGCCCGCCACGGCTGGCCTCGAAGGCGGCCAGCAGCTTCTTGGCGGACGCACCCTGCTGCCCCAGCAGCTCACCGGTGCGCCCGCCCTTGGCGGCGATGCCGATGAGGAGGTGCTCGGTGGAGACATAGGCGTCGCCCAGCTCCTTGGCGCGCTGAGTGGCGTCCGCGATGGCGGCGAGCAGATCGCGGTCCGGCTGCGGCGGGGCGACCGTCGAGCCCTGCACGCTGGGCAGCGCGGCCAGCTGGCGCTCGGCGCCGTTGCGGAGCGCGGCGGCGTCCGCCTCGACGGCGGCCAGCAGGTCCATGATGTTCTCGTTGTCCTGCCCGGCCAGCAGCGCGAGCAGCAGGTGCGCGGACGTCATGTCCGCATGCCCGGCGGCGATCGCCCGCTCATTGGCGGCGCTCAGCGCCTCCCGGCTCTTGTTGGTCAGCTCGGCGTCCACGTCCTCGCGATCCTCCTCGTCTCGTCCTGCACGGCCACAGTGCCCGGTCCGGACCCACTCCGGCCCTCATCCTGCACATACCAACGTGCGATAAGTTGAGTCTATTCCACTCAATGTTGTTTCGGGAGACCCGCCCACCCCACCCTCGCTCACTCGTGCGAGGGAATCCCGCCCAACGCGCCGTCACGGCCCACACCACCCGGCAACACTGGCCTTCGACCACAAGGAGGTGCAGCATGACGGCTATGGCACACGAGCCGATGCCCACGCAGGACGACATCCTCCTGGAAGGCTTTCTGGCGCTGGAGACCCCGACGGGTTTCCGGGCCGAGCTGATCGAGGGGGAGATCGCTGTGACACCGCCGCCGGATGGCGACCACGAGGACTACCTGAGCCTCGTCTTCGAGCAGGTGATGCAGTCGTCTGCGACCGCGATGCAATTCTCGGGGCACAAGGGACTCGTCCTCTCCCACGCGGCGGGCCGGCCCGCGGACCACGTGATCCCCGACGCCACTATCGCCCCGCGCGCGCTGCGCCTCTTCCGCGGCGCCCCTCCCTGGATGCCCAGCGACGGCGTTGCCATGGTCGCCGAGGTGACGTCGAGCAAGCCCTACAAGGACCGTGTTGCCAAGCGCCATGGCTACGCCCGCGCCGGCATTCCGCTCTATCTCCTGGTCGACCGTGACAAGTCGGCGGTCACACTGTTCAGCGAGCCGGAGGGCGAGGACTACCTCAACACCCACATCGCCCCCTTCGGCAAACCCCTCCCCCTCCCCGCCCCCTTCTCCTTCGACCTGGAGACCGCCGACTTCCTCTGAGCCCCGGGCCCCGAACTACGCTGGCCCCCATGGCCCACGACCTCAGCGCCCTCAGCCCGGAGTACCTCGCCTTCTGGGGCGAGTATCTGATGCCGACGCTCACCACGCTGCGTACGGACGGGACGCCCCATGTGGTTCCCGTAGGCGTCACCTACGACGCCGGGCAGCGGATCGCGCGGATCATCACCCGCAAGGACAGCACCAAGGTCAAGAACGTCCTCGCCGCCGGGACGGACGGCGCCACCGTCGCCGTGTGCCAGGTCGACAGGGGACGCTGGGCGACGCTGGAGGGCCGGGCCCGGGTGCGGACGGACGCCGAGTCGGTGGCCGACGCGGTGCGCAGGTACGCCGAGCGGTACGGCCGGACCCCGACGCCCAACCCCGACCGCGTCATGATCGAGATCGCCGTGACCCGGGCGATGGGCCGGGCCTGAGCGCCGGCCCGAGCCCCCGCTCCCCCCTCTTGCGCGCCTCCTCCGGCCCCCTGGCCGGAAACGGTCCCTCCGGCTCCGCTCCGGGCCACGCACCTGGTACTCAAGAGCGACGGGAACCGAACAGCTCCGCGCAATGACGGACGACATCGGACCTGTCCCCGGCAAAAGACAGCAGCGGGAGGCCGTATGGCGTCGGCAGTGAGCACCGTGACGACCGTTCCGCGCCGTCCGTCCGGCACCCCGCCGCGCCCCCGCGCCGAGCTCTGCCCGCGCTGCGGCGGCCCGCTCGCGGTCAATCAGGACGGCTGGAAGATCTGCCACGCCTGCGGCTATGCCTCGCCGCCCGGTACAGCCCCTCCTCCACGGGCCGCTCGCGGGGGTATCGTCGCCCCCACAGTCGCCACGCCCCGGAGGGCACGATGAACTCGGTCCGAGTCACGGCGATCGCCTGCCTGCTGCCGCTGTCCGAGCTCGACGAGGACCCGTTCCTGGTCGATGACCGCAGCCAGCACGACATGTGCAAGCAGTGGGCGGCGGCCCGTGACTACCACCTGACCTGCCGGCTCAGCCTGCACCGGCTGCGCGCCGACCACGGCGCGCTGTGGCGTGACGTCGAGGAGGGCCTGGTCGACGTGTTCGTGGCGCCCAATCGCCGGGCGCTGGAGACCGCCATCGCCGGCGCGGACGAGTTCACCGCGCGGTGCGCCGCGGCCGGTGTCCGCCTGGAGACCGCCGACCTCGACGAGCCGGTCTACACCCTGGAGAGGAAGTCACAGGTGCACCGGCGGCTGTCGATGCCGACGGCGGGATACAACGGCTGCTGAACGGGCGCGGGGCGGGCGCGAAGACGCGAGAAGGGCCGGGTCACCCCGGCCCTTCGTCAGCTCATACCGCGGATACCGGCAGCCCGGCCGCGGCCGTCACTCCGGCCGCTTGGGGCGCCAGACCACCAGCGCGCTGGTCTGCTGCACGTCCTGATACGGCACCAGATCGCGCCGGTAGGAGGCGTGCACCGCCGCTTCCCGCTGCTGCATCGCGCTGGCCGCGCCCTCGAGGGCGCCCTGCAGCTCGATGACCCGCTGCTGCAGGGCCGCGACCTGGTTCTCCAGTTCGATGATGCGCTTGATGCCGGCGAGGTTGATGCCCTCGTCCTGGGACAACTGCTGCACCGTACGGAGCAGTTCGATGTCCCGGGCCGAATAGCGGCGGCCCCGCCCGGCCGTGCGGTCGGGCGAGACCAGCCCCAGGCGGTCGTACTGCCGGAGGGTCTGCGGATGCAGGCCGGAGAGCTGAGCCGCGACGGAGATGACGTACACCGGCGACTCGTCGGTCAGTTCATAGGGGTTACGACGCTGCCCGCCCCGGCCGTCCATCTCAAGCTCCCTTCGCAGCCTGGAACAGCTCCGCCCGCGGGTCCGCACCCGCGGTCGCCTCGCGATAGGCCTCCAGCGACTCCTTCGCCTTGTCGCCGAGGTCGCTGGGGACCAGCACCTCGATGGTGACCAGCAGATCACCGCGGGTGCCGTCCTTGCGGGTCGCCCCCTTGCCACGCGCCCGCATGGTGCGGCCGTTGGGGGTGCCGGCCGGCAGCTTCAGCGTCACCGGCGGACCGCCCAGGGTCGGCACCTTGACCTCGCCGCCGAGCGCGGCCTCCGGGAAGGTGACCGGCACCGTGACGGTGAGGTTGTCGCCCTTGCGGCCGAAGACCGGGTGGGCGTCGACATGCACGACCACGTACAGGTCGCCCGCCGGGCCGCCCTGCTCGCCCGGGGCGCCCTTGCCGCGCAGCCGGATGCGCTGCCCGTCGGAGACGCCCGCGGGGATGCGCACCTGCATCGTGCGGGCACTGGTGGCCCGCCCGCTGCCCTTGCAGACCTCACAGGCGTCCTGGGCGATCAGGCCCCGGCCCTTGCAGTCGGCGCACGGGTCGGTGAGCGAGAAGCCGCCGCCCGCGCCCCGGCTGACCTGACCGGTGCCGACGCAGGTCGGGCAGACCCGCGGCGTCCCGTTCTTGTCGCCGGTGCCGGAACACGCCTTGCACGGCGCCTGGCTGGACATCCGCAGCGGGACCGTGGCCCCGTCGACCGCCTCGGTGAAGCTGAGCGTCACCTCGGACTCGATGTCCTGGCCACGGCGCGCGTGGGTACGGGCCCCGGCCCCGCCGCGGTTGAACAGGCCGCCGAAGACGTCCCCGAGACCGCCGCCGAAGCCGCCGCCACCGCCGGCCTGGCCCTGCGAGCCCCCGAAGAGGTCGCCCAGGTCGAAGTTGAAGTTGCCGCCGCCGCCCGGCCCCGGCCGGTATCCGCCGTTGCCGAACAGCGTGCGCGCCTCGTCGTACTCCTTGCGGCGTTTGCTGTCGCCCAGGACGTCGTTCGCCTCGGAGATCTCCTTGAAGCGCTCCTCGGCCTTGGCGTCGCCCTTGTTGGCGTCCGGGTGGTACTCGCGGGCGAGCTTCCGGTACGCCTTCTTGATCTCCGCTTCCGTGGCGTCCTTCGGGACGCCGAGGACCTTGTAGTAGTCCTTCTCGACGAAGTCCTTGGTGCTCATCCCCGACGTCCCTCCTTCCGCGCGGTTTTCGATTCTGTCCTCACGTCAGCCCTCGTCCGGGCCACCGCTCTCCTCGTCCGAGGCCTTGGCGTCCTCGTCGGAGGCGGACTTGGCGCCCTGGGCACCGGGCTGCGGTTCGGCCACGGCGACCCGCGCGGGGCGGATCGTTCGTTCACCGATGCGATACCCGGGCTGCAGGATCGCCACGCACGTCGTCTCGGTGACATCCGGTGCGTACGAGTGCATCAGCGCCTCGTGGATCGTCGGGTCGAAGGGCTCGCCCTCCTTGCCGAACTGCTGCAGACCCAGCTTGGCGACCACGGTCTCCAGCGATTCGGCCACCGACTTGAAGCCGCCGACCAGTTCGCCGTGCTCACGGGCACGGCCGACGTCGTCGAGGGTGGGCAGGAGCTCGGACAGGAGGTTCGCCGCGGCGATCTCCTTGACCGTGACCCGGTCCCTCTCCACCCGACGGCGGTAGTTCTGGTACTCGGCCTGCAGTCGCTGGAGGTCCGTCGTGCGCTCGTTGAGCGCCGTACGCACCTGGTCCAGCTGCGCCTGGAGCGCTACGTCCGTTACGTCCCCGGCCGGGGCCGAGCCCGCCTTGTCGGCGGACTCGGCCTGCGCCGCGTCTTCGGGAGCGGCGTCGGAAGGGACGTCGGGCTTCTCGTCGAAGCCCGGGGTCTCCTCCGTCACGCGGCACCGTCCTTCTTGGGCTTCTCGTCGTCGACGATCTCGGCGTCCACGACGTCGTCCTCGGCCTTGGCCTGCTCGGCGCCCTCGGCACCGGCGGCGCTTTCGGCACCGGCCGCACCCTGGGCGTCGGCGTACATGGCCTGGCCGAGCTTCTGGGAGACGGCCGCGACCTTCTCGGTGGCGGTGCGGATCTCCGCGGTGTCCTCACCCTTGAGCTTCTCCTTCAGCTCGGTGAGGGCCTCCTCGACCTCGGTCTTGACCTCGCCGGGAACCTTCTCCTCGTTGTCCTTGAGGAACTTCTCGGTCTGGTAGACGAGCTGCTCGCCCTGGTTGCGGGACTCGGCGGCCTCGCGGCGGGCGTGGTCCTCGTCCGCGTACTTCTCGGCCTCCTGGCGCATCCGGTCGACCTCGTCCTTCGGCAGCGAGGAGCCGCCGGTGACGGTCATCTTCTGCTCCTTGCCCGTGCCCAGGTCCTTCGCGGTCACGTGCATGATGCCGTTGGCGTCGATGTCGAAGGAGACCTCGATCTGCGGGACCCCGCGGGGCGCCGGCGGCAGACCGGTCAGCTCGAACATCCCGAGCTTCTTGTTGTACGCCGCGATCTCGCGCTCGCCCTGGTAGACCTGGATCTGCACGGACGGCTGGTTGTCCTCGGCCGTCGTGAAGATCTCGGACCGCTTGGTCGGGATCGTGGTGTTGCGCTCGATGAGCTTGGTCATGATGCCGCCCTTGGTCTCGATACCGAGGGACAGCGGGGTGACGTCCAGCAGGAGGACGTCCTTGACCTCACCCTTGAGGACACCGGCCTGGAGGGTGGCGCCGATGGCGACGACCTCGTCCGGGTTGACGCCCTTGTTGGCGTCCTTGCCGCCGGTCAGCTCCTTGACGAGCTCGGCGACGGCGGGCATCCGGGTCGAGCCGCCGACCAGGACCACGTGGTCGATCTCGGACAGGTTGATACCCGCGTCCTTGATCACGTTGTGGAACGGCGTCTTGCAGCGGTCCAGGAGGTCCGAGGTGAGCTGCTGGAACTGCGAGCGCGTGAGCTTCTCGTCCAGGTGCAGCGGGCCCTCGGCGGAGGCGGTGATGTAGGGAAGGTTGATCGTCGTCTCGGTGGAGGACGACAGCTCGATCTTCGCCTTCTCAGCGGCCTCACGGAGGCGCTGCAGGGCCATCTTGTCCTTGGCCAGGTCGACGCCGTGGCCGTTCTGGAACTGCTTGACCAGGTAGTCGACGACGCGCTGGTCCCAGTCGTCACCACCGAGGTGGTTGTCACCGTTGGTGGCCTTCACCTCGACGACGCCGTCGCCGATCTCCAGCAGCGAGACGTCGAAGGTGCCGCCACCGAGGTCGAAGACCAGGATGGTCTGGTCGTCCTTCTCCAGGCCGTAGGCCAGGGCGGCGGCGGTGGGCTCGTTGACGATGCGCAGGACGTTGAGGCCCGCGATCTCACCGGCCTCCTTGGTGGCCTGTCGCTCGGAGTCGTTGAAGTAGGCCGGAACGGTGATGACCGCGTCGACGACCTTCTCGCCCAGGTAAGCCTCGGCGTCGCGCTTGAGCTTCTGCAGGATGAAGGCGCTCATCTGCTGCGGGTTGAAGCCCTTGCCGTCGATGTCGATCTTCCAGTCGGTGCCCATGTGGCGCTTGACCGACCGGATGGTCCTGTCGACGTTGGTGACCGCCTGACGCTTGGCGACCTCGCCGACCAGCACCTCGCCGTTCTTGGCGAAGGCGACAACGGACGGCGTGGTCCTGGCGCCCTCGGCGTTGGTGATGACGGTGGGCTCACCGCCTTCGAGAACACTGACGACGGAGTTCGTCGTGCCCAGGTCGATGCCGACCGCACGTGCCATTTCAATTCCTCCAGCTGACTTGAGTGGAACAGGCTCAAGAGTGCAGCACCGGGGAAATCCTGTCAACAGACCTGAGTCGGACGCGCTCAAGTTTTATGTCGCTCTTATCGTCACCACGGCTCCACACCAGGACGCCCGGGTCGCACAGAGGGTTGCCTTCGCGACGCAGATCACCGGCCGGGCGGCTTCATGGGGCGGAGGAGAATGGGTAACCTCAGCGGCAGACCAAAAAAGTTACCGCTTAGTAGTTCCCACCGTTTTCCGCTCTCGCAGGTACGAGGAGCCTCCCATGCAACTCGCCGCGATCATCGTGTCGCTGGTGCTCATCGCGGTCGCCGTGGCGCTGTTCGGCCGCGCCCTCCTGCAGATCTACCGGCAGATGCGACTGGGTCAGCCGGTGCCCGCAGGAACCCGGACCGACGCTCCCGCCCAGCGGACCGTCACGGTGGCCAAGGAGTTCCTCGGCCACACTCGCATGAACCGCTGGGGCGTCGTCGGCGTGGCGCACTGGTTCGTGGCGGTGGGCTTCCTCACCCTGCTGCTGACGATCGTCAACGCCATCGGCCAGCTCTTCCAGGCCGACTGGCTGATCCCGGTCATCGGCGGCTGGCTGCCGTGGGAGATGTTCGTCGAGGCGATGGGCACGATGACGACCCTGGGCATCATCGTCCTGATCGTCGTCCGGCAGCTGAGCCGGCCCGGCGGCGCGGGCCGCAAGTCCCGCTTCGCGGGCTCCAACACCGGCCAGGCGTACTTCGTCGAGACCGTCATCCTCATCGTCGGCATCTGCATCGTGACGCTGCACGCCCTGGAGGGCGCCCAGCACGGCGTCGACCACTACGAGCCGGCGTTCTTCGTCTCGTACCCCCTGGTCGCGTTCTTCAAGGGGATGAGCCTCGGCACCCTGCAGAACCTCACCTACTTCTTCGCCGCCCTCAAGATCGCGACGTCCTTCATCTGGATGATCACGGTCTCGCTGAAGACCGACATGGGTGTGGCCTGGCACCGCTTCCTGGCCTTCCCCAACATCTGGTTCAAGCGTGAGGCGGACGGCGGCACGGCCCTCGGCGCTCTCCAGCCGATGACCAGCGAGGGCAAGCCGATCGACTTCGAGGACCCGGGCGAGGACGACCAGTTCGGCGTCTCCCAGGTCGAGCACTTCTCCTGGAAGGGCCTGCTCGACTTCTCCACCTGCACCGAGTGCGGCCGCTGCCAGTCGCAGTGCCCCGCCTGGAACACCGGCAAGCCGCTGTCGCCGAAGCTGCTGATCATGTCGCTGCGCGACCACGCGCACGCCAAGGCGCCGTATCTGCTCGCGGGCGGCGGCAAGGACATGGAGGGCAACGAGCAGGCGACCGAGGAGCAGCTCAAGGACGTGCCGGCGGCCGCGCTGGCCGAGGCCGAGCGCCCGCTGATCGGCACGCTCGAAGAGAACGGTGTCATCGACCCCGACGTCCTGTGGTCCTGCACCACCTGCGGCGCGTGTGTCGAGCAGTGCCCGGTCGACATCGAGCACATCGACCACATCGTCGACATGCGCCGCTACCAGGTCATGATCGAGTCCTCGTTCCCGTCCGAGGCGGGCACGATGCTCAAGAACCTGGAGAAGAAGGGCAACCCCTGGGGCCTGGCCAAGAAGCAGCGTCTGGCCTGGACCAAGGAGGTCGACTTCGAGGTCCCGGTCGTCGGCCAGGACGTCGAGGACCTCACCGAGGTCGAGTACCTCTACTGGGTCGGCTGCGCCGGCGCCCTGGAGGACCGCGCCAAGAAGACCACCAAGGCCTTCGCGGAGCTGCTGCACATCGCGGGCGTGAAGTTCGCGATCATGGGCGGCGACGAGAAGTGCACCGGTGACTCGCCGCGCCGTCTGGGCAACGAGTTCCTCTTCCAGCAGCTCGGCGCGGAGAACGTGGCCACGCTGAACGCCGCCTTCGGCGAGGACGACGAGGACGAGTCGACCAAGAAGCCGAAGGCGTCGAAGAAGATCGTCGCGACCTGCCCGCACTGCTTCAACACGATCGCGAACGAGTACCCCCAGCTGGGCGGCGAGTACGAGGTCATCCACCACACCCAGCTGCTCCAGCACCTGGTGGACGAGGGCAAGCTCACCCCCGTCACCCCGGTCGAGGGTCTGATCACCTACCACGACCCCTGCTACCTGGGCCGCCACAACAAGGTCTACACCCCGCCGCGCGAGATCATCGCCAAGGTGCCGGGCCTGCGGAACGAGGAGATGCACCGCCACAAGGAGCGCGGCTTCTGCTGTGGCGCCGGCGGTGCCCGGATGTGGATGGAAGAGCGCATCGGCAAGCGCATCAACAACGAGCGCGTCGACGAGGCCCTGTCGCTCAACCCCGACATCGTCTCGACGGCCTGCCCCTTCTGCCTCGTCATGCTGACCGACTCGGTCAACGGCAAGAAGAACGACGGCAAGGCCAAGGAGTCCGTGCAGGTCGTCGACGTGGCCCAGCTGCTGCTGGACTCCGTCAGGACGCCCGTGGACCCGGCCGGTGACCCGGAGCCGGAGGACACTCCGGAGCCGGAGCCGGTGAAGTAGCGGCACGGACAGCAGCGTCGGCCGGCGGCCGGTCCCCTCGCAGGGGCCCGGCCGCCGGCCTTTCCGGTCCCGTACGGGGCCGTTGCGGGGCGGCGGGCCACCGGGAAGCATCGGGAGCCGCGAGGGACGACACGAGTGACGGGCGGGGTGGGGACGGCATGGGACGACGGTTCGCCGCGACGGCGGGGCTCGGGCTGGCCCTTCTGCTCAGCTCCTGCGGTCCGCTCTCCTCCTCAAGCGACGCGCGCCCCGCCGCGCCGCACCGGGCCTCCTCCCTCCCGCGGGCCCGCCCCGTCCCGGCCGGCCACGGCAGCCGCACCGCCCACGACTTCAACGGTGACGGCCACCCCGACCTCGTCCTCGACAGCCTGCTCGCACCGGCCGGCGGCCACGACGACGACCCGGGCATCGGCATCGTCTACGGCTCCGCACACGGACTCGCCCCGGCCACCCGGGAGTTGCTCATCCCGGCCCGGCACGCCGCCGCCACCAAGGGGGCCGTCCCCGCGTCCTTCGACGCGGAGACCGTCTGCGACCTCGACCGGGACGGCTTCAGCGACCTGGTCGTCACCACCGACCCGCCCTACGACGGCATCGGCCGCCCACCCGTCCCCGTACAGCTCCTCTTCGGCTCGCCGCGCGGCCTCGGCGCCGCCCGCGCCGTGACACTGCGCATCCCGGACCGGGCGCGCTTCGGCAACGAGTGGCCCGACCAGCCGGTCTGCGGCGACTTCGACGGCGACGGCGCCGACGACCTGGCCGTCACCGCCACCGGCCCCCGGATCAGCTATCTGCGCGGCCCGTTCACCCGCGCCGGCGCCCCGAAGGCGGCCGGCGCGCCCGTCGCCGTCCCCGGGACCGCCCTGACGACCACCGCGCCCCTGTCCTCGGCCGACCTCGACGGCGACGGCACCGACGACCTCCTCGTACGGACCGCCGACCCTGGCCGCCGCGCCCGCGGCCGGCTCGCCCTCGGCGGCCCCCGGGGCCCGCTCCGCGCGGGCCGGACCGCCTACCCGCCCGGTTACGCCACGGTCTTCGGGCGCTTCACCACGGCCGGACGGGGCGTGACCTCCGTCACCGCCGACACCGACGGCCTGCTGTCCGTCGGCGGCCGCCCCGGCGGAATCCGTACGCACACCGGCGGCGTGCCCACCCTCGCCGCCGCCGACGCGGACCACGACGGGCACCCGGATCTCGTGATCGGCGGCACCCGCCCCGCCCTGCTGAGCGGCACCGCGCACGGGCTGTCCGCCACCGTCCACCGCCTCGCCGTGCCCCGTCTGCCCGGCGCCGGGCGCCCGCACTCCACCGTTCTCGCCCTCACCGACTTC
This sequence comes from Streptomyces sp. NPDC048612, assembly GCF_043199295.1. Lineage (NCBI taxonomy): Bacteria > Bacillati > Actinomycetota > Actinomycetes > Kitasatosporales > Streptomycetaceae > Streptomyces > Streptomyces sp. NPDC048612. The sequence continues at coordinate 107,884 of NZ_JBICVV010000012.1, forward strand.
GACGGCGACCGCCACGCCGACCTCGTCCTCCTCACCCGGCGCGGCCGCGCCCACGACCGGGTGACGGTCCTCCCCGGCGGCCCGTCAGGTCTCTCCGCACGGCCCGCCCTCTCCTTCACCACGGCGGATTTCAGGGCCCCCTGACGGACCACCAGCCGATTTGTGGTCCGTGGCTAATACAGTTGCCCGGCCCCGGGGCGCATCCGAGCATGACGGCCATGAACACAGACACGGGCACGGCCGACGATCCGGGCGCTCCGGCACGCCCCGCCCCCCGCGAGACGCCGCCCGCCCCGCCCGTCACGATCCGGCTCGCCCTCCCCACGGACGCCCCCGCGATCGCCGCCGTCCACCAGGCGTCACGGCGGGCCACCATGCCCTATCTGCCGCCCCAGCGCCGTACCCACGACGAGGTCACCCGCTGGATACGGGAGATCGTCCTGCCGCAGAGTCACACCTTCGTCGCGGTCCGCGGCCCGGAGGTCCTCGGCTACGCGGCCCTCCAGGACGAGCTGCTCGAACAGCTCTACCTCCGCCCCGACGTCCGGCGCCGCGGCATCGGCTCCGCCCTCCTCGCCGCGGCACGCCGGCACCGCCCCGACGGCCTGTACCTGTATGTCTTTCAACTCAACACCGACGCAAGGGCGTTCTACGCCCACCACGGCTTCCGGGTCGTGGCCGCCAACGACGGCAGCGCCAACATGGAGAACCTGGCGGACCTCACCCTCCGCTGGACACCGCCCCGCGGCCCCGTTCCCCCTCGGGGAACCCCCTAGGGGATGTCACAGGTCAGCAGCAAACCGGGGCCCGACCCCCCGGCTCCGCCACCCGATCCACGCGGACCAGGTACTTTCGAGTACGTGGCTGGATTCAGGATGGGTCGCGGACGGGATGCCCGCCCCGCGCAGAACGGACAGCAGGGGCACCAGGGGCAGCAGGCACCGTACGGGCAGCAAGGGCCGTACGGGCAGCAGCCCCCCTCGCCGCCTGGGCAGTGGCAGCCGGCACCGCAGCAGTACGGCGGCGGACCGCAGGGGCAGCCGCACGGGCAGTACGGCGAGCCCGAGTACTTCGGCGACGGGGGCTACCCACCCCAGCAGTCCTACGCACCGTATTCGAACGACAACAACGCTGGTCACACCCAGCAGTTCAGCGTCGGTGACGCCCCGGACGCCTACGGCCCGCCCGCCGGCTCCCACGACGGCGGCACCGACGAGTACGGGGCCGGCGGCACCTACCGCGCCGGCCAGACCAGCGCGCCCCCGGCCGGCCCCCGGCTGGAGTGGAAGCAGCTGCTGTCGGGCATCGTGCTGCGCCCCGACGCCACGTTCTGGCAGATGCGCGACCACGCGGTCTGGGTCCCGGCGCTGATCGTCACCTTCGCCTACGGCGTGCTCGCGGTCTTCGGCTTCGACAAGGCCCGCGAGGATGTGCTGAACGCCACCCTCTCCAACATCATCCCGTGGGTCGGGATCACCGCCGTGATGTTCATCGTCGGCAGCCTGATACTGGGCGCGGTCACCCACACCATGGCCCGCCAGCTCGGCGGCGACGGCGCCTGGCAGCCGACCATCGGCCTCGCCATGCTGATCATGACGCTCTCGGACACGCCCCGGCTGCTCTTCGCGATGTTCCTCGGCGGCGACAGCACCCTGGTCCAGGTCCTGGGCTGGCTGACCTGGCTCGCCACCGGCTATCTGCTCACCTCCATGGTCAGCAAGTCGCACGACCTCCCGTGGCCCAAGGCGCTCGGCGCCGCCGCGATCCAGCTGGTCGCGCTGCTCGCCCTGGTGAAGCTCGGCACCCTGTAGGGGCCACACCGGCCACGGCGAGGGGCCCGCCCCGGAGCACTCGGCTCCGGAGCGGGCCCCTCGCCATGCGGCGGCTCGCGCCCGTTCGCCCGTCGGGCGAACGGCCCGTTCCTAGGCGAACCGCTGCCCGGCCGACCCGTCGCACCCCTGCAGCCGCAGCGGCTCCTTCGCCCCGGCCAGCGTCAGGCACAGGGACGTCGCGGCGGCGGGCCGGATCGTGCCACCGTCGGCCCGTACGAAGCGCTGGTTGGCCGTGCCCGAGCAGTTCCACAGCACCAGCGCGGCCCCGGCCTCGTACCGCCCTCCCGGCACGTCCAGGCACCGGTCCTGGGTCAGCTCGACATGCAGCGACCGCTGCTCCGTGTCGTACCACCAGCCCTGGTTGCGCTGGCCGTGGCAGTCCCAGCCGCCGACCGCCGTGCCGTTGCGGCTGGCGCCCCCGGCCGCGTCCACACAGCTCCCGGTCGCGGCGTTCTTCAGCGGCCGGTACGCGTCGTCCCAGGCCCCCGGGTACAGCTTCGGCTGCCCGGTGCTCGCCGGGTCGGCGCAGGAGGCCTCGCGCAGCCCGGACGCGTACAGCTGGGTCAGACAGGACGCGAAGGCGCCGTGCCCGCGGGCGTTCGGGTGGAAGGACTGCCGCACCGAGTTGGAGTTCGGCGGGAAGGGGTTGGAGAGGTTCACATACAGCCCGCGGGCCCAGGTGTCCTCCATGCAGACCTCGTGCCCGTGGAACAGCCGCGAGGCGTCCAGATAGGTCGCGCCGCTGTCCCGCGCGGCCTTCCGCACCCCCTTCTCGAACGCCGGCACGGCGGCGTTGCGCCCCCAGCCCGCATCGGAGGTGTAGCCGGTGCAGCCGCCCGGCAGCTTGCCCGGGTACCGCGGGTTGTCCTCCACGTCCGGCCCGATCGGGCTCGGATACGACATCACCACGAGCCGGTAGTCGCCGTCCGCGTACCCCGCGTCCCGCATCACGGTCCGCAGGTCGCCGACCGTCCGCTCGACCTTGGGCACCAGCCCGTCGACCCGTGCCCGCCAGCCCGGCTGGTACTTCGGCTCGCAGGTGCCCTGCAGCAGGAACCAGCGGGTGACGCAGTCCGTCATCACCGGCCCGAACTGCAGGTCGTCATTGGCGCCGGCCACCAGGAGGACCATCTTCAGCCGGGTGTTACGGGCCGCGACGGCGAGGCTGTCGCTCTGCACCAGCTCATCGGCGTACTGCTTGCTGCCGCCGATCACGATGTTGTCGCTGCCCGCGCCCGAGCAGGCGGCGTTGTAGGTCACCTCCGCGCCGATCCCGGTCCGGTGGATCGCGGAGTCCGGTGACCGGTGGCACCAGTTGTCCGGCCCGTCCGTGCCCTGCTCGTACGTCCCGACGCCCTCCCCCGAGATCTCGCTGTCCCCCAGCGAGATCACCGAGGTCTTGCGCTCCCCGAGGGGCCGCTCGGCCGGGTCCCCGTAGAGCCGCTTCGCCTCCCGCGCCCGGATCTGCTCCAGCGCGGGCGCCAGCGGCCGGGTGGCCACGGGTCCGGCGCGTTCCGCGCCCCCCGCGGCCCCGGTGGCGGCACTCGCCCCGCCCGCCGCCATCGTGCCCACCAGGGTCAGCGCCGCCGTCGAGACCGCCACGACGGCCCGCAGCCGCCCGCGCCCCGTACCCGGCCCGTGTCTCCACCCGCGTAACGTCCCTCGCCCGCGTCTCGCCCGCACCATGGGGCCTCCCCTCCGTCTGCCGTCACCGCGGGTTGTACTCGGAGGCGGCCCACAGCGGAACACCCGCAACGGGATTGGCCGAAAGCGGCGCAGCACAAAGCCGGCCGACCCCCAACTCCCTTACCGGGAGCGGCAGTCGGCCGGCTCTGTGACCTCAGGCGTCGAGAACCTGGCCCTCGCGCCGCACCACGGGCGGCTCGACGCTCCACGGGAAGTTGATCCACTCGTCCGTGCGCTTCCACACGTACTCGCACTTCACCAGCGACTGCGGCTTCTCGTAGATCACCGCGCTGCGGACCTCGGCCACCGTCCCCTGGCAGAAGTCGTGCACGAGCTTCAGCGTCTTCCCGGTGTCGGCGACGTCGTCGGCGATCAGCACCTTCTTCTCGGAGAAGTCGATCGCGTTCGGCACCGGCGCCAGCATGACCGGCATCTCCAGGGTGGTGCCCACCCCGGTGTAGAACTCCACGTTCACCAGGTGGATGTTCTTGCAGTCCAGCGCGTACGCCAGACCGCCGGCGACGAAGACACCGCCGCGGGCGATCGACAGCACGACATCGGGCTCGTACCCGTCATCGGCGATCGTCTGCGCCAGCTCACGGATCGCCCCGCCGAACCGCTCGTACGTCAGGTTCTCCCGCACGTCACTCACGTATCTCTCTCAGACCCTCTGTGTCCACACCCTCTGCCACGCGCCCGCCCTGTTGAGCGCGCCGCCCACACCGACGCGGCCGTGTCATACCTGCGTACGGTGAAAGTTCTTGAACGACCGGGACGGCGTCGGTCCGCGCTGCCCCTGGTAGCGCGAGCCGTACTTCTCACTGCCGTACGGGTGCTCGGTCGGCGAGGTCAGCCGGAACATGCACAGCTGCCCGATCTTCATGCCCGGCCACAGCTTGATCGGCAACGTGGCGACATTGCTCAGCTCCAGCGTCACGTGCCCGCTGAACCCCGGGTCGATGAACCCGGCGGTGGAGTGCGTCAGCAGCCCCAGCCGCCCCAGCGAGCTCTTCCCCTCAAGCCGGGACGCCACATCGTCGGGCAGCGTGATGACCTCGTACGTCGAGGCCAGTACGAACTCACCCGGGTGCAGGATGAACGCCTCATCGCCCTCGGGCACGACCTCACGCGTCAGGTCGGGCTGCTCGACGGCGGGGTCGATGTGGGGGTACCGGTGGTTCTCGAACACCCGGAAGTAGCGGTCCAGCCGCACGTCGATGCTGGACGGCTGCACCATCGACTCTTCGTAGGGGTCGATACGCACCCGACCAGCATCGATCTCGGCCCGGATGTCCTTGTCTGAGAGAAGCACGCAGATGAGGATACGCGCCCGCACGACGAGGGCCCGGCCCCCCACCAGGGAGACCGGGCCCCTCGCCCACTCCTCGTCCTCTCGCCGGCCCCTGTCTCTCTCACAGGGCCCCGGCCGCCACTGTCACGGAAGTGCCGTGGCGTCCTTTCTCACGATTCCCACGAAGTGCCTGGCGTCTCTCACGAACCTCACGAAGTACGTGGTGTCCTTGATCGCTTCCGCACTCCGCGCTCGCTTCTCTCGCTCGCTACCGCTTCGCGTGCTCGACGGGCACCGAGTGCCGCAGCCGAGCGCAGCGCGGGCAGCGCAACAGCCGTCCGGGACCGAGCCGGTCGGTGGTCTGCATCGGGAACGAAGCGGTGCTGAACACGTGGCCCTCGGCACAACGTACGACGGTGCGCTCCATCAAGTCCCTCTCCCAACTGCGTGGACAACAAAAGCCACATTAGGGGATGAACCGGAAGCCACCACACGCGGCACTCCGCCGCCCCACCGTACGCCCCAACTCCCGCACCCCGCACCCACATCCCACCCCGGAACACACCCCCGCCACACGCCCTCCGGGCATGCCAAATGCACCGCGGGTCGGCGATGGGGTAGAGTGTGCGACGATGTTCCGCTCTCGCACAGAGGCGGGATTACGCGGGTGTAGTTTAATGGTAGAACATGAGCTTCCCAAGCTCAGAGCGCGGGTTCGATTCCCGTCACCCGCTCCATATGAAAGCCCCAGGCCAGTGGCCTGGGGCTTGTTTGTTGTCTAGACCATTTCTGGAGCGCGTGCCAGTCGCGTGCCATAACGCACCGACTACCGAGCCGAATTGACACTCGCACGCCCTTCCGGGACGACCTGATCGGTCGTCATCTCGAATTGCGAGACGCGATCTGCATGACAGGCATCACGCCACGCTGGGTGGCCCGCACGATGCACCCGCGAAGAACCCCGGCATCGCGCGCCGCCTGTGGTTGAGCGCGCATCATCGAGCATCGCGACCATCCCCTGCATGCGTGAGACGGCTCGTTCCCTCGGGGAACGGCTGGGGGCGTTGCTCGGTCGCCGCTGCCCCTCTCGATGAGGATCATGGCGTACGGGGGCGGTGCCGTTCTAGGGCGAACTTCCCCTTCGCCTGCATCAGTTGCACTGTAGACAGACCTCGAAACATCCATGGCATAGATCCTTGCAGCTCCGACAGTCAGGACAGCTGCTCGTCACACGCGTCCACAGAAAGCGCTTCGTATGAGGGCTGCCGCCAGGAGGGCGATGATGCCCGCCTGAACGGCGGAGGCGGTGATGAGAGAGCTGGGGGTGTGGTCTTGGACCTGGAACGCGAGGGTGAGAGTCCGCTGGACGAGGAGGGCGAGGCCTAGCGTGGCCAGAGCCAGGGGCAGTTCGGGGTCTGCCACGCGCTTCGGTGACCGACGGCGGGCGACCAGGCAAACGGTGGCCGCAGCGATGTACGCCGATCCGGCGGCCCCTCCCGCGTCCGCCATCCCGGGCCACAGCATGGTCAACGCGGCTATGAAGGCGGAGGTGCCCAGGAGGGCCAGCCCGGGTGGGGCCAGCGGGAGCCGGGCGCGTGGGGCGTCGCGGTGGAAGCCGCAGCACAGGGCGAGGACGGTCAGCCAGGCGAGCGCAGCGGTCGTGAGCGAGAGGGCGACGGAGTGTCGGATGACTGCGGCAAGGTCAGGAAGGGCCGCAAGGACGGCGAAGGTGAAGGCGGTACGCCGGTGGTCGCGCAGCAGCGCCAGGTAGGCCACCGTCCAAGCCAGCGGGAGCAGCCAGAGCGCCGCCTCGTAGAGCCCCGGTGCGGTGCCGTGGCCGGTGGAGCCGCCCAGGAACAGCTCCCGGTAGCGGGCGGGGGCGCCGTGGAACCAGGTGAGGAGGATGGCCTGTTCGGTCAGGGCGGAGGCTGCGTGCAGCAACACGCTCAGCAGCGCGAAGAGACGCACCGTCGCGCCGAGCGTGGCGTAGCGGGCCGGGGCACCGGCGGTGCCCATCCGGGTGCGGAGGGCGAGGGCGGCGATGCCGGCCACCTCGCCCCAGGCGGGGCGCATCTCGTCCCGGTCCTGCTCGTCGATCCCGTGCAGGTAGGTCTCCACCATCTCCTCCTCCCGCTCGGCACGGTAATAGGAGGGCAGCAGGCGCAGGGCGGTGCGGTACCGCTGTTCGAGCAGAGTCGTCATGTGGTGCCTCCGGCGGTGCCCGGGCGACGCACGGAGCGGATCGTGGGCGGCGGTCCGGCGGTCGTGGGGCGGTAGGCGGCTGGGCTCTTGGCGTCGCGCTGGAGGGCGTTGGTGCGGGGCTCTCCGGCGGTCGCGTCAGTGGGCGGCACCGAGTTCGATGGTCAGGACGCCGGCGACGATGAGGGCGATGCCGAGGCTCATGACCTTGGTGAGGGGTTCGTTGAACAGGATGCGGGAGGCGAGGGCGGTCAGGGCCACGCCGGAGGCGGCCCAGATGCCGTAGGCGACGCCGAGGGCCAGTCCGCCGTGCAGGGCGAGGGTGAGCAGGGCGAAGGCGGCCAGGTATCCGGCGCCCAGGCCGATGAACCACTTCCCCTTGTTGCCGGCCCGCGCGGCCATGCGCAGTGACAGGGTGGCGGCGACCTCGGAGAGGATCGCGCCGGCCAGGTAGACCAAGGTCATGAGGCTATTCCTTCCTTGCGGGCGTGCGCGGCCTGAGAGCCGAGTTCGACACACAGGGCACCGCCGATGACCAGGGCGATCCCCAGGCCCGTGGTTGCGGTGAGCGGGTCGCCGAAGATGAGCGTCGCCAGGATGGCGGTGAGGGCGACGCCGGAGGCGCCCCAGATGCCGTAGGCGACGCCGAGGCCCATTCCCTGACGCAGGGCGAAGGTCAGGGCGGCGAACGAACCGATGTAGCCGATCGCCACAACGGCGAACCAGGCCGGGTGGTCGAGGGCCGCCCGCAGGGAGACGGTGGCGATGGCTTCGAGCAGGATCGCTGCCAGGAGCAGCAGCCATTTCCTCATGAGGCGGTCTCGTCTTTCAGGAGCTCTTCGGCGACCGCGAGCACCTGAGCGCGGTCTTGTGCCAGGGCGGGGAAGACATCGGTTGCGGCGGCCATCCAATAGCCGTCGGCCAGCAGTCGTGCGGCCGTGAGCCTGCCGCGGGCCGCGGCCGGCAGGTCGTCGGGCAGGTCGAGCCACCCCTCGAAGCGGCGCACCCAGGCCGCGGTGAGGGCTTCGCGGTACAGGGCGTCGGAGTAGATCGCGAAGTCCGCGCGATCGAACTGCGCGGCCAGTGCCACCTCGACGTAGGCGCGAATCCGCTGGTGCGGCGAGGCCGTCTCAAGTGGCTGCCCCAGGCGGTCGAGCAGAAGCTCCTCCCACCGGGCGGCGACGTGGTCGACCACGCCGAGCATCAGGGCTTCCTTCGTCGGAAAGTGGTACATCAGCCCCGGCTTGGTCAGCCCGACCTGCTTGGCCGCGGTGGCCAGAGTGATCGCGCCACCCCCTTCCGCACGCAGAAGATCGAGCGCGCCGTCCAGAATCTGGCGTTTTGCGTTTCCCGTCATGGCTCTACTTTACCTTCCGGAAGGTAAAGTACAAATGGCGACTCCTCCCGCAGCAGCTGACCTGGAAAGACACACCGGGGAAGCCCACCCCGCGGGCGCGGCCAGCGGCCGCACGGCTGCTGGTTGATCCCCGGCAGCGGGAGGGCCCCGGCATCACCATGCCGGAGCCCTTTGCTGCCCGAAACCGATCCTTCGCGCCCATGCCCGCAGTCGCCTCTTCCTCTCCGCGAGGAAAGCCTGGCGGCAGTTGGCAGCCTCCTCACGGGGCTGCGCCCTCCGCGTGCCCCAACGGGCGGCCAATCACGGTCAAGACGGGTACCCTCCGGCACTCTCGACCCTGCCTCAATGCCAGCGTTCACGCAGGTCAGCCCCTCAATGGTGACCTCAGACGCCGTTGATTCCCAAGCTCAGAGCGCGGGTTCGATTCCCGTCACCCGCTCCACATGGAAGCCCCAGGTCAGGGACCTGGGGCTTGTTTGTTGTCTAGACCATTTCTGGAGCACGTGCCAGTCGCGTGCCATAACTCACCGACTACCGAGCCGAATTGACACTCGCACGCCCTTCCAGGGCGACCTGATCGGTCGTCATCTCGAATTGCGAGACGCGATCTGCACGATCTGCGTCATGCCACGCTGGGTGGCCCGCACGACCTTGGTCCTCGACATCGTGATCCTTGCCGTCATCGCAGCCTCCCGCCGGCACGCCGCTCGTGGCCACGCCCAGCCGGCCGAGACCGTAGGTGAGCAGGCTGCCGTCAGCGGCCCCGGCCGCGCGCTTGCGCGGGGCCGACCGTACTCTGCCGCCATGAACGAGACGCTGACGCCGACCCCCGATGACGCCTTCGAGATGCTGCTGGCCGGCAACCAGCGGTTCGTGGGCGGCTTGCCCGAGCACCCCAACCAGGACGCCGCACGTCGTGCCGAGACCGCACCTGCCCAGAGCCCCTTCGCCGTGATGTTCGGGTGCTCCGACTCCCGACTGGCCGCCGAGATCATCTTCGACCGGGGACTGGGGGATCTGTTCGTGGTCCGCACCGCCGGACATGTCGCCGGTGCGGAGGTGCTGGGCAGCATCGAGTACGGGGTGAGTGTGCTGGACTGCCCACTGGTCGTGGTCCTGGGCCACGACTCCTGCGGGGCCGTCGCGGCTGCTCTCGACGCCGCCGACGGCGGCAAGGTGCCCTCCGGGTTCGTCCGTGACGTCGTCGAGCGAGTGACCCCGAGCGTGCTGGCGGCACGCGCCGCCGGACGCCAGCAGCCCGAAGAGATCCTTGACGAGCACATCCGGCACACCGTCGACCTGCTGCTGGACCGCTCCCGCCTCCTGACCGAGCGGGTGGCGGCCGGCCGCCTTGCCGTGGCGGGCCTGTCCTACCGGCTGGCCGACGGCAGTGCGCGACTGGTCGCCTCCCACGGTCTGAGCAGGGCTGCTGCCCCCACACAGTGACCCCTGGCGCCGCCCGCCCGGCCTTCAGGGCTCCTGGAGGCCGGTGGCGGAGGAGGACCGGGGCCCGGCGGCGCGGCGGAGCCGGTTGGCGATCGCCAGTCCCAGTCCCTCCTCCGCCGGCAGGGAGGCGACGATGAGATCGCATCCGCGCTGGTCGAGTTCGCGCAGGAACCCGTACAGCCCGCGCGCGTAGGCGCCCATCGAGGTGGGGACTGCCACTACGGCGTGCGCTTTCACCGGTGTGTCGGCGACGGACGGGGGAAGGAAGACGCCCACCTGGTGCCCGAACTCCTGCGCGAGTTCCGCTTCGGCGACAACCCTCTCGGGCTCGACGAGAACGACCCTCGCCCGCGGCGCATAGTGCGACGGATGCTGACCCGGCACTCGCACGCGGCTCGCCGCAGGGACCGCCACCGGGCGCCCCAGCACCGCTTCGAGGTCCTCACGCGTCACCCCACCGGGCCGAAGGATGCTCGGGACATCGCCCGTGACATCGACGATCGTCGACTCCACACCGACCTCGCAGGGCCCGCCGTCCAGTACAAAGTCGACCGCCTCGCCGAGTTCGGCACCCACGTGGCCTGCCGTTGTGGGGCTGACCGAGCCGAAACGGTTGGCGGACGGGGCCGTGACACCACCTCCGAAGGCCGACAGCAGCGCGAGCGCGACCGGGTGGTCGGGCACCCGTACCGCCACCGTCTCCAGGCCCCCCGTCGCTTCGAGGGGAACCCGGCGACCACGCCGCAGGACCAGCGTGAGCGGCCCCGGCCAGAAACGTTCGGCCAGCAGACGCGCCGCCTCCGGGACGTCCTCGACCCACTCGTCCAGCTGCTCCGCGGCCCCGATGTGAACGATCAGCGGATGGGCGGGCGGACGCCCCTTGACCTGGAAAATACGCGCGACCGCGGCGGCATTCTCGGCGTCGGCGCCCAGACCGTAGACGGTCTCGGTCGGGAGAGCTACCAGACCTCCGGCACGCAGCACGCCTGCCGCTTTCTCAATGTCACTGGTTCGTACCGTCACCCTCGCAATCCTCCCACTTGACCCAACAGGCTGCGGGCCACCTGCCCGCTCCCGACGGTCCACGGACACGGTCGCGTCACATGCCTCAGCTTCGGCGCTCCGGCACGGTGTCGGCCCATCCCAGGGGATGCGGCTCCAAGGCATCCGCAGGCGGTTCGCCTCCCGCGTCGTTGAAGGCGGTGAGCGCGTCGATGAGCGCGGAACGCTGCGCAGGAGCGAGACGTTCGACGATGGTGCTGATCTCCGCGCGGCGGCGGGCGGTGACGTCCTCAACGGTGCGCCGCCCCTCGTCGGTGAGCTGGAGCAGGGTCTCGCGCCGGTTTCCGGGGTTGGCCTGACGGTCCGCCAGACCGGCCACGATGAGCCGGTCCACCATGCGCATGGCGGTCGAGGGAGCGACCTGGAGCAGTTCGGCGAGCGCGACCAGCTTGGTGGTCCCTCGCGTGGCGAGCACCACCAGCATCCGGAACTGGGGAAGCGTCACCCGCTCCTCGACCTCACCGAGTGACCGCGCGGAGACCGCGACCAGCAGCCTCGACGCCGTGAGCACCGCTCGGGTTACGGCATCCACGTCGTCCACGCCCCTCATGGGGGCTCCGCTCTCGGCCATGCCCCCTTTCTACCGTCCGGCGGCAACAGCGGCGCCATCACCCTCAAGACCCGAGGAAGCAGGAGACCAGTTGGTCCGACCGTTCACGGAGCACTGCCGGTCCCGGACACCCAAGGGCGCTACCTGGGCACGCTTACCGCCCGATCCGTGGCCGAAGTGCTCGCCGAACGCCCCGGCGGCGACTGTGGCCCCGGCCCTCGCGGCCGATCTCACCGAACCGACTCAGGCGCTGAGGTCCTCGATGATCTCCCTCACCTGGCGATTCAGCGAGGGGGCCCACCAGGCAGACAACGGCGCCAGCCGGGTGACAGCCGCCCCCAACCACTCCGGGTCACCCAGGCGGTGCAATGCCCTCACTTCGGACGTCCTCCGGAACAGGGCTTTCACCACGTAGACGTGGTTGCCTGTGTAGGGGCGCTCGTGATGGGTGTAGTTCACCGACCAGGGCTCGTACGGGTGGCGAAGGAGTCCACCCACGGAACAGCCACTGCGGCCGGTCTCCATGTGGCCGCCGAGAACGCCCAGCACGCCCATGGTGCGAGTGGCGTGCCACGCCTGATAGGTGGCTCGGATATCCAGCTCCACGAACTTGGACCACGGGACGACGGCCAGGGGTTCCGGCGCTCCGGGCTCATGCTGCTCCATGCCCTCGGCGGTGAGGACCAGGCACGAGCCGCCCTCCCGCTTAGGGTCCCCGATGATCCAGCGGTCCCCGACCAGTTCCAGTGGCCCCAGATACTCCGTCATGATCCCCCGTCGGTCGTGTGTTCGCCCGCCCCCTCCGGCCGGCTCCGCTCCCCCGGCTCCACATCTGCGGTCACCACGCCGGAAGCCCCGTCATCCCGCGCCACATCCTCAACCGCACCGCACAACTACGACGCCCGAAGCCCATACCCGCAAGACCTCACCCGAGCCACACGACGAAAAGGAGGCATCAACCCCGCGAAACGCCCTCTGAAGCCTCCGGCCAGGCCCCCCGGCACGGACAAGGTCAGAAGGCGGCGCGAAGGAACGGGATAGTAGCCCATGAGCCTCGCCTGTCGGCTGGTGTGAGCATCGTTGCCTCAATCCGCTTCTTTGCCTAATGCAAAGGTCAGCGTGGCGCCGCCCGCCATCGCCAGGACTCCGAGGCGCTGAGCGTCCCCATCCCCGACCGGGCCACCGCCGAACAGCAGGGCGGGGTGAGCCAGTTGGAGAAGGCCCGGGGGAAGGAGTTCGACCAGCTCTTCGTCGACCTGCTCCGCGCCTCCCACGGCAAGATCTTCATCACCATCGGCGAGGTCCGCGCCACCACCAAGAACACCCTGATCCGGCGACCGGCCACCCAGACCAACAACACCGTCCAGGACCACATGGACGTCCTGGAGGACACCGGCCTGGTCCGGGCGGGGCCACGCACTGACTTGCCCAGGACCTGGCCGCCGATGCCGAAGGTGATCCTCTGGCCGGGCAGCGGCAGCCGGTGACGTGATACGAGGCGGCATTAAAGACGCGTAAAGATTGCCGGAAACCGGCAATGTGCCGCACCGGTCGTGCGTGCGACGATCCTTCCCGTTCAAGCGATTTGAGGGAACGGGGGAGGGCGTTCAAGGTGACCTGGTTTCTTGGCCTCGGCATTGCAGGCATCGTGCTGCTCGTGCTCTCGCTGGTCTTTGACGGTGTCCTCGAAGGGACCTTCGGAGGGGCTCTGGACGGGCTCTTCGACGGTCTGCTGTCGCTTCCGGTGATCGCAGGATTCCTGTCGATGTTCGGTTTCAGCGGCGCGATTCTGCTGGGCGGCACCGGCCTCGGTCCGGGTGCCGCCGCGGGAATCGGCGTGTTCGCCGGGGCCGCCGCCGGCTGGCTCGCATGGAAGTTCAGCCGGGTGCTGATGCGCGATCAGACTGATGCGACTCCGCGCCAGGAGGACCTGATCGGCACGGCGGGATCGGTGGTGACCGCCATTCCCGCCGACGGGTACGGGGAAGTGCTGATTCGTCTCGGGGGCCATCCCGTGAAGCTGGCGGCCAAGAGCGCGGTTCCCGTGGCCCGAGGGGCTGAGGTCTGGGTGGAGGCGCCGCTCTCGTCCACCTCGGTGGCCGTCCGGCCCGTCGAGCGCTGACCGACCGACACCTTCTCCTCGCAGGCCACTCCCTCCTCGACGGGTGGCCGGAGCCGTCTCCCACCACCGAACCCGGACCACCCACATCAGACCACCGAACACACACCACCACTCGATCTGCCGACCCCTGGGAAGGCAGGGGGGATCTCCGCTATGAGTCCAGTCATTGCCGCCGTCGTGGGAGTCGTCGTACTCCTCGTCCTGCTCGCCCTCGTCGTCATCACCCGCTACAAGGTCGCGGGGCCCAATGAGGCGTTCCTCATCACCGGACGGCGGGGCAAGAAGTCCATCGACCCGGAGACCGGGCAGGTCAGCATCGACAACAGCGGCCAGAAGGTCGTGGTCGGTGGCGGCGTCTTCGTGGTCCCGTTCGTCCAGCAGAAGTTCTCGCTGGACCTGTCGAGCCGGCACATCCCGGTCGCCGTCCGGGGTGCCGTCACCCTGCGCGGCGTGAAGGCCAACCTCGAAGGCGTCGCGATCGTGAAGGTCGGCGGCAGCGAGGATGCGATCCGGGCCGCGGCGCAGCGCTTCCTGCAGCAGCAGGACGGCATCGTCGGCTTCACCCAGGAAGTGCTCTCCGGAGCGCTGCGGGCCATCGTCGGCCGGATGTCGGTCGAGGACATCATCCGCGACCGGGCCGCTTTCGCCGGGCAGGTCGCGGAGGAGGCCGAGGCGAGCCTGTCCGGGCAGGGCCTGATTCTGGACGCGTTCCAGATCCAGGACATCACCACCGAGGGCTCCTATCTGGAGGACCTGGGCCGGCCGGAGGCCGCCCGCGCCCGCCAGGAGGCCGACATCGCCGAGGCGAACGCGAAGCGCGCTTCGGAGCAGGCCCGGCTGAAGGCGGCCGAGGAGATCGCCATCGCCGAGCGGACGTTCAACCTGAAGCAGGCGGAGATCCGCGTCGAGACCGAGGCCGCGGCTGCCCAAGCCAATGCCGCGGGTCCGCTCGCCGAAGCCGCACGTCAGCAGGAGGTCCTCTCCGAGCAGGAGAAGGTCGCCGAGCGGCAGGCCGCACTGACCGACCGGGAACTGGACACCAAGGTCCGCAAGCCCGCCGACGCCGCCCGCTACCAGGCCGAGCAGGAGGCCGAGGCCCGGCGCGTCGCCCGGGTCAAGGAGGCCGAGGCGGAGGCCCAGCGTGCCCGGCTGACCGGTGAGGGCGAGAAGCTGCACCGTGCGGCGCTCGCCGAGGCGGTGCGGATCGAGGGCGAGGCCGACGCGGCGGCGATCGCGGCGAAGGGCTCGGCGGAGGCCGAAGCGATGCAGAGGAAGGCCGACGCGTTCGCGCAGTACGGCGATGCGGCCATGCTCCAGATGCTGGTCGAGGCGCTGCCGCAGGTCGTCGCCAAGGCGTCCGAACCGCTCAGCGCCGTGGACAAGATGACCGTGATCTCGACGGACGGCGCCGGCCGGCTGTCCCGTACGGTCGCCGACAACGTCGCCCAGGGAATGGAGTTGCTCAGCTCCACCACGGGCGTCGACTTCGCCGAGATGCTCAAGGGCGTCACTCAGCGCGGTGGGACCGCGAAGGCAGAGGCATCGGTGCCTGAGCGGGCCGCCGCCAACGGGCAGATCCCGATCACCGACTAACCATCCAACAGGGGAAGGCAGGAGCCCGCCGACAGATTGCTGTCGGCGGGCTCCTGCCTGTCTCCCCGCCGGTCTCCGCATCGGCGCCGAGCCTCTCCGGCCCCGTGTGTTAAGAAAGCGCAAGCAATAGGCCAAGGGGTGGGACGAGTGGCACGGCGGGAGATACCCGAGGAGTTCCTGGACGGATACGACCGGACCCTCGACGAAGTGGCACGGACCGGGCGCCTCTTGAACCGTGACGAACTCGCCTCGCGGCGCACGGCCGGCGAGCAGGCGGCCGAGGCGGGCCACAGCCTGCGCTCCCTGATCAACGGTCACCTCACGGTCACCCGCGCCGCCTGGCCACGTCACGCGTCGGCGCACGCCGACAGTGCCCTCGCCGCCGTCGCACAGGTCGTCGATGCGCTCGCCGAAGGCTTCGAGCGCGCGCAGCACCTCGCCGTACGCCAAGAAGAGGCCGAACGGCGCGAATTCATCGACGACCTGCTCCACGGCAGCGCCGACCTGGGGCGTCTGGCCGAACGTGCCGAACGCTTCGGCCTGCGCTTCTCCCACGCTCACGCCGTCGCCGTGGCCGAGGGCACCGCCGCCTACTCCGAGGCCGACCCGGTCGCACGCCGCGTGGAACTCGCCCTCCTGGGGCGCTTCGGCGACCGCCAGATACTGCTCACCACCAAGGACGGGCGCCTGATCTGCATCGCGCCCGGGGACCAGACGGACGTCCTGACCTCCTTCGCCAAGCAGGCCCACGCGGCCACGGACGGAGGCCGGGTCGCGGTAGGCCGCACCCACCCCGGCGCCGGCGGCGTCGTCCAGTCCTACCAAGAGGCCCTGAACGCCCTCGGACTGGCAGAGCGCATGAACCTCGACGACCCGGTCCTCTATGCCGCCGATCTTCTCGTCTACCCCGTCCTCACCCGGGACCGCGAGGCCATGGCGGACCTCGTCCGCAGCGCCCTCGGCCCGCTCCGGCAGGCCCGCGGCGGCGCCGAACCGCTGATGGAGACGCTGACCGCGTACTTCGACTCGGGATGTGTCTCGGCGGAAGCCGCCCGGCGCCTGTCTTTGAGCGTCCGGGCACTGACCTATCGCCTGGGCCGCATTCACCAGCTCACCGGCTCCAACCCGGCCGACCCCGTGCACCGCTACACCCTGCACACCGCCGTCATCGGCGCCCGTCTGCTCGACTGGCCGGCGAAGGAGCTGTAGTAGGTGAGTTCGCCGGCCTTGCTGCGGCCGAAGAGGGACGACCATGCCTTGAGTCCGTAGTAACACCAGGCGCCCACCGCGGTGGCCCGGGTGCCCGGGCCACCGCGGGTGCCGGTTACTGCTTCGGCAGCAGGACGCTGTCGATGATGTAGACGGTGGCGTTGGCGGTCTGGACGTTGCCGCAGACGACCTTGGCGGAGTCGTCGACCGTGTAGGACTCCCCGGAACCGGCCGTGGTCAGCTTGCTCTTCGCCAGCGTGTCGAAGGAGCCGTCCGCGAGCTGCTTGGGCGCGGCCTTCTGCCCGACGACGTGGCCGGTGAGGATCTTGGTCAGCATGTCCTTGTCGGCGAGGACCTTGTCCAGCTGAGCCTTGGGGATCTTGTTGAACGCGTCGTTGGTCGGCGCGAAGACGGTGATGTCCTTGGCGCTGTTGAGGGTGTCGACCAGACCGGCCTTCTTGACGGCGCTTACCAGGGTGGACAGCGCGGGGTTGTGGGAGGCAGCGGTGGCGACGGGGTCCTTGGCCATGCCGTCGAAGCTGCCCTTGCCGTCCTTGGGCACGGCGGAACAGGCCGGCCCGAACGGCTTGGCCATGGCGTTCATCCCGCCGTCGGCAGCGCTGTCCTTGGACGGCTTGGCCGAGGACGAGGACATGTCGGAGTTCTTGTCCTTGTTCCCTGCTTCCTTGTCGCCGGAGCAGGCGGCCAGGGCGACCGGCAGCACAGCGGCGGCGGTGACGGCAAGGACGGTACGGCGGATACGCAGAGCGTTCACGGAAGTTCTCCCGATGTAGAGGGTGTTGTCTGTCTGAGGTGCGCGTGGTCTGTGGTGGGGGTGTCAGGTCACGGTGACCACCACCGAGTGCCAGCCGGAGGCGCCGTCGGGGACGGGGCGGGCGCGCTTGTCGGTCTGGGTGTAGCCGGTGCGGTCGGTGGCACGGACTTCGAGCGTGTGGGTGCCGGACTTCGCAGGCCACCGCCACCACCACTGCCGCCAGGTGTCGACCGGGCCCTCGGCAGCCAGTTCGGCCCGCTGCCAGTCACCACCGTCGACACGGACCTCGACACCGTCGATGCCCTTGTGCTGGGCCCAGGCGACCCCGGCCACGGCCACCGTGCCGGCTGTGAGGCTCGCGAACGGCTTCGGGGTGTCGATCCGGGACTCGGTCTTGATGGGCGCCCTGGCTGCCCAGTCGCGCTTGACCCAGTACGCGTCGTACGCATCGAACGTGGTCAGCTCGATGTCCTGGAGCCACTTGCACGCGGAGACGTAGCCGAACAGCCCGGGGACGAGCATGCGGACGGGGAAGCCGTGCTCGAAGGGCAGCGGCTCACCGTTCATCCCGACGGCCAGCAAGGCGTCCCGTCCGTCCATGACCGTCTCGACCGGGGTGCCGATCGTCATGCCGTCGACGGAGCGGGCGAGGAGTTGATCGGCGGGGCCGCCCTTCGACGGGGGCCGCACGCCGGCCTCACGCAGCAGCTGGGCGAGCCTGACACCGAGCCAGCGGGCGGTCCCGACGTAGGAGCCACCGACCTCGTTGGACACGCAGGTCATGGTGATGTCGCGTTCGATCAGCGGCCTGGCCAGCAGCTCCTGGAAGTCAACCGTCAGCGGCCGGGTGACCCCCTTGCCATGGATGCGCAGCTTCCACGTACCGACGTCCACGCGCGGCACGGTCAGTGCCGTGTCGACGCGATAGAAGTCGCGGTTGGCCGTGGTGAACGGGCTCAGCCCCGGCAGCTTGAGATCCGCCCCGCGCGGCAGCTTCGGCGCGGCCGAGTCGGGCGGGGGAAGCGTCACCGTGGCCCGGGACGCCGCGGCCTGCTTGGTGCCGGCGGCATTCAGCCGCAAGCCGAGGAACCCGATGCCCGTGGAAGCCGCAGCCACCCCGGCCACACCGACGACAAAGCCACGGCGGTCCATCCCCGAGGCCGTCGAGGGCGCCTTCCATGGCCGGCCGGACGCAGCCGGGCACCCGGCCAGCAGATAGAGCACCGCCGCCGCGACCAGGGCCCCCACCACAGAAGGGACCGCATCCAGCGCCCCGGGCGAGTCGGGACGTCCCGTGGCCGCCCAGGCGCCCACCGCCCCGAAGAGGAGGACGCCCGCCGAAGCCACCCTCCGCAGCCGCTGCGCCAGCACGCCGAGCGCCATCGCGAAGACCGCGAGCACGACGAGGATGCCCAGTTGCAGGACCAGCTTGTCGTCGGTTCCGAAGTTCCGGATCGCCCAGTCCTTGACCACCGCGGGCGTACGGTCGATGGCCGCGCCGCCCACCGCCGTGACCGGGCCGGCCTCCGGCCTCACTGCGACAGCGGCCAACTCCGCCACGGCAAGCGCCGCGTACCCGGCGACCAGGCCGCTCAGCGCACCCGGGGCCGCGTGCAGAAGGGTCCTCTGTCGCGTACTCATGCCCGGGATTCGGAGCCCCCGCGCGGGCGGATTGGTCTACTTCGCCAGAGATTTCCCGGCCCTGACGAGACGAGACACTTCACGGCAGCCCCGCCGGCCGGCCGCCACGGCCCGCCCCTCGGCCGTACCACCACGGTCTGCGGACACCTTCGGGCCGCGGTCTGCGTTGTCCACTCGGCAAGGGCCCGGGTCGTTGCCGCTTGCCGTGCCGCTCACCGCCCGGCCCCCGCCAGCGAGTTCAGGGTGGTGGTGAAGCGCGAGCCGGGCGGGCAGCAGGCGGCGACCTCGACGGCGTCGGCGGCGGTGTCCACATCGCGCAGCACCGGCAGGTCGCTCACGCTCAGCCCCGCTTCGGCGAGTCGGCGCCGCTGGATCGCCCCCGTGCGGTCGGTGGACATCGGCACGCCTCGTACAAGGGCTGCGGCGCGTGCCGGGTCGGCGAAACCCAGCGCCCAGAATCCGCCGTCCGCGGCCGGTCCGAACCAGGCATCGGCGCCGTCCCGGCCGACCTGCGCAAGGAGGTCCGTGGTCAGTTGGGGGGTATCCATCCCGACCAGGAGGGCCGGTCCACGGTCACAGTGGCCGAAGGCGGCCGCGATCCGCTCGTCCAGGCCACCGGCGCCCTGGGACACGATGTCGAATCCGGCCGGCATCCAGGGGCCGGGAACACCGTCGAGAACCAGGATTCGGCGCCGGACGCGGGCCCTGAGCACCGTGTGCAGGGTGTCGGCAAGGGCTGCCTCGGCCAGAGCGGCCGCCTCCTGGGGCGTGTAGGGCGGGGTGAGCCGCGTCTTGACCCGCCCCGCCACCGGTTCTTTGGCGATGACCAGCAGCGTGTCCGTGAGCCGGGCGCTCACCGCCCGGTTCCTGGGGTGGTCGCCGCGGACACCGGGCCGGTGACGGGCCGCTCGGCGAGGACGGCCCGCATATCCCGTACCGCCTGCCAGGTGCCCCGCCAGGTACCGGTGACCTTGGAGCGGCCCGTGCGCGGGTAATACGGCACATCCGTCTCCGCCACCCGCCAGCCTGCGTCGGCGGCACGGACCACCATCTGGAGCGGGTAGCCGGAGCGTCGGTCGGTCAGGTCCAGAGCGAGCAGGGCCTGGCGGCGGGCGGCGCGCATCGGGCCCAGGTCGTGCAGCCGCAGTCCGGTACGCCGGCGGATCAGACGGGCCAGTTCCAGGTTGGCCAGGCGGGCGTGCAGTGGCCAGGAGCGGCGTGTGACGGGCCTGCGGCGGCCCAGTACGAGGTCGGTGGAACCGTCGAGGACGGGCCCGCCGACAGCGGGCAGAAGTGCGGGATCGAGGGAGGCGTCGCAGTCGCAGAAGCAGACGACGTCGGCGGTGGCGGCGGTCAGGCCGGTGTGGCAGGCGGCGCCGAAGCCGCGCTGCGGCTCGTGGACGACATGCGCCCCGAGGGCGCGGGCGATGTCCGCCGAGTTGTCGACGGAGCCGTTGTCGACGACGATCGCGCGCCAGCCCGAGGGGATTCGGCCCAGCACCCACGGCAGGGCCTCGGCCTCGTCGAGACAGGGCAGCACCACGTCCACAGGAGAAGCCGAAGAAGGGGATGTCTCGGTCATGCCGCTCACTCTATGGAGAAAGGATTCATAGGGAGCAAAAGGGAATTTGCGGATCGCTGACACCCTCTGCTGCTTCCGCCGAATGCCGACTGGCGGTGCGAGACTCGGTGGCGCTGAATCCGTACGGGAGGGGGCCGGCCCTTCGTGTGCGTCGGGGCCGGAATTCCGGGCCGGAGGGAACGTCAGCCGGTTCGTAGCGAGGCCGTCGCGAACTCCGCCATTCCCTCGGCAAACGCGACCTCCGGCTTCCAGCCCAGTTCGTCCCGCAGCCTGCGCGAGGAGGCGGTGATGTGGCGGACGTCGCCGAGCCGGTACTCCCCCGTGACAACCGGCGTCCGCCCACCGTGCGCCGCTGCCAGGGCGGCGGCCATCTCCCCCACCGTGTGCGGCTCGCCGCTGCCGACGTTGTACGCCTGCGTGGTCCCCTCCGGCAGACCGGGCAGACCGTCCAGGGCCGCGAGGTTGGCCCGGGACACGTCCCTGACATGGACGAAGTCCCGCCGCTGGCCACCGTCCTCGAACACCCGCGGTGCCGCACCGCGCTCCAGCGCGGACCGGAACAGCGCGGCGACGCCGGCGTACGGGGTGTCACGCGGCATCCCGGGCCCGTACACGTTGTGGTAGCGCAACGCGGCCACCCGCCCGCCGACGGCACGCGCCCACGCGAAGGCAAGGTGCTCCTGCGCGAGCTTGGTGGCGGCATAGACGTTGCGCGGATCGAGCGGGGCGTCCTCGGCCACCAGGCCGGGCACGAGCGGCTCACCACACCTCGGGCAGGGTGGTTCGAAGCGTCCCGCCTCCAAGTCGGCCACCGTGCGCGGCCCCGGCCGTACGACACCGTGCTCCGGGCACTCGTAGCGCCCTTCTCCGTAGACCACCATCGAACTCGCCAGCACCAGACGCCGCACCCTGGCCCCGGCCATACCGGCCAGCAGCACCGCGGTGCCCAGGTCGTTGCAGCCCACGTAGGCGGGGGCGTCGGCGAAATCCTTGCCGAGCCCGACCATCGCCGCCTGATGACAGACGGCGTCGACCCCCCGCAGGGCCTCGGCCACAGCCTCCGGGTCGCGGACGTCCGCATGTCTCCAGTCCACCCCGTCGGGGATCGGCGGGGACGTGCGGTGCGCGGCGGGCAACAGCGCGTCGAGCACGCGCACGCCGTGCCCGGCGCCGGTGAGGGCGGTGACGACGTGCGAACCGATGAAGCCCGCACCTCCGGTGACCAGGACCAACATGCCACCGACCGTACGGCCACGGGCCCGCCCGGCGGCCGAACGGCGCCGGAACACCGGGAATGCGTCAGCCTCCCGCAGCAAGCTGGGCCGAGCCGGGCGATGCGGCCGCCACCGTCAGCAGGCCGAAGCCCCCGCGGTCCGCGGTCTGCTGAAGCCCACCGGCTCGCGCCGCAACGGCCTGTTCGGCTGTCGGGGTGGTCGTCGGCGACCGACCGTGCCGCTGCCGCCGGCCCGGCCGCCGGGCCATCACGATGAGCGGCACACCGCCGGCCGGACCGAGCCGCCCATACCGCGAACGATGTGATCCGCTGTGTCGAACCGTAAGGTCAGCGAACGGTCAGCCGTCCCGGCTCAGGGTGACGCGGTGGCGAAGAGTGCGCAGAAGCGGGAGTGCCGACGCGATGTGTGGGCGGTGGTGGCCGCGGTCGTGCTGTTCGTGCTGGCGGTGGTCATCGGACGACTCCTCAACAGGACCGTCTACGGTTCGGAGGGGATTCTGCGGCTGGGGTGGCCTCCGCTGTATGCGTGGTGGCTGCCGCATGCCGGCCCGGGGACGCCGGCGGCTCTCGCCGTCGCCGCGCTGGTGGTGGTCTACGGCCCGCCGACTGCGCGGCGTCTGTCGTGGCGGGCGCTGGTGCCGGCCGTCTGGGGCGCGGCAATGGCATGGACGTGGTCGCTGGCGCTCGTGGACGGTGGGGAGCGTGGCGTCGCCGGGCGGCTGACCAGCAGTCTGGAGTACCTGCGGGCGGTCGACCGCGTGCACGATGTGCCCGCTTTCCTGCGGGACTTCACGCACCACATCCTGGTCGGCTCGCCCCACATCTGGCCGGCGCATGTGGCCGGCCACCCGCCCGGCGCACTGCTGACGTTCGTCGGCCTGGACCGTATCGGGTTGAGTGGTGGCGCCTGGGCGGCAGCCTGGTGCATCACCGTCGGGTCGTCGTTCGCGGCCGCGGTCGTGGTGACCGTGCGGGCGCTGTGTGGTGAGCAACTGGCCCGGCGGGCGGCCCCGTTCCTGGTGCTGGCCCCGGCGGCGGTGTGGATCGGTGCCAGCGCCGACGGCTATTTCGCCGGTGTCTCGTCCTGTGCGGTGGCACTGCTCTCGCTGGCGGCCACCCGCACCACACGTATGCCCGGCCTCGCTGCTGTGGGTGCCGGTCTGCTCATGGGGCTTGCCTGGTACCTCTCCTACGGCCTGACGGTCCTCGTCGTACTCGGTGCCGCCGTCCTCCTCCTCGCCCGGTCGGCCCGTCCCCTCCCGCTGGTGATCCTGGGAGTGCTGCCGTGGGTGGCGGCCTTCACCGCCGCCGGGTTCTGGTGGCTCGACGGCTACACGGCCCTCGTCGAGCGCTATTACCAGGGTGCCGCCAAGGTGCGCCCGTACGGCTACTTCGTCTGGGCCAACCTGGCCGCTCAGGTGCTGACAGTGGGCCTGGCGACGGTCGCGGGTCTGTGCCGAGCCGCCGGACCTCTGCGGCCGGCCGTGCGGGGGATGCGGCGTAGGTCACCGGCTGGGCGTGGTGCACTGTCGGTGCTGGTCGCCGCGGCGTTGTGCATGATGCTGCTCGCGGATCTGTCCGGAATGAGCAAGGCAGAGACCGAACGGATCTGGCTGACCTTCGCGGTCTGGCTGCTCCCCGCCTGCGCGCTGCTGCCACGCCGGGCTCATGCCGGGTGGCTGGCCGCCCAGGCCGTCCTCGCCCTCCTCGTCAACCATCTGTTGCTGACCGGCTGGTGACGGCGGCACGGCCTGGGTCCGTACCGGGAGCCGCCATCCAGCAACGCGGCATCCGCTGCCGTACCTTCCCTCAGTCTTGATGCCGTGTGTGTGCCGGGCCGGAGCCGGCCGACCGCTTCAGTTCGAGGAAGTGGCGGTCGCCGACCGACCAGTGTCCGCCCGGCCGCCACCCGGTGACCGCTGCCGTGCGACGCAGCGCGGCAACGCCGACACGGGCCCAGGGGAAGGGCACTCCCAGGCGGCCACGGCCGTCATCGAACCGCACACGCAACCGTTCGTCGACGTCCTCAGCGGCCGCCTCCACCAGCAGCAGGCTTCCACGAGGAGTCACCAGGCTCCCGATGCGCTCCAGCAAGGCCGGCGGGTCGCCGCCGATCCCGATGTTGCCGTCCATGAGCAGCGCCGTATTCCAGAGCCCCTCACCGGGAAGCCGCTCGAAGACGGATCGGCACAGCGCCGCGCCTCCGGTGTCGGCGGTCCGCGCGACGGCGGCACGGTTGATGTCGATGCCGAGCACGAGGTGGCCGAGCGCCCGGAGAGCGCTGACCAAGCGCCCCGGTCCACAGCCGATGTCGAGGACCGCCCCTTTGCACCGCCGCAGGACGCTCATGTCGGCGGGGTCCGGAGCAGCGCACCAGCGGTCCACCTCGGACGACAGCACACCGCCGTCCATACGGCGCATGTAGAGGGGGCCCCGGCCGTCCCGCAAGGCGTGCGCATACGGGTCCTCGTGCAGGGGCCCGGAGCCCGGCGGCAGCTCTGGCGCATGCTCTTCGGTGCTCACCGGGCAGGTGCCTTCGCCGCGCGGAGCCGGTCGCGCGGGGTGGCGCCGGTGGTATCCGTGGGCATCAGGACGTCCCACAGCAGGCTGCGGTCAGGCCGACGGACCGGAAGCCCGGGGCGGGTTGCCCGGCCCAGGACCGCCGGTGTGGTGCGTTCAGGTGCGCGGGGCATCGGGATTTCCCTGCCGACCCTTTCTCGGAACTGGTGGCCTTGGTTACGCCTGGTGC
Source organism: Streptomyces sp. NPDC048612 (assembly GCF_043199295.1). Taxonomy (NCBI): domain Bacteria; kingdom Bacillati; phylum Actinomycetota; class Actinomycetes; order Kitasatosporales; family Streptomycetaceae; genus Streptomyces; species Streptomyces sp. NPDC048612. The sequence goes on from NZ_JBICVV010000012.1 coordinate 132,212, forward strand.
CGGCCGGGCGCCTTCGGAGGGGCTTTGTGCGCTCGTGGCCGGGGCGCACGCGCACGCCACATGGCGACCAGCAAACACACCGCGGAGGCTGCGAAGAGGGCAGCCGTGATCAGCAGCCAGCGGCCCCAGAACACCTCGGCCGGCAGGCCGGTGTACGAGGTGAAGCCCGGGACCCGGTTCAGGATGAGCGGATACCAGACGAGGAGCAGCAGGAGGGCCACGAAGACAGGCACGCGGAGGTAGTTGATCCGGCCTGTCAGCGCGTGCGAGCTGTCCGTCGCGTCCCGTCCGCGCCGGAAGGCCCATTGCACCACTCGGTCGGTGACGGTGTAGAGGGGGAGGAAGACCACGTCGTGCAGGAGGGCGGCGCCCACGAACCAGAGGACGACGCCGAGCGTGTCTCCGTTCAGCAACCGCAGTCCCGCATAGCCGGCCAGCGCGAAGGAACACAGCACGAGCAAGAGGTGCAGCGGTGATGCGCCGTAGCGGGTGCGGAAGCCCTTCACTGTGCTGCTCCGAAGGTGAGGCGTGTGACCCATTTGGTGTTGTGCACACCGGGGTTGGCCGGGACGATGATCCGCGCCGGATAGCCGTGGTCCGGGGAGAGGTCCGCGCCATTGACCCGCAGGGCGAGCAGTGACCTGGGGTCACGCACCTGGTTGTCGCGCAGGTGGGTGGAGCTGAAGGCTCCGCCGCGCTGGGCGGACTCGACGAACACGCCCGGCGGGCTCTGCCGCTGTCCGACCAGGGCAGCCAGGTCGGAGAGCCGTACCCCGCTCCAGAGCTGGTCGTCGGTGGACCAGCCCTCCACGCAGGCGATCGGCAGGGCTGCCGTGTACTGCGGCAGCGCCAGCACCTGCCCGCGGGTGAAGATCCGCTCCCGGCCGGGGCCGCGAACGACCAGGCGCCAGTCGGGCCCGATGTCGCGGGCACGGATACCCACCTCCGCCGCGGTCTTGTTGATCTGAAAGCCATTGGGGCCCTTTCCTGGCTCCTGCCCGTGCGGTGCCAGCAGCGCGGTCTTGCGCAGGGCCCCGCCGATGCTCTGCCCGGCCGTCACGACGAGCAGTGCCAGCGAGCCGGCGCCCACCAGACCGAGCGCGCCCCGCCGCGACATCGTGGGCGGCGCGGGGTGGGGCGTCACCAGGCCGGTGTCATCCGCCGCTTCGGGCGTCGTGCGGGCGGCGGGGGTACGCAGGACGCTCCGGAAACGACGGCTTCGCAGCGCCCTTGCCATGGTGGGAATCCGGAAGGCGATGTGCACGACGAAGGCTCCGATGAAGACCCAGGCGCCGTAGAAGTGCAGGGTGTAGAAGGACCCGGGGAAGATGTAGTGGAGCTGGATGTTGAGCACACCGGTGACGAACTCGAACAGCACACCGCCCACGAGGAGCACCAACGAGAGCCGCTCCAGCGCATGGCTCGGTGAACGCACCGGCGGCCAGGTGAACAGCTTGGGGACGACCGACCAGAGCTTCGCCAGCAGGATCGGGATCAGCACCACGCCCAGCGTCACGTGGATTCCCTGGGTGAGGCGGTAGAGCCAGTACGGGCTGGTCGGCCAGGAGAAGAGATAGAAGCCGAGCCAGCCCTTGCCCGGCGTCTTGTCGTTGCCCGGTGCCAGGTTCGGGTTGTACGCGGCGTAGGACAGCAGTCCGGTCACGAACAGCACCGTGATGCCGACCAGGAGGATCAGCCCGAACACCGACGTCAGCCACGGTCCCCGCAGCGGACTGCGCCAGAAGCCCGGCCGTGTGGGGCCCGGCGGCGGAGTGTTCAGCAGTGCGGCAAGGCGCCGGCGACGACCGGGACGGGGCGTGGCAGCCCTTTCGGTGAGGGGGGAGGCGCCGGTGGCCCGTCGACGTGCGGAACTCCCTCGCGGTGGCGGGCTGCTGTCCGTCGCCTTGTCAGGCTGTCGCTGCGGCCTGGCACGACGAGGCTCGCCCTCACGGTCGCTGCCCTCCACATCGATCCCCTCACGGTGGCCGGTGCGACATGATCGCCGCCCAGGACCCACCGTATGCAGCTCGATGCGCAAATCACCCTTTGCCGCACATTGCGGAACTCATTCGGCCTCACACCGACCTCACCGCAGCCCAGACGGACTCCCGACGCGCAGAGGAGTTGAGGACCAGGTCGGAGACCTGGGCCTGGTTTGTTGGCTGGGGCGGTTCAGGCGTCGCGCACCCGGTCCGTGCCGGAAGGCCGAGCGCGCGCCTGCCCCTCAGGGGCGAGCTGCTCCAGCAGTTCGCGAATTCGCTTCTCGATGTCGTCGCGGAGGGGGCGGACGGCCTCGACGCCCTGTCCGGCGGGGTCGGGCAACTGCCAGTCGAGGTACCGCTTTCCGGGGAAGACGGGGCAGGTGTCACCGCAGCCCATCGTGATGACGACGTCGGACGCCTGCACGGCTTCGATGGTGAGCACCTTCGGCGCCTCGGCCGAGATGTCGATGCCCACCTCGGCCATCGCTGCCACGGCGGACGGGTTCACGGCGTCGGCGGGGGCGGAACCGGCGGACCGCACCTGGACCCGGTCGCCTGCAAGGTGGGTGAGGAACGCGGCGGCCATCTGTGAGCGGCCGGCGTTGTGGACGCAGACGAAGAGGACGGAGGGCAGGGGGGCGTCAGGCATGCGCGGGGTCTTCCTCTGCCAGGGGCGTGCGGGTGGTGAAGAAGCGCCGGGCGTAGAGCGCGACGTAGACGAGGCCGATCAGTACCGGCACCTCGATGAGTGGGCCGACGACACCGGCGAGGGCCTGTCCGGAGGTGGCGCCGAACGTGGCGATGGCTACCGCGATGGCCAGCTCGAAGTTGTTGCCGGCGGCGGTGAACGCGAGCGTCGTCGCGCGGGGGTAGTCGAGGCCGACGGAGCGCCCCAGTGCCATGGAACCGGCCCACATGAGAGCGAAGTACACGAGCAGCGGCAGGGCGATGCGGGCGACGTCGAGCGGCTGCGAGGTGATCGCGTCGCCTTGCAGCGCGAAGAGAACGACGATCGTGAAGAGCAGGCCGTACAGGGCGAACGGGCCGATGCGCGGGATCAGCTTGGACTCGTACCAGGTACGCCCCTTGATCTTTTCTCCGATCCGGCGGGTGAGGTAGCCGGCGGCGAGCGGGATGCCGAGGAAGATCAGCACGCTGCGGGCGATCTCCCCTACGGACACGTCCCCAAGCTCTCGGCTCCGCTCGAACAGGGGAGACCCCAACCCGCCGGACTGCTCAAGGCCGAGCCACCCGGGCAGCACGGACAGGTAGAACCAGCCGAGCGCCGCGAATGCGATCACCTGGAACACCGAGTTCAGAGCGACCAGGACGGCGGCGGCCTCGCGGTCGCCGCACGCGAGGTCGTTCCAGATGATCACCATGGCGATGCAGCGGGCCAGCCCGACGATGATCAGGCCCGTGCGGTACTCGGGAAGGTCCGGCAGGAGCAGCCACGCCAGCGCGAACATCAGCGCCGGGCCGACGATCCAGTTCAGCAGGAGCGAGGGCAGCAGCAGACGGCGGTCGCGGGTGACGGTGTCGAGCCGGTCGTAACGCACCTTGGCGAGGACCGGGTACATCATCACGAGCAGGCCGAGCGCGATCGGCAGCGATACCCCGGTGACGGTGACTTCGGCGAGGGCGTCCCCGAGGCCGGGAACGATGCGCCCGAGGCCGAGACCGGCGGCCATCGCGGCGAGAATCCACACGGCGAGGTACCGGTCGAGGAACGACAGGCGACCGGCGACCGCCGTGTCAGGTGCGGCGGTCACGCGGTCGCCTCGGCAGCCTCCGCGGAGACGGGCAGCGGCTCGCCTGCGGGGCGTGTCAGGATGCCCGCGAGGCGGTCGGTCATCTCGGGCAGCAGCCAGTAGTAGACCCACGTACCGCGCCGCTCACAGTCGATGAGACCGGCCTGCCGAAGCAGCTTGAGGTGATGCGAGATCGTCGGCTGCGACAGGTCGAACGCCGGGGTCAGATCGCAGACGCAGACCTCGCCGCCGGCGCGCGAGGCGATCATCGACAGCAGGCGCAGCCGCACCGGGTCGCCCAGTGCCTTGAACACCTTCGCCAGCTCTTCGGCCTGGCCCTCATCGAGGGGCGCGGTCAACAGCCCCGGGCAGCACGCACCCGCCTCGTCGCCCTGACCGAGCACCACAAGCTCTTGTTTCGACATCCCTCTATGTTGACAGTCATCTATTCAAGGCACAAGCTTGCATCGAAGGACATCAATGCACGCCGATCGGAGGCACGTCATGTCCCGTGCACAGCTCGCCCTGCGCGTCAGTGACCTCGAAGCGTCGATCGCCTTCTACTCGAAGCTGTTCGGCACCGAACCGGCCAAGCGACGCGAGGGCTACGCCAACTTCGCCGTCACCGAGCCGCCCCTCAAGCTCGTACTGATCGAGGGCGAGCCCGGACAGGAAACCCGCCTCGACCACCTCGGGGTGGAAGTCGAGTCCACCGGCCAGGTGACAGCCGCGACGACCCGGCTCAAGGACGCCGGCCTCGCGACGTTCGAGGAGAACGACACCTCGTGCTGCTACGCCGTGCAGGACAAGGTGTGGGTGCACGGCCCCGGCAAGGAGCCGTGGGAGGTCTATGTCGTCAAGGCCGATGCCGACACGCTGGTTCAGCAAAGCGTGGAGGCCGGCGTTCCCTGGAAGGGTCACGGCCGGCCCCGCCCAGGGCTCAACCCGTGTACGTGAATTCGTCGGCCGGGCCGGTGGGCGACGTGGCCACGCCGACCGTCACGGTGATGTCCACCGTCTTCCACTCCGGCCGCCGAAGCGGCACCTTCGCGGTGATCTGGGTCGGTGACGCGACGGTGACCGCGCTCAAGGCGACGTCCTTGATCCGCACGGCCGCCCCCGCTGCGAAACCCGAGCCGCTGATGGTGACCTGAGTGCCGGCCGTCCCGCTGCGCGGGAAGACCCCGCTGACCACCACGGGCGCGGGGCCGCCGTCGTAGGCGAACCGCCCCAGGGGAACGGCGGGCGACGTGCCGAGCATCGTGGTGACGCGAACGTCGACGATGCCGTGGCCGTCGGGCGCGGTCGCGGTGATCTGCGTGGCGGAGTCGACGTTGAACACGCTGCACGGGATCGTGCCGAAGTCGACAACACTGTCCTTGGTGAATCCGCTGCCCGTGATGGTGACGGTGACCGACTTACCGCCCCACCCGTAGGTGGGACTCACCGAGGTCACCACCGGGCCGGCAGGGACGACGGGGGCGCCCAGCAGGGTCAGGTACGTGGAGTTGGCGTGCTGGAACGCGACCTGGCCCAGGAAGTCGGCGGTGGTGTGGTTGACGAGCCCGCTGTCGTACTTGGAGTAGGTGCCATTCACCGTTTTGGGGTTGGCGGCATTGGGCTGAACGTAGGCGTTGTCCTTCCGGAGCCCGTCGATCACCGTCAGCAGGCCCTTCACCTCGTCGTTCGCCGTCGGGCCCGGGGCCGGGTACCAGCTCTTGGCCGTCAGCAGCTCGGACCAGGCGCGCGGGACCAGGTCGTATGCGTTGACCCAGCGCTCGTTGAGGCTCCACGGCCGGGAGCCGACGTAATCGGCGAAGCTCTTCAGGCCGGCGGTGGGGGCGGCGAAGGTGACGAGTGCCAGCCGCGGCGTGTTCGGCTGGATGGTCTGGGCCTGAAGGTAAGTGCCCAGCGTGGTGGCGATGCACCCGCCAAGGCTGTGGCCGGTCACGTAGATCGTGGGCTGAGGGGAGGACGGTACGGATGTCAGGAGGGCGGAGAGCGCCTGCACCAGCGTTGCGTCCGAAGGGAGGACGATCTCCGGCCGGCCGGACTCGCCGCCCGGTGCCTGCTCGGTGGCCACCGCCGTGATGCCGCGCGCGTTGATGATCTGTGTGAACGCGGCCATGGCACCGGCCGAGACGGCGATGTCCGTCGAACCGCCGGCGGTGAACGGCACCACCGTGCCGACATCGAGGTCCTCCATCATGTCGACGGGATTGCCGATCGTGCCGCGGATGGCCACGGCAATCTGGTTCGAGCCGTCGGAGTTCCAGGCGAGGTACGCAAGGTTCGCGTTGTCCGGGCTGAGCGCCAGCCACATCAGCTCCCACGAGCTGCCCGTGGCGAGGCCGGCGTTGTTCAGTTGCGCGGTGATGCCGAGCCTGGCGCGCTGGAGCTGATCCCGCAGGGATTCACCCGACGGGCGTGGGGTCGCGGCCGTGGCTGCGATCGCAGAGAGGGTCATGGTGACCTGGGCGGGGGTCGGGGCCGACTGGGGCGCCTTCGTCATACGTGCTCCTTGCATGTCAGCGGAGCGGAGTGGGACGCGGCGGCTTGGTACAGGCGTCCGGGGACCTGAACCCCCGATTCGCCACCTGGCGGCGTGCACCACTCCGGCTGTCGTGTTGATCACGTTCATCCTGTTTCGTGGTGCGGCCGCCCACGACGTTGCGACCCCGCAGAGCGACGGATTTCAGGCTCCTGGCCCAGTCCCCGACCGGGCGGCGCCCCGTCAGCCGGGGGCGCCAGGACATCACCGGGGCGCCGTCGGCATGCCAACCGTCGGCGGCCGCAGCGCCAAAGGTCAGGCGCCGATGGCTCGTTTCGACGTCTCCACTTTGTCGCTGGCTCGGGCGCTTCGCTTTCGTCACCGTTCCGCAACAGCCGTGAACCGCCTCGGCGGGTGCCCCGTACAGCCCCGTGTGTGCGGCCCAGTTGGCCGCGGCGTTACGCAGCGAGGGAAGGAATCGGCATGGCCGGCGGCAACATCCAGATCAGCCCGGACGAGATGCGGGAGGCGGCGACCTGGCTGCAGAACCAGAAGGAACTGATGCAGCAGAGCCTGCACGAGGCCAACACCAAGATGGACGAGATGGTCGAGGCGGCCTACGCCACCCCCGGCTCGGAGACCAAGTTCCGCCCGTACTGGGAGGAGTACAAGAACGGCACCGAGAAGGCGATCGAGGGCCTGCAGGGCGTCAGCGAGTTCATCAAGCAGGTCGCCGACGCGTTCGTCGACACCGACGACCAGACGTCCGGCGCCATCGGCTGACGTGCCCCGTACCGTCCGGCCCCGTCCTCGCGGTGAGGGCGGGGCCGGACGGCCGGAGCAGGAGAGGAGACACCGGTGGGCCGCATCAGCGTTCCCGTGCAGGACCTGAAGGACACCGTCAAGGAGCTCCAGAACATCGGCGATCTGATCGGGAACTCCGCGACGCTCTACCACGCCGCCGGCGGCTCGGGCGACTTCAAGAGCATGGCCGGCGACAGCACGCTCGCGGACGCCCTCGACGCGTTCGACAAGGCGTGGGTGGCGGGTCACGAGCGGGTTCACGACAACGTGAAGACGTTCGCCGACAACACGGACACGATCGTCGAGAACTTCACGCAGACGGACGACGAGACCATCAAGTCGCTGGACGAAGACCAGCAGGACGCGTGACGGAGGAACGTCGCGCCGAAGGGAACAGCGCCATGTCGGAACCGACCACGGAGCAGCCGGAGGCGGCCGCGCCCGCGGAATACAGCCTGAGGTTCCCCGATTCGTGGTGGCATCTCGACCTCGACCCGAGCACGCGGGACGCGTCGATCCGCCGTCGCATCGAGGCACAGGTGGAGAAGTCCCCCCAGCTCACCCGCGAGCGGGTGGACGGGCTGATCCGCGACACCCGGCGCATCGCCCGCGAGGCGCATGCACAGGGTGCGCTGCGCGCCTCGGGAATGATCAGGATTCTCCGCGCGGGCAGCGAGCCGCTGGTGCTCAGCGCCACGACGGTGGTGCTGCGGATCACCGTTCCCGAGGGGGAGTCGGAGGATCTGGCGGACCTCGTCATGGCCGCCGGCGTGCAGCTCGGCACCGAGGCGGAAGGCACCGGACTGCCGCCCGGCGAGGTGGAGTTGGTGGAACTGCCGCATGCCGGGGCGGCCGGGCGGATCTCCCGCGTCGAGGACGTGGACTACCAGGGGAAGCGGGTTCCCACCGCGGTGCGGCACACCCTCGTCCCGGTGCCCCGCACCCACGACTACCTGGTGATCGCCAGCTCCACTCCCAACGTGGATCTGGCGGAGCAGTTCTACGAGGTCTTCGACGCGATCGCCGAGTCGCTCCGCTTCGACGGCCGGGCCGACACGGACGACGCAGCCGACACGACCGACGCAGCACAGGGAAAGTGAGGTCGCGACCATGGCGCGTCCAGCGGTGTCCGATTGGGAAGACGTCTTCGGGTTCTCGGACGACCCGACCCCCGGCGATGCGGACATGCTCGGCGATCTGGCCCGCCAGTACCGCTCCGTCGCCGACAACGCGGGCGACGCCCTGCCCCTCGTCTCCGGCCTGGAGAACAACCAGGTCGGCGAGGGCAAGACGATGGACAAACTCCGGGACAAGCTGGGCGACCTGGCCAACCAGGTGCGCAAGCTGCACAGCTCCTACGACCAGGCCGCCGGCGCGCTCGACACCTACGTCCACTCGCTACGTGATCAGCAGCGCAACGCCGACAACGCCTTGGAGAAGGGACGCGAGGCAAAGGACCGCCTCGAGTCCGCCACCGACGTGGTCAAGGCGGCCGGCGCCGACATCAGCCACCTCGACGGCCAGAAGCACCCGCCGGACGACAAGGAAGCCCGCGCCGGCACCCGCCGCGCCCTCGACGAGGCCCACAGCAAACAGTCCAGCGCCCAGGCACGGGCCGACGACGCCCAGGCCGACCTCGACGCCGCCCGCATGCTCGCCGAGGACGCCCGCCAGATCCGCGAGGAGGACGCCGCCGTCGCCGCCGGGAAACTGGACGACGCCCGCGACGAATCCGTCGACGGCTACAGCCTCTGGGACAAGATCAAAAAGGCCTTCAGCAAGGCCCTCGCCATCATCAGCGCCGTGCTCGGCGTGCTGGCAATGCTGGTGCCCGGCCTGCAAGGACTCGGGATCGCGCTCACCATCGGGGCCTTCGTCGCCGGCGCGGCATCACTGGGCATCAACATGTCGATCATGGCCGAGACCGGCGACTGGAACATCGCCGAAATCGTCCTCGACGTCGTCGGCCTGGTCGCGGGCGGCGGCGCGCTCCTCAAGGGCGTCAAGGGGATCGGCTCGGCCCTCAAGAACGTCAAGCCCAACTCCGTCAAATCGCCAAACTCCCGTCTCACCGGCCGCGGCGTCGACACGCGCACGTGCGCGACCGACCCGGTCGATGTGGCCAGCGGCGAAATGCTGTTGCAGCAGACCGATCTGGCGCTGCCCGGCGTCCTGCCGCTCGCGGTCTCCCGGACGTATCTGTCGTCCTACCGCTACGGCCAGTTCTTCGGCCCCTCCTGGGCCTCCACCCTCGACGAGCGCCTGGAGGTCAACGAGCGGGGGCGGGTGTCATGGACCCGGGAGGACGGGTCGATTCTGTTCTATGCGGGGCTTCCCGGTGCCGAATCGAGCGAGCGCGAGGGGGTGCTACCCGAGGAAGGTCCGCGTCTCCCGCTGGCCCGTGCGGGAACCGGCACCGAGGACCGGGCCACCTATCGCGTCGCCGACCCGCACACGGGTCTCGTGCGGACCTTCGCGGACCACCCCGACGACGAGAACGGCCTGTACTGGCTGAGCGGTTGGCACGACCGCAACGGCAACGAGGTCACCGTCGAGCGCCTGGAAGACGGCACCCCGACCACGCTGCTGCACTCCGGCGGCTACCGCGTCGACGTCCGCTGCATCGCCGGCCTGATCACCGGCCTCTCGGTCGCCACACCCGACGGCCCCGTCGAGGTCATGTCCTACGAGCACGACGCGGACGGCAACCTCACCCACGTCGTCAACTCCTCCGGCCGGCCCCTGCTGTTCGGCTACGACGAGCAGTCCCGCATCACCTCCTGGACGGACCGGAACGCCTCCACGTACCGCTACGTCCACGACGACGAGAACCGCGTCACCGAGACCGTCGGCCCCGACGGCTACCTCTCCTCGCAGTGGTCCTACGACACGGTCGAGCACCGCACCCACTACACCGACGCCTGCGGCGCCACCACCGTCTACCAGCTCAACGACCGCTACCAGGTCGTCGGTGAGACGGACCCGCTGGGCCACACCACCACCTCCGAGTGGGACCGCTACGACCACCTCCTCGCCCGCACCGACGCCCTCGGCCACACCACCCGGTACGAGTACGACACCGCCCACAACCCCACCGTCATCGAGCTCCCGGACGGCAGCAGGTCCACGGCGACGTACAACGAGCTGAACCTCCCGCTCTCCTCGACCGGTCACGACGGGACGACCTGGCACTGCGCGTACGACGAGCGGGGCAATCCCACTGCCATGACCGGGCCGGACGGGGGCACCCTCAGGTTCACCCACGACCGCGCAGGTGCCATCGCGACCGCAACGGACGCCTCGGGCGCAGCAGCCACGTATGACAACGACGCCGCCGGTCTGCCCCTCTCCCTCACGGATGCCTCCGGCGGAACCGCCCGGCTCGAACGCGACTCGTTCGGCCGCCCCACCGTCCTCACCGACCCACTGGGTGCGATCACCCGCACGGTATGGACCGTCGAAGGCCGCGTATCGGAGCGCACGGCAATCGACGGCCGCACCGAACGCTTCACCTGGGACGGCGAGGGCAACTGCCTCACGCACACCAACCCCGCAGGCGCCACCACCCGTTTCGAGTACACGCATTTCGACCGGCTCGCGGCGCGTACCGACCCCGACGGCGCCCGGTCCACCTTCGTCCACGACGCCGAGCTCCGCCCCATCCGAGTCACCAACCCGCAGGGCCTGACCTGGGATTACACCTACGACCGGGTCGGCCGTCTCATCAAGGAGGCCGACTTCGACAACCGCGAAATCCGTTACGCCCACGACGCGCTGGGCCGGATCACCTCCCGCACGACACCGCTCGGCGAGGAGATCGGCTACACGTACAACGCACTCGGTCAGCTGACGTCCAAGGACGCGGCCGGGGTGCGGACCGACTACACCTATGACGCCGCGGGCGCGCTCCTGCGCGCGGTGTCCCCCACCTCCACGCTCACTTTCGAGCGGGACATCTCGGGGAACCTGCTGTCGGAAACCGTCGACGGACGCACCACCCGCTACACCTACGACTTCATGGGGCGCCGCACCTCCCGCACCACGCCCACCGGCGCGTACACCGAACTCGCCTACGACCAGGCAGGCAACCGCACCTCCCTGACCTCCGACGGCCACCGGATGGAGTTCGCTCACGACCTCCTCGGCCATGAACTCGTCCGCGCACTGGGCACGACCGCCTCGCAGGTCGCCATGACCACAGCCTGGGACATGGCTGGCCGCCCCGTCGCACAGGGGCTCACCACCCCGGGCGGGGTCGTCCGGGCCGGCACCTACGCGTACCGGGCGGACAACTACGTCTCCGCCATCACCGACGAGGTGAGGGGGACGAGCAAGGAGATGGAACTGGACCGGGTGGGACGCCCGTTGACGGTCACCGCCGAAGGCTGGACCGAGTCCTACGCCTACGACCAGGCAGGCAACCAGACCGCGGCCAGCTGGCCCGACAAGGCGCCGCGCACCGAGGCCCGGGGCTCCCGGACCTACACCGACACCCGTCTGCTCTCCGCCGGCACGGTCCGGTACGCATACGACGACGCGGGCCGCATGGTGCTGCGGCAGAAGCACCGCCTGTCCAAGAAGCCCGACATCTGGCGCTACGAGTGGGACGCCGAGGACCACCTCGTCGCCTGCGTCACCCCCGACGGCACCCGGTGGCACTACGCCTACGACCCGATGGGCCGCCGCACCGCCAAGTACCGCATGGCGGAGGACGGCGTCACCGCGGCCGAAGCGGTGCACTTCACCTGGGACGAAACGCGCCTCGCCGAGCAGACGGACGGCACCACCGGCGTCATCCTCACCTGGGACCACGACGGCCACCGCCCCCTCACGCAGCTGGAGCGCAAGCCGGGAGGCCAGGACGGGTTCGACTCCCGTTTCTTCGCCCTCGTCACCGACCTGGTCGGCACTCCCACCGAACTGGTCGATGAGCAGGGCACCATCGCCTGGCGCTCCAGTGCCACGCTGTGGGGCGTCACCACCCGCAATCGGAACGCGATCGCTCACACACCGCTGCGTTTCCCGGGGCAGTACGAGGACCCCGAAACGGGCCTGCACTACAACTACTTCCGGCACTACGACCCCGAGACCGCCCGCTACACGACGCCGGACCCGCTCGGCCTCAAACCCGCCCTCAACCACCACACCTACGTCAAGAATCCCCTGGCGTGGACCGACCCCCTCGGCCTCGCGCCCTGCACTGCGACGTACGGCCCGCTGACCAACGGCGCCGGCAGCTCCATGAAGGTCAAGCTGGGGCCCAACTCCAACTTGGCCGGAAAGCCCCCGACGATTAAGCCCGCCTGGTGGCCGACCGGACAGGGGCCCACAGCGCTGTGGTTCCAGAAGCAGATGGTGCAAGGACATCTGCTGAACGAGCATCTCGGCGGGCCGGGCCACACCCTGAGCAATCTGACCCCGTTGACGAAGACCGGAAACCTGAACCACCTCAACTCCATCGAACGGACGGTGAAGAGGGAAGTGGCAGCAGGAAACACGGTGGAGTACGAGGTCATCGCGCACTACGGGAAGGTCTCCGGGGCGGACCTGGGGGCCACTGGCCAGGTTGCCGCCGACATCGACCGGAACTACTCGTCGCTGATTCCCGAGTACCTCTCGTGCTACGCCACGGTGTACGACAAGCAGGGCGCCCACATGTACGGAGAAGGCTGGCAAGTGCGCAACACGAAGTGACTCGGGCGACGCCGATTCTCACGCCGCGAACCGTATCGAATTCGAGGTTGCGCGTGACATAGCCGCGTACACAAGGAGAATCTGAACGGGGACGGCGTTCAACGCCGGCGCCTCGCGCAGTAGCGAACGCCGTCCGCACACCACAGAGGGCTCCCGCCGAACTCGTCGGCGGGAGCCCTCTGTCGCGCAACCCGTGGGATCAGCCCTCGTGTGCCGGGAGTACCGTCTCCGGGACCTGCACCGTGCGCAGCACCCCGTCGCCCAGGTGCAGGATCGCCCGCCCCGGGCGGGTGGCGCCCAGGCGGCTGCGGGGCACCTTGACGCCGATCAGCTCGCCGTCGCTCATGTTCTGCGGCTTCAGCAGCAGTCCGCACCGGTTGCGGCGGGCCTCGGTGTGCCAGCCGGAGAAACCGGAGGAGAGACGGTCGGTCTGCCCGGCGATCACCAGGCCGCGGCCGGTCTCGGCACCGGACTTGGCGATCTGGGTGAGGACCGGCTCGGCCTTCGTCTTCAGCAGCAGATCGGCGTCGTCCAGGAGCACCACGGCCCCGTCCGGCGCGGCGGCCAGGGCCGTCTCCAGGGCCGTGGGGTCGAGGTCGGAGTCGTCGAACACCGCGAGCACGCCGGGCCGTCCGGCGAGGTGGCGCAGCGGCGAGCGGGCGGGGGCCCCGACCACGACCGGGGTGCCGGCCGAGAGCAGAGCCAGCGCCAGCGTCGACAGGACGGTGCTGCGTCCCGAGCGGGCGGGACCGGCGACGAGGAACGTCGGGGTGACGGTGAAGTCCGGTCCGACAGCGGTGAGTTCGTCGCCGCCGACGCCGGCCAGCGCCCAGCGCGCGGAGCGCCGGGCCGGGACGAACCGGGCGGCCTCCTCGAAGGTGAGCCGGTCCGGCAGGGTGTCGACGCGGAACGGCCGGGTGGCATCGGGCAGCCGGTCCGCCCGCTGCCGGCACTCCTCGGCGATCTGCTGGAGCGCCGCGGCCTGCGCCTGGCCCTCCGGATTCCCGGTGAGGAGCGCGATCTGCACCTCGGCCTTGTCGGCGGCGCGGAAGGCGCGGCCCGGCGGGATCTCGTCGGGCACGTTCCGCTGGGTGATGCCGATCATTCCGTACTCGGACTTCTCGTTCAGCTTCAGGACGAGTTTGTCCTCGGTGGAGCTGTTGACCCGGCTGGAGAACAGCGCCCGGTCGCCGGTCATCACCAGGTGGATGCCGGCGCTCGCGCCGTCCCGGAGCAGGGTCAGCACGGAGTTCAGCAGGTTCCCGGCGTCGTACTCGCCGAGCTGCTTGTCGAAGACCTCCCACCGGTCGAGGAACAGCACGAGGTGCGGCGGCCGTTCGTCCTCCGGCAGGGCGCGGCGCAGCTCCGTCAGGTCGGCGCTGCCGCGGGCGGCGAGCATCTCCTGCCGCCGGGTCAGCTCAGCGGTCAGCCGGGCGAGCAACCGGGCCACCCGGTCGGGCTGGGTGCGCTGGGTGACGGCGCCGCAGTGCGGCAGGCCCTCCATGGCCAGCAGCGCGCCGTTGCCGCAGTCGATGCCGTACAGGTGCAGTTGGGCCGGGGAATGGGCACGGGCCAGGGACCCGGCGATGGTGCGCAGGGTCTGCGACCGGCCCTGCCGGGGCGAGCCGATGATGTGCAGGTGCCCGAGCGTCGCGGGGTCGATCACCAGGGGGAGCCGGGCCTGCTGTGCGGGCAGGTCCACCACGCCGTACGCGACCGGCGCGAGGTCGTAGTCCGAGGGCGGGGCCGGCGGCAGGTCGGCGGTGACCAGCTGCTCGGGCAGCGGCGGCAGCCAGGGGCTGTGCTGCGCGGGGATGCCCATCTCCCGGTCCGCCTCGCGGATCGCCGCGACGAGTCCGGTGAGGTCGGTCTCCGCCTCGGCGGGGGCGGCCGCGGCGCGGGGCCGGGACGGCAGCGGCTCGCCGAGCCGTTCCCAGCCGACCGCCACCGCCCAGGGCGCCGGCAGCGAGACCGCGGCGGCACCGGGCCGCCGCCCGCCGACCCGTCCGGACTGGAACGGCACGAGGGAGTTCTGGCCGAAGCGCACATAGGCACGGCCGGGAGTGCTCTGCGAGATCCCGGCGGCCTCCGAGGAGTTGAGGACGTCCTGGCTCTCGCCGGCGTCCGTCACCCGGAGCGCGATGCGCAGGTTGGTGTTGGCGCGGATCTCCGAGGAGACGACGCCGCTGGGGCGCTGGGTCGCCAGGATCAGGTGGATGCCGAGGCTGCGGCCCCGCTGCGCGATGTTGACCAGGCCCTTCACGAAGTCCGGCAGGTCGCGCACCATCGAGGCGAACTCGTCGATGACGATGAGCAGCCGGGGCATCGGGGTGTGGCCCGCGGGGTTGCGCTCCAGCAGCTCGACGTAGTCCTCGATGTCCTTGGCGCCGGCCGCGGCGAGGATGTGCTCGCGCCGGGTGAGTTCCGCCGTCAGCGACACCAGGGCCCGCTCGACGAGGTGGGCGTCGAGGTCGGTGACCATGCCGACGGTGTGCGGCAGGTCCACGCAGTCCTTGAACGCGGAGCCGCCCTTGTAGTCGACGAGGACGAAGGTCATCGCGTCCGGACGGTTCGCCACCGCGAGCGAGGCGACCAGCGTCTGGAGGAGTTCGGACTTGCCGGAGCCGGTGGTACCGGCGACCAGCCCGTGCGGGCCGTCGCGCTTGAGGTCCAGGAAGAACGGGCCGTCCAGGGAGACGCCGACGGCCGCCCGGGTCGAGCGGCCCCCGGCCGTCCAGCGGGCCCGGATGCCGTCGGCCCGCGGCGGGTCGAGGGCGAGCACGTCGAGCAGCCGCGCGGAACCGGGGAGCACCGCGGCCTCCTCCTCGTCCCCGCCCGGGTCCCGCAGCGGCCCCATCGCCCGGGCCAGCGAGCGGCACCAGTCCACCGACACCGCGTCGGGCCGGATGCCCCCGACGGTGGCCCGCCCGGAGCGGCCCACCCGCACGGTTCCGCCGGGCTCCTCGGTGACGACGGCGTGGCACTCCTCGGGCAGCAGCCGTTCCTCGGCGTCCAGGCAGACCGCGCGGACGCCGACGGACGGTCCGTCGCGCAGGATCTGCGTCACGCCGGGCAGCGAACGCAGCCGGCGGGCCCCGTCGAGGACGACCAGCACGTCGGGCCCGGCGGTCCGGCTCCGGCGGTCCTCCCGTCCGGCGCGTTCGGCGATCAGCGCGGTCAGTTCGGCGACCCGGCGGGCGCAGGTCTCGGTGCCGTAGCCGATGCTCGCCGGGGTGTCGCCGGACCTCTTGCGCACATGCGGCAGCCAGCGCAGCCAGGACCAGCCGTCGCGGCCCGGCCCGCCGGTCGTCAGCAGGTGGATCTGGAGGTCACGGGGGCTGTGCAGGACGGCGGCCTGGGCGATGGCCCACCGGGCCACGGCGCGCGCGGCCGGGCCCTCCCCGGCGATGCCCAGCACGTCGTGCTCGCGCAGCGGGACGGTCACCGGGACGTCGTAGGCGGTCCACGGGTCCTGGCGGCGGTGTTCGTCCTTGGTCGGGTCCGTCAGCACCACGTCGGAGGGCAGGTCGGCGGTGCCGATGCGCAGTTCCAGGAAGTCCGCGTCCGAGGTGCGGCGTTCCCACAGCCGGCGCCGGGGACCGACGGCGGTCAGGACGACCTCGGCCGGGTCCGGGAAGCCACGGCGCCGGGCGGTGCGTTCGGCCGTCAGGGCCTGCTCCGCGTCGCCCTCGATGCGTGCCTTCTTCTCCTCGTAGGCGGCGACCGTGTCGGAGTGCGACTGGCGTCCGTTGCGCCGGCTCATCAGGTAGTTACCGATGATCACGACCGGGGAGAGCAGCCCGAAGAACAGCATCTGCATCCGGCCGAGGGCCAGCGCGCCGACCACCGCCATCACCAGCGGGGCGGCCGCGGTGATCCACGGGAGCGGCCGGGCGGCGGGCGCCCCGGGCGGCGAGGGCAGGGTGAAGCGGGTGGCGTTCTCGGCCGGCCGCAGCCGCGGCGGCCTGTTGTAGTCCCGGCCGGTGCCGTCCTCCGACGGCTGCACGGCCGCGTCCGGCCGTTGCGGGAGGGCGAGTTCGAGCAGGCAGCCGCCGACGAGGAGCTGGGCTCCGGGCGGCCAGGCGGTGGCCCCGGTGAGGTCCTCGCGGTCCAGTTGCGCGGGGCCGCCGTCCGGCGCGGCCGCGTCCGGCGCCACCCGGCAGCGGCCGGCGGGACCCACGGTCAGGACGGCGAACGGGCGGTCCGGTACGGCGCGCAGCACCTGGGCGGTCCCGTCATGGGCCAGTCCGATCCGGTACTCGCCGAGGTCGAGCCGGTGCACCGCGCCCGCCCCGCTCCCGCCGACCGCACGGACCTCCACCAGTCCGGCCGGTTCGGCCGACGCGGTGCCCGCCGGGCGGCCCAGGCCCACGATGGCCGCCTGGTGCAGCGGCGCGTCCCGCAGCCGCAGATCCGCGGGCAGCAGCCGGTCCCCGGCGTACAGGCCGAGGCCCTCCGGGGGCCGCTGGATGCCACCCGCCCCGGCCAGCGCCTCCGCAACGGCGCCCACGGGCGTGTCGGGGTCGGCGTCGAGGTGGACGTCGAACGCGTCACCGTCCCCCTCGACCACGGTCAACATCAACGACACGAAACGTCCTCCAGCCGGCGTGAATGCGGGGGCCGCGGGAGCCATGCTCGGCGGCTCCCGTGCCACTGACGGGACCTACGGAGGCGGTCGGCGAACGGTTCACGGACGGCTCCCGGGCGGCTGGCGGACCACTGCCGGACGGCTCACCGAGCGCCGGTGAACCGTCCGCGGCCGCGCCCCGTAGTGGCCTTCGGGTGCACGGCGCCGCGACTCCGCCGCGATGCCGCCCCGCTTTTGCCCGTCCCGGCTCCGCCGCCGGGGCGCCCCGACAAGGAGTCAGAAGATGATCTGGTACGTCCTGGCCGTGGTGCTGGGGCTGGCGCTGATCGGAGCGGTGACCGCGCTGGTCGTCACCGAACGGCGGCCCCGCCCGCCGAAGCCCGCCACCGCCTCGGCCGCCGTCGTGGGGCGGGAAGCGCTGGACGTGGTCAACGCGGGCCTGCGCCGGCTGACCGGCGAGTGCCTGCGCTCCGGCCGGTCGCTGCCCGACCTGTACGCCGTCGTCTACTCCGAGAAGCGGCTCGGACTGCTGCTGGCCGGTGCGGAGGAGACCGCCCCCGCGCCCTGGACCGCAGAGGCGGACGGCGAGCGCTGGACGATCTCGCCCGACGCCCTGCACCGCCCCGGCCCGGAGGGCGAACCGGCCCTGCCGTACGCGCTGACGGTGACGGTGGGGCTGGACGGCGCCGACCGGGTGCTGGTCGACCTCTCCCGGGCGGCGGGGCCGGTCTCCGTGGCGGGACCGGACGAGGAGGTGCGCGGCCTGGCGCGGGCCGTCGTCACCGAGGCGCTCGCCGGCCCGGTGGGCGCTCTCGCCGAGGTCACCCTGATCGGGTCCCTGGCCGGAGACGGACTCCTCGGCCCCGATGCGCCCCGGACCTCGCGGCTGCACACCGCGGCCAGCCTGGAGGAGGCGTTCGCCCGCGCGGCGTCGGCGGGCGCAGAGCCGGAGTCCGGGTCGTCCGAGGTCACCCAGATCTTCCGGCTGATCGAGGGCAGCAGCCGGATCGCCGTCCGGGGCGAGGCGCCGCACCTGTTCGTCGTGGACGCCTCACAACTCCCGCGACGGGAGGGCGCGTTGGACGGCCTGCGGCGCGGGGACGCGCTGCTGGTGCTCGGCGACGCACCCGCGGGGTGGCGCTGGCGGGCCGGTACGGGCGGATCGCTGGACACCGGGCCGCTCGGCCTGGAGATCACCCGGCACGCGGGACGCTTCGCCTGAGCCCGAGCCTCAGCCGGTGTCGCGGTCCTGTCCGCCCGCGCACAGCCCGCGGCTGTACAGCGCCTCCCGCAGGGCGCGGGCGGCGTAGTGCGTCCGCGACTTCACCGTGCCCGGCGGCACCCCGAGGACCTTGGCCGTCTGGTTGACGCTGCGCCCCAGGTAGTACACGTGCAGCAGGACCTCGCGCTGCGGCGGCCGCAGGTCCCGCAGGGCGTCGAAGAGCACGTGGGAGGTGAGCATGTGGTCCACCCCGTCGGACACCGGCAGGTGGGCGAGTTCCGGGTCGCCGGCCTCCGGCGGTCTGGCCTGGCGGGCCCGGTGACCGTCGATGACGAGGTTGCGCAACACGGTGAACAGCCACGGCCGCGCCGAGTCCGCCGTCGGGTCGAACTCCCCGGCGTGGCGCCAGGCGCGGATCGCGACCTCCTGCAGAACGTCCTCGGCGCGGTGCCAGTCGCCCTCCAGCCGCCGCGCGGCGAACTGCAGCAGCGCGGTGCCGTGGAACCGGTAGAGGGCTCTGAGGAACTCGTCGGGCCGGAGTTCCCCGGTGTGGGGCCGGAGTTCCTCGGTGTGGGGGCGGGGTATTCGGTCTTCGGTCGAAGCGCTGGCCGACAAGGCCCTTTCCTCTCCGGTCGTCTGTGGGAAGACGGTTCGGCCACCGCGGGAGAGCCGGCGGTCGCCGCCGCCGGCGGTCGCCCGCTGCGTACGGCGTGCCCGCCGGAATCCCGCGGCGGTGAACCCGCCCGGTACCGCCGTCGTTCCGGCGGCCGGCGCCCCGTGGCGGGAGCGCCGATGCCCGCGGTCAGTCCGGTTCGTGCGAGGAAAGCGCGCTGACCTGGTCGCCCGTCAGCTCCCGGTCGTAGACGTGCACATCGGCGACGTCGCCCTTCCAGTGGTCGACCGGCTTCCCGTCGAACTTGCCGCGTCCGACCACCACTCCGCCGGTGGGCTTCACCTCACTGGCGGCCTCCCGGCTTCCCGCGAGCCGGCCGTCCACGTAGATCCGCATCCGGTGGTCCTTCTGGCGGTACGTGCCGGTCAGGTGGTACCAGCGGCCGGCCTGCGGCTTCCCGGCCTTCTCCGCGACGGTACGGGCACCGGTGAAGCTGAACGCGAAGTTCTCGTCCGGGCCCGCGTACTGGAGGAAGAACGTGCTGAACCGGTCGCCGTCCTCGGACAGCACGGTGTGGAAGCCGTTCATGTCCTCGGAGGTGAGCCGCACCCGTGCGGCGACCGAGTAGTCCTTGCCCGCGGTGTCGATGCGGGACCCGGTGTCCGCGTACCCGCTGGTGCCGTCCAGCCGCAGGGCACCGCCCTCGGGACCGTCGGTCCACCGCGTGCCCCCGCTGACGACGGCGTCCCGCTCCCCCACCTTCGCGGTGCCGGACCGGTGCAGCGGCCACCACCCGACACCCCGCAGCGACCCGGTGTCGGCGTCCTTGCCCGGCGCGGCCGCTTCCTTCCCGGCCTGCTCCTTCCCGGACTCCCCCTGGCCGCGCACCAGTTGGACGACGACGAAGGCCAACGCGACGGTCAGTACGGCGATCGCGGTGATGAGCGACCCTCTGCGCGTCATGAATCTCCCCGGAACGTACGGCATACATGTGTCACCGGTGACCACGTATCCGATCCGGAAGTGGTTCAACGTGCACCCAAAGTCTGACAGCCCGTGAGACCACGGCTGCGGCCGCCCCTGAATGTGCCACCGTGCACGGGAACATGCGCCGACCGGGCGGTATGGGTGGGTAAACGCGGGTGATTGAGGCGGTGTCCGCAGGGGTCCGGTTCGTCGCCCGACGGCCGTTTATCCGCGCCAAGAGCGCCGCGGCACGGCCTGAATTCCAGGTGAGCGACGCCCAACAGCCGAATTTCCGTCCGCCGGGAAGGGGGACGGGCATCGCTGATCGAAAAGCCCCAGCGTAGGCCCCGTTTCCACGGCGCGAGGCCGGGAATTCACTCGTCGCCGAGAAGGGAGCGTCAGGCGCTTCTCGCACATGGCCGGCGCGAAGATGCCGACCGTCTCCGTGTTCACCCGGCCGGATTCCACCTCGAACGTGAAGGAATAACGCCGGCCTTCCATCTGGGCCTGCATTCCCGACAATGTGACGTCCACCCGGGCACTCTGACAGCCCAACAGGAGTGCCTCGCCTTCGAGTTACCTGCGCAATTCCTGAGGAAATGCGGATCGGATATCCCGTCACCCTCACTCATCAGCCTGGCGCCCCGTTACCCCGCCCGCCGCCCTCTCCACCAGCCCGCGACCCGGTCGAGGGCGGGTGTCAGCGCGTGTCCGTCGGCGGTGAGGGTGTAGGCGACCGGGCCCGGCGGGAGGCGGGTGGGGGTGATGAGGCCGCTGGTGACGAGGTCGTGCAGCCGGCTGCTGAGGACTCGGTCGCTGATGCCGGGCACGGCGCGGCGGAGTTCGCCGAAGCGGGCGGGGCGCTGGGCCAGGGTGTGCAGGATGATCCCGTTCCACTTCTGGCCCAGCACCTCGAACGCGCTGGTGAGGGCGGGGTCCGCGGACAACGGCTCCGCCGCATGAGGTCCGTTCAATCTCCTCGCACTCCTTCCGCGCGCTCCCTTCCGCGCACTGTCCCCAGCCCCAGCCTCAGGCGCGGATACGGGCCAGTTCCCTGTGCAGGTCCTGCACGGTGCCAAGCTGGATGCTCTCGTCCTGGACGGCGGGGGCGAGGGCCACCGCCACGGCGGCCTCGCCCACCTGGTCAGCGGTGAGCCACGAGGGGTCGCCGTTCGGGCGACTGCGGCTGAGGACCGGCCCGAGCAGGAGGTTGTTCACGCGGCGCTGCCCGCGCAGGTCGGCGCTCAGCGCCTCACGCATCATCAGCACGGCTGCCGCGTGCATGCTGATGACGCCCGCCTGCGGGTAGGGCTCGCGGGCGGCGAATCCGGTGATGAGGGTGTAGCTTCCGGCAGCGTCGAGCCCGGGTACGAAGGCACGGGCCACGGCGAAATGGGCCGTGGTGGTCGCCACGAAGTGCCGCTGCCAGTCGGCCTCGCCGACCTGCCACAGGGCCTTGCCCTGCCACCAGCCGCCGATGGAGGGCACGACATGGTCGACGCGCCCGTGGTCGGCGGCGATCCGGTCCGCCAGTTCCGTCGCCTCGGCGAAGGTGCCGTATCCCGCGTGGAGCGGGACGAGGCGCTCGCCCAGCCGGGGGCCGGTCAACTCGGCGAGGCTTTCCAGGCGTTCCCGGCTGCGGCCGGGGACGACGACGGTGGCGCCGGCGAGGAGGAAGGCGCGGACGAGGCCTTCGCCGACGTTGCCGGTGCCGCCGGGAACGACGACGACCTTGCCGTCGAGCGGGGCTGGGGCGTCCGGCTGCGGTGCGGGGGAGAGGGGGTCACTGCTCACGGGGGTTCCTCCTGGCACGGGTGGTGTGGGGCGCGGGGGCGGGAGCGGCAGGGCACCGGCGGGCGGGCCCGGTGGGGTGGCCGGGCCCGCCCGTGCGCCGCGCCCGGGGCCGGCCGGGGCACGGCGGACCCGGCCGGCCGCGGGTGACCCCGGTCAGGCGGGCAGGGCCGGGTAGTCGGTGTAGCCGCGCTCGTCGCCGCCGTAGAAGGTGGTGCGGTCGGGCTCGTTGTAGGGGCCGCCGGACGCGAGGCGGCGGGGCAGGTCGGGGTTGGCCAGGAACAGCGCGCCGAAGGCGAGCAGGTCCGCGGAGCCGTTCTCGATCAGGCCGAGGGAGTCGTGGCCGGTCGGCTCGGGGTGCGTGAACGGGTTGAGGACGAACGTGCCGGGCCACTCCTTGCGCAGGCGCGCGGTCAGACCCTGGTCGGGACCTTCGAGCACGTGCAGGTAGGCCAGGTCGAGCGGAGCGAGAGCGGCCAGCAGACCCGTGTAGGTCTCCTCCCGGTCCGCCGGGTCCGTCTCGGCGATGTCGTTGAAGGGGGTTCCGGGGGAGATCCGGAGGCCGGTCCGGTGCGCGCCGATCGCCTCCGCGACGGCCGTGGTGACCTCGGCGGCGAAGCGCGCCCGGCCCGCGGCGCCGCCGCCCCAGGCGTCGGTGCGCCGGTTGGCGTTGGGGGCGAGGAACTGGTGGATCAGGTAGCCGTTCGCCCCGTGCAGCTCCACCCCGTCGAAGCCGGCGGCGATCGCGTTGCGCGCCGCGTCGGCGAAGTCGGCGATCGTCCGCACGATCTCGTCGTGCGTCAGCTCCTTCGGCGTGACGAAGTCCTGGGGACCCTGGTGGGTGTAGACCTGCCCCTTGGCGGCGACGGCGGACGGGCCCACCGGGATCAGGCCGTCGGGCAGCAGGCCGGGGTGGCCGATCCGGCCGGTGTGCATCAGCTGCGCGAAGATCACCCCGCCCTCGCGGTGGACCGCGTCGGTCACCTGGCGCCAGGCGGCGACCTGCTCGGCGGAGTGCAGGCCGGGGGTGTCGGGGTAGCCCTGGCCGACCACCGACGGCTGGACGCCCTCGGTGATGACCAGGCCGGCGCCTGCCCGCTGGGCGTAGTAGGTCGCCATCAGCTCGGTCGCGGTGGCCCCCGGCCCGTAGGCGCGGCTGCGGGTCATCGGCGCCATCGCGATGCGGTTGGCCAGACGCTTGCCGCCCAGCTCG
This sequence comes from Streptomyces sp. NPDC048612, assembly GCF_043199295.1. Lineage (NCBI taxonomy): Bacteria > Bacillati > Actinomycetota > Actinomycetes > Kitasatosporales > Streptomycetaceae > Streptomyces > Streptomyces sp. NPDC048612. The sequence goes on from NZ_JBICVV010000012.1 coordinate 155,327, forward strand.
ATCGGGTCGAACGCGGTCGTCATGATCACTCCTTCGGTAGGGGCGGGAGGCCGCCCGGACGGGCGGCGCTCCCTCGGCCTGCGCTCCTCAGCAAACCATTACCTGTCCGAACAAGTAAAACGCGCCAACCTCTTCCCCGGCCCTGGCGTGAACCACGTCACCCGCCGACCCGCCCGCCCGGAAACCGCCCATTGACGTGCAGCAACTACCCACTGAACACAAGGGCACCCTGGAGCACGGCGGGTCGCTATCCTGGCTGCATCCGGCGAGCTGTGAGCCGGATTACTGTCCGGCAAAGGTCAGCCGGGAAAGGACGCATGTGATGAGCCGGACAAGCAATCGGGACACACCGCCGAGTCAGCCGCAGAAGACGACGCCGCCCGGCGCCTCGGTGCCGGTGCCCGCTGCCGCCCAGGCGGGGCCGGTCAGCCACGCGATCTTCCGGGTGGCCCGCCTGCACCGCATGATCGCCGGACAGCTCCTGCGTCCCCTCGGCCTCCACCTCGGCCAGGAGCTGGTCATGATGCACCTGTGGGAACTCGGCCCCCAGCGGCAGACCGACCTCGTGCGCCTGGTCGACTCCGATGCCGCCACCATGACCCGCAGCATCAAGCGCCTGGAGAACGCCGGCTTCGTCCGCCGCCGCCCCTCCCCCGACGACAAGCGCGTCGTCATCATCGAACCGACCGCCGCCAGCCAGGCGCTGCGCCGCGAGGTCGAACGCATCTGGGCCGAACTCGAAGGCGCCTCGACCGGCGACCTCACCCCCGGCCAGCAGGCCGAGACGCTGCACGCCCTGCAGCGCATCGAGGACAACCTCGCCCGCACGGCCACACGCACTCCCCCGGCCGGGCCCCCCGCACCGGCCGCGGACACCGACGCCGGCCCGGCGACGGACTGAGGGCCTCGGCGGACCGGGGGCCTCGGCGGAGCGCGCCGTCCCGCCGCCTCAGCAGGTGCGGCGGTAGTCGACGCCGGGCAGGAAGGAACGCCATTCCGACGCGGAGAGGCCCCCGTCGGCGCGGTGGCAGAGGGTGCGGACGGCGCGGCCCGCGGCGGTGGTGTGGGTCTGCACGGGGGTGCGGCGGCCGGCGGTGCGCAGGGCCTTGCCGTCCCGGGTGAAGGCCAGGGCGAGGACCGGGTCACCGGGGACGGTGGGCAGCGGCCCGCCCAGGGGCTGGTGAGAGGCCGCGTCCCACAGGCGTACGGTGCCGCGGTCCCCGGCGGTGGCGAGGGTTCCGCCGTCGGCGGAGAAGGCCAGCGCGGTCACCGCTTCCGGCCTGCCGTCCGCCGTTCCGCCGCCGGTGGCGGGCAGTTGGCCGAGCTGGCGCCGGGCCCGCCCGTCCCAGAGCGTGACCCGGCCCGCCGCATCCCCGGCGGCGAGGAAGCGGCCGTCGGGGCTGAAGGCGGCGGCGGTGGTGCCCTCGCCGGTGAGGAGGCGCGGCAGCATCCGGCGGGTACGCAGGTCGACGAGGCGGGCGGGGTTCGACCCCCCGGTGACGACCAGATGGCGGCCGTCGGGATGTACCGCCAGCAGATTCCCGAAGGTCTGGCGCACGGTGCGCACGGTCCGCTTGCGCGGGTTCCAGACCCTGATGCAGGCGCATTCCTGGTTGTCGCCGGCCAGCACGGAGTCGCCGTTCGCGGAGAACAGGCCGGTGGTGACCCGGGGCGCGGCGCCACCTTGCACGGCGCGCGGGACACGGATGCGGCGGTGCGCACGCGCGTCCCACAGGTTCAGATGTCCACCCGCGTCGAGCGGGGCTCCGTAGGCGAGGCGGCGTCCGTCCGGGCGGAAGGCGAGGAAGGGTTCGTCGGCACACCCCTGTGCGCAGCGCACCGGAGGCGGCGCGGCGGAGAGACTGCCGTCGCGGGTGTCCAGCAACCGGACGCGGGTGTCGCCTCCGTTCCGGTCGGCGGTGGCCAGCAGCCTCGCGTCAGGGCTGAACCGTGCCGCTTGCAGGGGTGCCACACCCCGCGCCCGGGGGACGGGATGGGCGAGGGAAAGGGTACGGATCGCGCCCCCTCCGATATACCGGAGCACGCGGTGTCCGGTGTCGATCCGCAGCTGCTGTACGTCCTCGTGGGAGATCGGGTGCCGCAGCACCGGGGAGCCGGGCCTGCCGGTGCGCCACACGAGGATCTCGTCGGCGTCCCGGCCGGCCAGCAGGGTGCCGTCACTGCTCAGCACGGCGTCGGTGAGGCCGGGGTGCCTGATCCGCCACTGCGTACGTCCTGTCGCGAGGCTCCGTGCCCGGGCTCCCCCGTCGCCCTCCAGGAACAGCAGGCCCCGCCCGCCCGGGGTGAACGTCAAGGACTCCGATGCGCACGGCCGGTGCCGCAGCGTACGGGGCAGAGGCACGGCCCGCTTCGTGGCCACCTCCCACACCGTCAGGGGGATCTCCGGCGAACAGACCGCCACATACCGGTCGTCAGGGCTCACCGCCGAGGAGAACCACTCCCCGTTGTGCCGCGGCAACGTGCGCTGGAACAGGACTCGCCGGTGCCGCCAGTCCCACAACTGGACGGTGGCCCCCGCGTACAGCAGGGTCCGACCCGAATCGCTGAACACCGGCGGACCGGGTGGCCCCGACGGGAGACGGATCTCCCCGCCCACTCTGCCGTACACGCGCCGGCCGCCGGCACCGTCCGTCATCGCCACCGCCCCGCCACCACGCGTGGCCGCATCCAGCGAAACCGACTCGTCCCTGACGGGGAAGGCCGACAGCTCCCGGTGCGTGGCAACGTCCCAGTGGTGCACGAGGCGTCCGCCCTCGGGGTGGTACAGCAGCGTCCGTCCGTCACCGCTGAGAAGTGCCTCGGCCGGTTCGACACCGTCGGGCAGCGCCTCGGCGTCCCGCTCCCGCTGAGCCAGCGCCCCCAGCACCGCGCCGCGCGTCTCGGGGGTGTCGGCGAGCCGCCAGGCGGCAACGCTCAGGCGCATGGCGCGTAACGGGTCGGAGGAGCGGAGCCCTGCGGCGACGGAGGCGATACGGCGCGCTTCGGCCTGGGTGTGCTGCCGGTCGCTGGCGCGGCGCTGCTGCCAGTTGACGAGGCCGGCCACCAGGGCCACCACGCACAGGACGGCGAGGGCCACCTTCAGGTGGAACGACCGGCTCGCGGCGCGGGCGGCACGGGCGCGCTCCGCCGCCCGCGCCGCGACACCCGCGTCGAGGAAGGCCCGCTCCAGGGGGTTGAGCGCGCCGCCCTCCGCGGCGTCGAAGGTCTCCTCGGCGCGCGTCAGCCGGGTGCCGCGGTAGAGGGCTCCGGGGTCGCGGTCGAGTTCCTGCCAGGCGGTGGCGTCGTGGGTCAGCCGCCGGTGCAGCCGCAGCCGTTCGCGGTCCTCGTCGATCCAGGCGTGCAGCCGCGGCCAGCCGGTGAGCAGCGCCTCGTGCGCGAGGGAGACGGTCTCGTCGTCCAGGGTGAGCAGCCGGGCGCGGGCCAGCTGGTCGAGGACCGTGGCGCTGTCGGCGCCCGCGGCGGTGCCGTCGGTCGCGAACTCGGCGCGCGGGGTGGGGCGGTGGGTGTCCTCGGTGCCGCTGCCGGGGGCGACCAGGCGCAGCAGGAGGTGGCGGGCGAGGCCGGCCTGCGCGGGGGTGAGCCGGTGGTAGGCGTCCTCGGCGGTACGGGCGAGGGCGCCGCGCAGGCCGCCGGCCGCCTCGTAGGCCGGGAGGGTCAGCGCGCGTCCCCGGCGGCGGCGCCAGGTCTCCATCAGGGCGTGGGACATCAGCGGCAGCGCACCGGGTTCGTCCTCGACCTCCTCGACGATGCGGGCGGTCAGTTCCCGCTCGACGATCAGGCCGTGGGCGGCCGCCGGCCGGACGATCGCCGCCCTGAGCTGTTCGCCGCCCATGGGGCCGACGAGCAGGGTAGCGTCCTTCAACGCCGCGGCCAGGGCGCCGTGTTCGGCGCAGCGGGCGAAGAAGTCGGCGCGTACGGCCAGGATCACGCGCAGCCGGCTGTCCTCGCCGCAGGCGGTCAGCAACTTCCGGAGGAAGGCGGCCCGTTCCTCACGGTCGGTGCAGAGGGTGAACAGCTCCTCCAACTGGTCGACCAGCAGCCAGGTGTCCCCCGGGCCGGCGGCCGGCTCCAGGCGTGCGCCGTGCGCGAGGGGGTGCGGGCCGGGCGTCAGAATCCGGACCGCGGCCGGCACCCGGTCCGCCCCCTCGCCCGGATCGCGCAGCCGGGGGACCAGACCGGCGCGCAGCAACGAGGACTTGCCGCTGCCGGAGGCCCCCACCAGGGCGCTGACGCGGTGCCGTCCGGCCAGCTCCACCAGCTGGCCCACCAGGTCCTCGCGGCCGAAGAACAGCTCCGCGTCGCCCGGCTCGAACCGTGCGAGCCCGCGGTAGGGCGGGTCGGTCTTCTCGTCCTCGGGGCGCGGGATGCGCGCCAGTTCCCGCCCGGCCTCCTCCCAGCGGCGCTGCCAGTCGTCGGGGTCGCCGTCGCAGACCTGTACGTAGGCCAGGAGCACCGGCAGGGTCGGCAGCCGTTCACCGGCCGCGGCCTGCGACAGCGTGGCCGCGGAATAGCCGGCCCGCCGGGCCATCGCCCGGTAGGCGGGCGCACCGGCCTCGTCCCGGAGCTTGCGCAGCTCGTAGGCGAAGCGCGGCAGGGGCCCCTCCTGCGGATCGATCGGATTCTCCGGACGCCCCATGCGCCTCTTCCTCCCCCAACTTCCCCCGTTGTCCCCGATGCACGATAAACACCAGGTCAGCGGACCGCAACGCCCTGTGACCGGCAAGCGAGCGGGCCCGAAGCGGCCTCGGCGAATTGATTAGCGCAGCTCAGAGGGGCTGCTAAACAACTCCGCCGCCGGTGAACTCGATCTCGTCGGACCGCACTTCCCCCGCTTCGGGGAAGCGCGGAGCGACCTGACAGTTCACCTGAGATCACGCCTTCCACGTGATCGCTAGCCAAAGGAACACCTCATGCGAATCCGCCACATAGCCATCGCGGGCACCGCCGCCGCGGCCCTCACCCTCGGTGTCGCCCTGCCGGCCTTCGCCGGCGACACCCAGCCGTCCGTCGAGCGGTCCCACACGGTGTCCGCCCAGGACGCGTCTGACTTCGGGGCGCTCGCGGCCAAGAGGAAGGTGAAGGTCTGGCAGGACGCCAAGTACAAGAACCGGAACACGACCTTCACCGAGTCCATGTGGGACCTGCGGAAGGACGGCTGGGACAACACGATCAGCTCCGCCAAGAACCTCGGCAACCGCACTGTCACCTTCGCCGCCGGCGTGAAGGGGCACGGCGCCAAGTTCTCGCTGGCGCCGGGCGACAAGGAGGCGCACTTCGGCCACCGCGGCCTGCCCGACACCACGACCTCCGTCATGTTCCGCTGACCGGACGTCCTGCTCTCCGCTGACGGAGAGCTGCTGACGGGCGGGGTGCGGCGAACGGGGGGCCGCACCCCGCCCTGCCTGGGGGCCGCACCCGGCCGCTGCCCCGCCGCCCCCTCCACGCGCACCGCGCGCCGCACGACGAGAGGCCACCATGCCGCCCTCCCGCGCCCGGACCACCACCGCGCTCGCCCTGCTGCTCCTGACCGCCACCGCCTGCACGGCCGCCGAGCACGAGCCCACCCCCGCCCCGCACTCCCTGCCGGTGTCCCGGCAGGCCAGGGAGCTCCGTCTTCCCCTGGACGCCTACGCGTCGACCATCGCCGAGACCCACCTCGTGGAAGACGCACAGGACATCCTCATGCGCCGGTGCATGAAAAACCGGGGGATGGAGTGGAAGTCCCTGCCGCGGGTGGACGCCCAGGACACCGAGCCACCGAACCTCCGACGGTACGGAGCCGACGAGGTCGAGGCCCTCCGCCACGGCTACCACCCGAGCCCCGACCCGCCGTCGGTGGTGCGGCGCAACCGTGCCTGGGACACCCGAGAGGCCCTCCCGGCCGAGGTGCAGCGCGCGGCCTACGGCCCCTCCGGCAAGGGCGGCTGCCTCAAGATCACCGACCGCCAACTCGTCGGCGACACCGCGCCACTCGACTTCCACGCCTTCAACCGGCTCACCGGCAGCGCCCTGGAAACCTCCCGGCGCACCCCCGAAGTACGCGACGCCCTGCGCCGGTGGCACACCTGCATGGCGAAGACCGGCTCCGACTACCCGGACCCCTACGCCGCTGCCGGCGACAAGCGCTGGGAGACGTCCGAACCCACCCCGGCCGAACGCGCCACCGCCCGCGCCGACGTGGCCTGCCAGAAGTCGACCAAGCTGGTGAAGGTGTGGTCAGCGGCCGAGACCCGCGTCCAGCACCGACTGATCCGGCAGAACACCGGCCGCCTGGACACGGCGAAGACCCGCAAGGACCGCTGGCTGACAGCCGCCCGCCGCGTCCTGAACCAAGAGGGCGGCACGAACCACCAGCACCGCGCATCCGCCCGATAACCAGCCATCCAGCCAATGCCCAGAGGAGTCCTCATGCGTATCGCTCACCTGGCCGCCCTCGGCGCCGCCGCAGCCGCCCTCACCCTCACCTCCGCACTGCCGGCCGCCGCCGACGGCCCCGCAGCCGCCGCGGGCCCGCTCAAGACCGACCGGGCGAAGGTTCAGGTCTTCGCGGAGCCCAACTTCCAAGGCAGGTACACGACCTTCACCCGCAGCGTGCCCAATCTGCCGGCCCAGGGCATCGGCCGCATCGGCTCCGCCAGGAACACCGGCAAGCGCACCGTCACCTTCTCCGAGCACATCCACTACACCGGCGCCAGGTTCTCCCTGAGACCGGGCGAGTCGACGTCCCACTTCGGCTACCACGGCATGTTCGACCGGACAGGCTCCCTCCACTTCAGCTGACAGCGGGTTCCGTCCAGCAGCACACTGCTGGCGGACAGGCACGCGGGGTGCGGCTACGGGGGCCACACCCCGCGGTGGGGCCTACGCTCAAGGCCCTGCAACAGGAGTGCCCTTGCTTCACGAGATCGACGACCTGCGCCGGGAACGACAGCGGGTGGAGGCCCGGCCCTCTCCCGAGGAGGCACCACCGGTGCTCGCCGTATTCGCGGTAGCCACCTCGGCCGACCCGCGCGACTACATCCGTCGAGTACGGTCGGTCCTTTCCGCCGCACTCGACCTCGCCGTTTCCGAGTCCTTCGATGACGAAGACCTCCCGACCGCCGGAATCCCCGCCTGGTTCGCGGCGGTCAGCGGTGCCCCTGGGGGCCGTATCCCGGAGTTCTCCCGCCACGGAAGGGACCGCTACCGCACGGCGGTCAACGGCAAGCCGTGGGACCTGCAGTGGTGGCTCTTCGAGTTCGCCCCGGACAACGAATTCAGGGGCTGGGCGTGGTGGGACGTGACGCAGACGGACGTGCCACAGGCGGCGGAGGAACGGCGGGTACGCGTATGGGTCGACAGCTGGGGTGAGTCGTTCTTCGCCTGTGACGAATTCCGCTGGCTTCTGCACACGGCCGGCGCCGACGAGGTCTCAGGCCCCTCTCTCGCGGACGCATCGGAATGGGTACGGGAAGTCCCAGGACGGTGAGGGGGATATCAACGAACCACCCCGTTGTGCCGAGCCACCGCCCGTCTCAGCCGTGCCCAGGCTCTCGATGTCGCGCACTGGGGAGGGCGGCCAACCCCGTGGCCCGTCACCCCTGTTGAATGCCGCTGCCGGCAACGGCGGCCCGCATCGACGCGACGAGACGGAACACGGTCCATGACACTCGCCTTCACCCGCCACTCCTACGGGACGCACTATGAGCTGCGTCCCCGAGGCTCCGCCCCCGTGCATGTGCACCGTGGCGTCCCCGAGGGCTGGTCCCTGCCCGAGGGGTGCACGCCGCGCTTCGCCCTCGCCGCCGATCCCGAAGGCGCCTCGCCGCTCGCCGTCGTCGTCAGGAAGAACGGCGGGCGCCTCGCCGTGCTCACCCCGGACCGCGAGCAGCTGGCCGAACTGTCCCTGCCGCCACGGCAGAAGAAGTGGTGGCGGCCCCTGTACGAGATCCACCTGCCTGACGGCACTGTGCTGCACGGGCGGGAAGGGACCGTGCCGTCGCTGCTCCTGTGGCTGGTGCAGCTGCCGTTCTACCTCCTGTACCTGGTTGCCCTGGTGTTCTCCGACTCCCCGCCGCCGGACGCCGTCACCGCCCCGTTGCGGACGGCCTGGAAGCGGCCGGGGCAGTTCTTCGGCCGGGTGGCCATGACCGAGTCCGCGCGCGGCCGTTTCCGGGTCCGGGGCGACAGGCTCGACCACCGGGTGGCGTACGCACAGGCGGTGGCGAAGTACTGGAAGTAGTGACCACCCCGCCGGTCCGGTAGCCCGACGGTCCGGCAGCCCGGCAGGCTCTGCCTCTCGGCCCGCTACGGAGCGATCACCCCCGCACCCCCGCCAGCAACACCTCCACCAGGGCGTCGAAGTCCATCGGGGGCTGGGCCGGGAAGCGGCCGGATTCCTCGGCGGCGAGCCAGCCCAGGACGGCGGTGGCGAAGACGTACCAGCGCTGGTGAGCGCGTTCGGGTGACAGGCCGCCGAGGGTGAAGGCGGTGACCACGCCGTGTGCGATGGCGTCGTGGCCCGCTGCCCGGTGGCCGCCGGTCAGGGCGCGGGCGGCGAAGCCGGGCACCGCCCGGAACTCGCGGCGGATGGCGTGGGCGAGTTCGGCCAGCCAGTCGTGCCAGTCGTCCGCCGTGGGCTCACGGCGGGGCACGATGCGCCGGCTCAGCTCGGCGCTGACCAGATCGAGCAGTTCCTCCCGGCCGCCGACCCAGCGGTAGAGCGCGGAGGTCGCCACGCCCAGGCGGCGGGCGACGGCCTGCATCGTGAGCTGGTCCTGATCCATCGCCAGCGCCGCCGCGACGATGGCGTCCCGGTCGATCACGGCGGGACGACCGGGCCGGGGCGAGCGGGCGGCGGGCCTGCGGCCGGGGGTGGGCGCGGGCGTGGGAGCGGGCATGGCCCTCAGCCTAATGAGGCGCCTCGGAGTGGTTAGTGAAACCGTTTCACAAATGAGTTAGGTTAACCTAACCTGAGTTGAGTTGTTGTGGACTCGGCGCTGTCCGGGGCTCCGGCGCATGCCCCTGACGCACCTCGCCGCGCCTTCAACACCCGCCGCGCGCCGCTCCGTTTCCGACCACTTCCGTGCCGTTCCGCTTCCGTGCCGTTCCCTCCCACTCCGGAAGGTGCCGCCATGCCCGCACGACAGTCCATCCCCACACGACAGTCCGCCCCCGCACGACAGCCCACACCTGCCGGGACATCCCGACCGGCGCGGTTATCCCGGCTGACGCGGTTATCCCGGCCGAAGCGGTTGTCCCGGCCCGCACAGCCACCCCGGCCCGTCCATGACGGCCTGCTGCTCACGCTGGCCTGCCTGGTGGTGTTCCTGGTGATCCTCGACGCGACGATCGTCTCGGTCGCCCTGCCCGCCCTCCGCGCCGACCTGGGCCTCGGGCCCACCACGCTGCCCTGGGTCGTCAACGCCTACACCCTCGCCTTCGCCGGCTTCCTGCTGCTCGGCGGACGCTGCGGCGATCTGTACGGACGGCGGCGTACCCTCCTGGCCGGCATCACGCTGTTCACCGTGGCCAGCGGGGTCGGCGGTCTCGCCACGGACGCCGGTCCGCTGCTCGCCGCCCGCGCCGTGCAAGGCCTGGGCGGGGCACTGCTGATGCCCACCACCCTTTCCGTGATCACCCAGACCTATCCGGAGGGGACCCGGAGGGCCAGGGCCCTGGCGGTGTGGAGTGCGGTGGGCGCGGTGGGCGCTGCTGCCGGCACCGTGTTGGGCGGAATACTCACCCAACTCCTCGACTGGCGCTGGGTGTTCCTGATCAACCTGCCGTTCGGCGCGGTCGTCGCCGCCACCGCCTGGCGCGTCCTGTTCGACGTACGGGCGGACGCACGGGGCCAGGAGCCGGGCCGGGAACGGGGCCGGGCGCGACTCGATCTGCCGGGCGCGGCGCTGGTGACCCTCGGGCTGGCCGCCGCGCTGTACGGGCTGATGGAGTCGGCCACGTACGGCTGGGCGGCGGCCCGCGTCTGGGGCCCCGTCGCCGCCGGATGCGCCGCGCTCGTCCTCTTCGCCGTGCATCAGGCGCGCTGGGCCGAACAGCCCCTCGTCCCACCGTCGGTGATCCGCAGGCGTCCGGTCCGGGTGGCCAACGCCACCATGTTCCTGCTCGGCCTGGCCTTCCTGGCCAGCCCGGTTCTCCTCTCCCTGCATCTGCAGAACGTGCACCACTACAGCCCCCTTCGCGCGGGCCTGGGCTTTCTGCCGGTCGCCGTCGCCTTGATGGTCTCCGGCCTGCTGACCGGGCGGCTGATCCCCCGGTTCGGCGCCCGCGCCGTCGCCGTCGGCGGACTGACGCTGGCCGCCGTGGGCTTCGGCCTGCTGGCGCTGACGCTCGGCGGGCACGGCCCGTACGTCCTGACGGTCGGCCTGCCGGGCGTCGTCTTCGGGCTCGGCATCGGCGCGTCCTTCACCCCCGTCACGGCCTGCGCCACCAGCGGGGTCCCGCCGGCCCTCGCCGGCCTCGCCGCGGGCATCCTGAACACCACCCGCCAGGTCAGCGGTGCCATCGGGCTCGCCGCCCTGAGCACCCTGGCCGCCGCCGGAACGGCCACCTACGCACGGTCGCACCCGGCGGCGGGCGGCGCGACGGGCGCCGACGCCCTCGCCCACGGCGATGCGCTGGCCTTCGCCGTCGCAGCCTGCTGCGCACTGGCCGCGGCACTGATGGCGACCCGGCTACCCCGCCCCGGAAGCGAGCAGCACAGCCCTTCAGAGGGGTGAGGCGCGAGCGGGTGAGCAAGCGGGCGGGCGGTCCCCGTTCCTCGGCCCGCCGCGCCCGCCCCGGTACGTACCGCCTCCCCTACTCCGTGGCGATCGTGGCCAGGACGAGTTCGCGGCGGTGGCCGAGGAGGCGGAGGCCCTCGTCGGCGGTGGCGCGGAGGCCGGACGCGGTGGCTTCCTCCGGGCCGAGCAGGGCGGTGACCGAGGCGGCCATGACGGCGTCGGGGGTGTCGACGGTGATGCTGCCTAGGGTGTGGGCACGGGTGGCGTTCTGCACGAAGCCCGTCATGAGCGCCTGGAGGGCGTAGGCCTGCTCGTCGAGGGGCCAGTCGGCGCGGGCCAGGCGGTGCTGACGCCACACCGGCAGGACGGTGTACATCAGCGCCGCCGGGCCCAGCTGGTGGATGAGTTCGGTGCTGCGCGGGTGCTGGGTGAGGACGCCCAGCAGGTCGGAGTCGCCGGTCTGCAGGGCGCGTACGAAGGGACGCTCCAGGCCGTTGCGGGCGAGCTGCGGGCAGAGCCGGTGGGGCCGGGCGGCGTCGGGGTCGGCGGTCAGCGCATCGATGGTGCCGTCGACGACGGCCAGGAACTCCCGGGCGAACAGGCCGACCAGCAGATCTTCCTTGGTGCCCCAGTACAGGTAGACCGTGCCCTTGCCGACGTGCGCCTTCTCGGCGATCTCCGCCACGGTCACGCCCTTGACCCCCCGCTTGAGCACCAGTTCCCGTGCGACGGTGAGAATCCGGGCGGCCTTGGCGGAGTCCTGTTCGACGAGTGCTGCCATGGTCACTTCCTTGCCTGAGCGGAGCCGGACCCGCAGACGCGGGTCCGGCAGCCATCATGCTCGGGCGATGTCCATTTCCTTGAAGCGGGCTGTTTTGCCCCGCGCCTGAAGGCGGCGGATCACACGGGAGGTCGCCGGCGTCCGCATCCCCCTCGTCATCACCCTGCGGAAGGCCAGCTGGAAGCGGTTGGCCGGGACGAAGAACCGACGTTGCTGGGTCCCGTTGTGCTGGTAGTGCTCCACATAGGGCCGCAGCGCGTGCTCCCATTCGGCCAGGGCGCGCCCGACATGGCCGGGGTGGCGGTCCAGCATGGTGCCGAGCAGGTCCGCCCCGGCGATCCCGGCCGACGCGCCCATGCCGGCGTAGAGCGTCACGCACCAGGCCGCGTCGCCGAGGAGCACCACCCGCCCGCGGTGCCAGCGGTCCATGTGGACCTGCTCGACCGAGTCGAAGAGGAGGTCGTCGGCGGTCTCCAGGGCGTCGAGGGCCTCCCCCAGGGTCCGGCCGGTCGGCCCGTGGCCGAATGCCGCGCGCACCCGCTCGGCCGGTGACGCGCTGAACTCCGCGTCCACGTCGTCGGTCCGGTAGCTGAGCAGCACGCTCGGCGGACGGTCGGCGAACGGGAAGATCCACATCGAGCGGTCGGGCTCCAGCAGGATGGTGCCGTCGTCCGGGGAGACGCCGCTGACCGGACCGTTCAACTGGAAGGCGGCCACGATGTAGTTCAGCCGGCGCAGATAGTTCTCGTGCGGCCCGAACGCGAGCTGCCGCACGGTGGAGCGGAGCCCGTCCGCGCCGACGACCAGGTCGAAGCGTTCGGTGGCCGAGGTACCGGCCGCGGTGTCGGCCAGGGTGACGTCCACGCCGTCGGCGTCCTGCCGGATATGGGTGGGCACGGTGGAGTAGCGGATGTCGAGGTCTGCCGGCAGCTGGTCGAAACCGGCCTGTTCGATGTCGCCGCGCAGCATCATCCACGGCTTGCCCGGCAGGTCCGTGTAGCCGAGCCCGAGGCGCCGGTTGCCGACGCGGTCGATGGTGAAGTTGGCGCCGTCGCGGGGCGTGCGGTCGGTCAGTCCGTCCAGGATGCCCAGACGCCGGGCGGCCGAACGGCCCGCCCCGAACAGGGCGATGAAGTATCCGCCGGACCGCCGGGAGGCGGCCTTCTCGACGATGACCGGGTCCCAGCCGGCCTGCCGCAGCCGCAGAGCGGCGGCGATCCCGCTGATCCCGAGCCCGACCACCAGGGCACGACGGCCATGACCACTGTCGTTCGTGATGTCCATGGCTTCAGCGTAAGACCAGACTGACCAGAATCGTCATTTGGTCAGCACGTGAGCTGCGTCACCACGAAATGAGGGGCGAGGAAGGCCGCGCCACCCCGGCACGGCCACGAACTCAGCCCTGCCACGCACCCCGCCCTCATCTCACTTTCCCGGATATAGTGATTTCCCATGGGAAAGTGGCTCCGGGAAGGCGGCCTCGCCGCACTCAGGGCCAGGGAGGCGAGGAGCAGCCGTGTCCGAATCCGTGGATCAGGTGTGCCCGATCAACCCGGTGATCGACCTGATCTTCAGCCGCTGGACCACGCCGATCCTGTGGGTGCTGGAACACCACGGACGGCTGCGCTTCAACGAGTTGCAGCGGCACCTGCCGGCCATCACCCCCAAGGTCCTCACCCAGCGGCTGCGCCGGCTCGAACGCGACGGCCTGGTCATCCGCACGTACCACGCGGAAATCCCCCCGCGGGTCGAGTACGAGATCAGCGCCCTGGGCCGCACCCTGACCCCCCTCTTCGCCGCCATCACAGACTGGTCCGAGGCACACCTCCCAGCCGTGACCGCCGCCCGCCACACCTACGACACCACCCGCGAGGAAGAGGAAGCCTGGGCCCAGGACTGAGCGACACGGCTCCCGCCTCCTGGCCGGGGTAATGCCCCTGCCCAAGCCCCGGACTGCCCCCCGCCGCACAGCACCACGCCCCGCACCGCCGGTGACGGTGCGGGGCGTCGCTCGGGGGCCGGCCGTCAGAGGTTGTCGCCCCAGCCGCCCTGGATCATGGTCTGGAACGCCCAGGTGCCGTTGTTCCTGATCAGGATGTCGGCGTAGCGCAGCTGCCGGCTCCGGCCGTCCATGGTCATGGTCGAGTCGGAGAAGACCACGGCCAGGACGGGCGAGAGGAAGACGGGGGTGCGGGTGGACTCGAAGGTGATGTCCTCGCTGCCTTCGCCCATCACCTGCGTCATCGTCGCGAGGTACTGCTCGCGGTCCCACTGCGCCGAGCGGCCGTTGCCTGCCGCGTCATCACTCACCAGGTTGAGGGGGAACACCGCCAGGTCGGCCATGTTCGAGACGTTGCGCTGTCCGCTCTGGGCGTCGTACTCCGCGAACCAGGCGTCCAGGCTCGCGCGGTCCTCTTCGGTCGGGACGTATCCGGCATCCGGCAGGAAGGTCACGCAGACTCCTCACGGGTTCCTCGACTGGTCTTGGCGGGCGGGCGGACCGACGGTCGGCCGCCCGAGGAACCAGTCATCAAATTTGACTACGCGAAGGAAGGTATAGCCGCGAGCAGGACTAGTCAAGCTTGATTAGAGGGAGGTGTGGACTCTCGGTCCGGCGCGCGTCGTGACATGTCCGGAGTGCGGGCGGGGGCGAGGGGAAATCTGCACGGAAGCGTCACACGGCCTTCGCGTGGCCCTCGGTGGGTGTCGTTAGCGTTACTGCCCGCTCGATCCCGCGTGCGAACTGGATCAGCTCGATCAGATCGCCGGCGTCCCTGGCGACGCAGCCAGCACAGAAAGATCGCTGATGGACTACTGCTCGTCGTGCCGTCGCAGCCTCAACGGGGCGCTCGTCTGTCCGGGATGTGGCGATTACGCGCCGGACATCGCCCCGCCTTCGCACCGTCGGCAGAGCGCGATGGGCGCCGCGGCGACATGGGAGTCCTGGCCTTCGGAGGAAGCCCCCGCCGCGGCTGCCGCGGTGGCGGAGTCCCGGCAGGGCCGGTACCAGGACCGGAGCGCCGATGCCACGCTGTTCGGCGGCGGAGCCACCGGAGCCGCGCGGGCGGAGACCACGGATGCCGCGATGGGCTCGGCGGGCGCGATGAGCTCGGTTGACGGTGTGGATGGCGGTGCGGATGGCGGTGTGGGCGGCAACGTGGATGGCGGTGCCGCGGTTTCCTCGGCCACCGGGCAGGGCCGGGCGGCTCGGCGGCGGCAGCTGGCGCGGTGGAAGAAGCACCGGCGCAGGGCCGCGGCCGCTACCGCCTTCGCCCTCGTCGGCGGCGGTCTGACCGTCAGCCTGCTCCAGAACAAGCCCGCCTCCAACGGCACCCACGCGGCCTCGATGCCCGAGCCGGAGAGCGTGTCCACGCCCCGGACCGAGCCCGCCGCCTCGTCGTCGGACCGGTCGGACGAGCAGGCCTCGCGACACCCCGGCGCCCGCCCGTCGCTCCCGTCCGGCCGGCATGCGCGCCCCACCACGGCCTCGACGCCGCCCGCCACGGCGGACCGGCAGCCGCGGTCCGCTCCGTCCCACACCGCGGAGGCCCCGAGCGCGAATGCACCCGCCGCCTCCGCACCGGAGCGGAAGGCGCACCCCGCGCACACCGACGCCGCGGCTCCCGCGACCAGCGCGCCCGCTGCCACCGGCGGTTCCGGCGGTTCCGGCGGTTCCGGCGGCTCGGGCAGCTCCGGCGGCTCCGGCTCGGACACCTCCCCGGGGCAGACCGCGCCGTCCAGCCCGAGCACACCGACCGCGCCGGAGGCGGAGTCGTCCTCGCCGGTGCATGTGTGTCTGCTGGGAGTTGTGTGCGTGGGCTGAGGCGGATTCGGATGCGGATGCGGGCGCGTCGGTGACGTGCCCGGCTAGTCCCTGAAGTACCTGGCGAGCCTCTGTCGGCGAGTCCGTAACGGCGTGCCTTGCCGACGAGCCCCGACTGGCGTGCCCGTACCGGCATGCACCTGCCGTCGTGCCCCTGCCCACGAGCCCGTACCGGCGAGCCTCTGCCGGTGAGCCCCGCGTGCCCCTGAGAGTCGCCTCGCCCGCGCGTGGGCGGAGGAGATGGCCGCTCAAGGGGCTGGGCCTGGCCGCAGGTATTCCCCTGCCGGCACCGGGCCGCGTCGGCTACCTGGCCGAGCGGCTCCTGCGGCCGGCCGCTGCCCGTGCTGCGGCCGGGGCGACTGGGGCTGAAGGGGCGACCGGGGGTGCGGCGGTCCCGGCGTGCTGCGTGCCGAGTGGTCCGGCAGCAGGGGCCGGTGACGGGGGCCGGATGCGGGTCTTGAGGACCTGGGCTCCGATGGTGAGGGTGACGGCGAGGAGCAGGACGTAGAAGACGCCGATCTTGCGGAGGTCGTCGAGGAAGAACCAGACCGACGCCAGGGACGTGAACCAGAAGGCGACGAGCGCGAAGCCGCCCGTGTGCTCGTCCTTGTAGCCGGCGGCGAGGCAGAGTGCGCCGACGACGCCCAGGACCAGGGCGATGATGACGTAGTGGGTTTCCCAGCCGATGTTGGCGCGGGCCAGCTCGGACCACACCGCCACGGCCTCCGCCACCGGGCCCCAGGCCACCGCGCAGGCGAGCCGTGCCGACCACAGCAGCAGGAACGATCCGGCGACGGCGGCGAGCAGCGCGACCCGGGAGAACTGACCGACCTCGATCATGTCGGTCCGGGATATGACCAGGGAGAGCAGACAGCCGAGCAGGGCGACCGCGCCTTCGGCCGTCGGCCGGAACACCACCCGGGCCGGCCGCCGTCGGGCCCGCCGCGCGGCCGGGGCGCTCCCGGCGGGGGCGGGCGGGGCGACCGCCGGGGCGGGGGCGGCGGACGCGGGGTCGAGTGCGGTGGGGGTGGGGGTGGGAGCGTGCGGAGCCGGTGCGGAGCGGGGCGCGGCGGCGAGTGCGGACCGCATCGTGGCGGCGTCCGCGAAGCGGTCCTCCCGGCGCTTGCCCAGCGCGCGGGCGATCACCGCGTCCAGGGCGGGCGGGAGTTCCGGACGCAGCTGGGAGGGCGGCACCGGTTCCGCGGCCAGATGCTGGTGCATGACGGAGAACGGTGAGTCCCCGGTGTACGGGGGACGCCCGGTCAGCAGCTCATAGAGGAGACAGCCCACCGCGTACAGGTCGGTGCGGTGGTCGGTGTCGCTGCCGTTGATCTGCTCGGGGGCGAGGTAGGCGGGGGTGCCGACCGCCACGCCCGTGCCGGTCAGCCGGGTGGCCGCCTCGCTCAGCGCCTTGGCGATGCCGAAGTCGACGACCTTGACCGCGCCGGACGCGGTGAGCATGACGTTCGCGGGCTTGATGTCCCGGTGCACGATGGCGTGCCCATGGCTGTGTTCCAGCGCCGCCAGTACCTGACACGTGACGTCGACGGCCTGCGGTACGGGCAGCGGGCCGTCCCGCAGCACCTGGCTGAGGGTCCGGCCCGCCACGTACTCCATGACCAGATAGGGCTCGGCCGCGCCGCTGCCGGCGTCCTCACCCACGTCGTGGATGGTGGCCACTCCGGGGTGGTTGAGCGCGGCGGCGGCATGCGCCTCCCGCTGGAAGCGGGTGAGGAACTCGGGCTGCATCGCCAGTTCGGCGGAGAGGGTCTTGACGGCGACGGTACGGCGCAGCCGGTGGTCGACGGCCCGGTGGACCGCCCCCATGCCGCCCTGCCCGAGCTGCTCCACCAGCTCGTACCGCTGCCCCAACATCCTGTGTTCCACCGGGTTCCTCCAGGGACCGACATGCCAACAAGCCGGAAGACGTGCGGGAGAGCGGTCGGGTTCCCTGTCCCGGGCGGGGAGACGGACAGGGCCGGCTTGCGGGCCGCCTGTCGAGCCAGGGGGCGGGTCGAGCGGCGGTCGAGGGGCGGGTCGCCTGTCGGCGCTACGGGTCGGAGGGCTGGTCGGCAGGGGGCGAACTGCCCGCTCCCGCTTGGTCGGTGACCGTCACGGTGACGGCGGCGGCCGGACAGAGTCCGGCGGCCAGCCGGGCCGTGGCGCGCAGCGCGGGTGGCGGCGCGTCGGTGCGGAGCAGGACCAGGCCGTCCTCGGCGTCCTGGTCGAACACCTCGGGGGCGGTCAGGGCGCACATCCCGGCGCCGATACAGCGGTCACGGTCGATGCTCAGCCGCACCGGACTCCTCCTTGCCCACGTGTCCCAGGTGACGGGTGTCCCCCAGGTGAGGGGTGTCCCAGGTGACGGGGAGGCGATGCACCCCGTAGATGTTCATGGCGTCGCGCAGCGGTACGTCCTCGGGCGGGACGGCCAGCCGCAGTGTCGGGAAGCGGCGGAACAGCGCCGGGAAGGCGACCCGCATCTCGACCCGCGCCAGTTGCTGCCCCAGGCACTGGTGGGCGCCGTGGCCGAAGGCCAGATGCCCACTCGCCTTACGGTGCAGATCGAGGGTGTCGGGGTCGGGGAACTTCAGCGGGTCGCGGTTGGCGGCCGCCACCGAGAGGGTGACGGTCTCGCCCGCCTTGATCAGCCGGCCGTCCAGCTCCACGTCCTCCAGCGCGGCCCGCATCCCGGTGTGGGCGATGCTCAGATAGCGGAGCAGCTCCTCGACGGCCTGGTCGGCGAGGCCGGGGTCGCCGCGCAGGGCGGCGGCCTGCTCGGGGTGGCTCAGCAGGGCGAACGTGCCGAGCCCGAGCATGTTCGCGGTGGTGTCGAGACCGGCGGCCAGCAGGAAGCTGCCGATACCGCCGAGTTCGTCATCGGTGAGTTCGCTGGTGGTCAGGTCGCTGAGCAGGTCGTCGGTGGGGCCGGCCCGCTTGGCCACCACCAGTGCGCGGACGAACTCGGCGAGGGTGGTCAGGGCGGCGATCTGTTCCGCCATCCCGGCGTCCGGGCTGCCCAGCACCGCGGTGTGCTCCTGGAAGCGCGCACGCTCGTGCTCGGGCACACCGAGCAGCTCGCAGATCATCAGGGCCGGCACGGGGTGGGCGAAGGCCCGCACCAGGTCGACGACCGGCCCCTGGCGCTCCATGGCGTCGAGGTGCTCGGCGGTGATCTCCTCGACGCGGGTGGTGAGTTGGCGCATCCGGCGGACGGTGAACTTGCCGGCCAGCAGCCGCCGGTAGCGGGTGTGCTCCGGGGCGTCGATACCGGTGAGATCGCCGAGGGGCGCCGGGGGCAGGGCGCCGGTGGGGCCGCCCGGGAGGGGGTAGCGCATCAGCTCGTACCGGGAGCTGAAGCGGGGGTCGGCGGCGATCGCCCGGACCACGGCGTGCCCGGTGGCCAGCCAGCCCACGTGGCCGTCGGGGTAGCGCATCCGGCGCAGCGGCTGCTGCTCGCGCAGCTCCGCCAGCCCGGCGGGCGGGTCGAAGGGACGGCCCGCGGCGTGGACCAGCGGGGGCAGCGTCACGGGCTCGGGCTCCGCCGCTGCTTCCTGAACGGCCCGCTCGGCGGCGGCTTCGGGGGTTTCGGTGGGTACGGCGGGTGCGGTGGGTGCGGACGGTTCGTGCTGCATGGGGTCCTCCGGTGCGGGTGGATACGGATACGGATACGGCGGAGAGCTGGGCAGAGACGGGGTGAGGAGTTGGGCGGAGAGTTGGGTTACGGGCCCGGGTGACGGGCCAGGTGACGGGCCCAGGTGAGGTGCCGGGCAAGGTGCCGGGCGGAGTGCCAGGTGATGCACTGGGCGGAGCACCGGGCGAGGCGCCGAGCGACCTGCCGGGCGGAGAGCCGCCCGATGCGCTGGTTCAAGTGCCGGGGCACTGGCGAAGGGCACGGTGTAGGCGCGGTGAAGTGCGCGGTGAGGGAGGGTGGTTGTGCATGGGGACGGGCGAGGGGCGCCTGTGGCCCGTGCACGAGGAGGCGGGAATCGCGGTGGCTGTGCGAGGGGTGCGCGATGGCTGCCGACGGCGCGTGCGCAGTGAAGTGGCCCGTGGAGCAGCGTGCGGGACTGCGGGACTGCGGGGCGACCTTCCGGGGCGGCCTGCAAACGGCGCGCGGACCGGGATCGGTTGGCGGTCCGGGATCGGTTGGCGGTCCGGGATCGGGCCCGTGCGGCGGGATCGGCCCGTGGGCCAGGACCGGCTGGTCGGCCGGTCGTCGGCCCGTCAGCGGGTGGCGCTGCGGTGAAAGGCCGTGCGTGCCCACAGGTAGCCGGCCAGGGTGAGGGCTATGCACCAGGCCACGGCGGCGGGCGCGCTGCTGCCTGCGCCGGTGCCCATCAGCAGGCTCCGCAGGGTCTCGATGACCGGGGTGAAGGGCTGGTACTCGGCGAACCAGCGCAGCCCGGTGGGCATGGACTCCGGCGGGACGATGGCGCTGCCGAGGAAGGGGAGGAACTGCATCGGCAGGGGAATGTTGCTGGCGGTCTCGGGATTCTTGGCGACCAGGCCGATGGCGGCCGACAGCCAGGTCAGCGCCAGGGTGAGCAGGGTGAGCAGACCGGCGGCGGCGAGCCAGCCGAGCAGTGTGGTGTGCGGCCGGAAACCCATGAGGAGCGCGACGCCTATGACGAGGGCGATGCTGACCAGTGTCTGGAGGACGCTGCCGACGACATGCCCGGTCAGGAAGGCCGCCCGGGAGATCGCCATGGTGCGGAACCGGTTGACGATGCCTTCGGTCATGTCGACGCAGACGCCGACCGCGGTGACCAGGGAGCCCGAGGTCGCGGCCATGAGGATGATGCCGGGGGCGACGTAGTCGATGTAGTCGGGACTGCGGCCGCCGGCCGTCCCGCCGATGCCGGCCCCCAGGGCACCGCCGAAGACATAGGTGAAGAGCAGCAGCATCAGGACGGGCATCGCGACGACCGAGATCGTCATGGCGGGGTAGCGCAGCGCATGCTTCAGATTGCGCCGCAGCATCGTCCGGGCGTCGCGGGCCGCGTAGGCCATGGTGGTCATCGGGCGGTCTCCTTCGGGGAGTTGGCCTCGCCGATGGACCTGTCGCGGCCGGTGAGGGTGAGGAAGACATCGTCGAGATCGGGGGTGTGCACCGTCAGTTCCTCGGCGCGGACCGATGCCCGGTCCAGGGCGTCGAGGACGGCGCGCACGGCGGTGACACTGCCGTCGCCGGGGACGCGCAGGGTGAGCGCTTCGCTGTCGTGTGCGGTGGCGTCGAAGAGGGCGGCGGCCGAGGAGTAGTGGGCCGGGTCGGCGAACCGGAGGCGGATATGGCCGCCGGGAATCCGTCGCTTCAGCTCGTCCGCGGTGCCCTCGGCGACCAGCCGGCCGCCGTCCAGAACGGCGATACGGTCGGCGAGTTGGTCGGCCTCGTCCAGATACTGCGTGGTCAGGAAGATGGTGACGCCCTGGTCGGCGACCAGGCGACGGATGATCTCCCACATGGTGCGCCGGCTGCGGGGGTCGAGGCCGGTGGTCGGCTCGTCGAGGAAGATGATGCGCGGGTCCCCTACGAGGGTCATCGCGAGGTCGAGCTTGCGGCGCATCCCGCCCGAGAAGGTGACGACGGGCTTGGCGGCGGCCTCGGTCAGCTCGAAGCGGTGCAGCAACTCGGTGACCCGGCGGCGGCCTTCACTCCGGTCGAGGTGGTGCAGGTCCGCCATGAGGAGGAGGTTCTCCCGGGCGGTGAGCAGGTTGTCCACCGCCGCGAACTGGCCGGTGACGCCGATCGCGGTGCGTACGGCGTCGGCCTCGCGCACCAGGTCGTGGCCGGCGATCCGCGCCTGGCCGGCGGTGGCGGGGAGCAGGGTGGAGAGGATCTGCACAGTGGTGGTCTTGCCCGCGCCGTTGGGCCCGAGCAGGGCGAAGACGGTGCCTTCGGGGATGTGCAGGTCGATGCCGTCGAGCACCACCTTGTCGCCGTAGGACTTGGTTAACCCGGTGGCGCTGATCGCCGCGGAGACGGCGGGCGCGGAAGTCATGATCATGACAGTCCCGTTCTGGTCCGGTGAGGTGACGTGTGGGTCATGGCCGGCCGCGAGCGGCCGGGCCGGGTCAGGAGCGGCGGATCAGGATGTCGCCGATGCTGGTGTGGGCGCGCACTTCGACGGTCTCGGCACTGTCGCCGGGGCCGTCGGTGGCCCCGAGGTCGTTCTGCACCCGGCCGATGCCGGTGGCCACGTCCAGCCAGGCGGCACTGGCCTCACGGATGCCGACCTCCAGGTCACCGGCGGCGGTCCGGAGCACGACCTGGCCGCGGGCCACTTCGCCGATCCGGATGGCACCGTTGGCGGACTTGGCGTCGACTCCGGCGTGCGCGACGCCGACGGAGATGAGGCCGTTGGACGCGTTCGCCCGCAGGGCGCCGGTGACCTCGCCGATCACGGTGTCGCCGTTGCCGTTCTTGACCAGTGCCGCACCCTCGATCCGGCCGGCGTCGATCCGGCCCGCGCCGATGAGTTCGGCGTCGCCCGACGCCTGGACCAGCCGGATGTCGCCGTAGTCGGTGCGGAGGTTGACGGCCTCCGCCTCGTCGATCTGGATGTCGCCGAGCGAGGTCTTGAGCCGGCACTCGCCGAGCCGGCCCGTGACGGTGAAGTCCGCCATGGGCGAGGTGCCCAGGAGGTCCGAGCCGGAGGGCAGCTCGACGGTCACGTCCAGAGAGCCGGGCTTGCCGAAGAGGGAGCGCTTCCGGGGGCCTTTGACGAGCAGCTTGCCGCCGGAGCAGGTCACCTTGGTCTGCTGCGCGGCCCGCACATCCGCGTCCGCGGTGGCGTCGCTCGGCAGCACCTCGACGACCGTGTCGGTGCGCTTGCTCGCGGTGATCCGGACGGAGCCGAGGTCGAGTTCGATGGTGGCGGAGAGCGGTTCGGGAGTGTCGAAAGCAGGCATGGCTGTGCCGTCCTCATGGCTGGAGTGAGTTCCCGCCGGGCGGCGGGTGAGTGAAGGAAACGAGTGGTGAGTGGAGAGGTGAGTGGCGGGGGTGACGAGCGGGGTGGCGGTGGTCCCGGTGATGGCCGGCGGGCGGCCGCTCCCCGTCGGCCGACCGCCGGCCACCGATCGGCCGGCCGACCTAGCGGACCCAGCCCGTGTAGCCCTGATGGCCCCGGCGGGGGCCGCGGCCGGTGCTGCGGCTGGGGGCGCCCGGCTCCAGGGCGGTGGAGACAGCCCGCACCAGCCAGGCGTTGACCGAGAGGCCCTCCTGTCCCGCGGCCTCCTCGACCCGGGTCTTGAGGGGGGCGGGCAGGCGGAAGTTGATCCGTGCGGTGCCGCCCTCGTCGGCGTCCGAAGGAGCCGTGGGCACCGCGGCCCGGGGCTCGTTCGCCGCCGCCTCGGGCAACTCGTCCTGTCCGTACGGGTCCTGGAGCGACGGCACGGTCACCACGAACTCGGGGTCGAGTCCGCGCAGCCGCAGATCGACCGATCCGGGCGCCAGGTCACGGGTGATCTCGGTCATGGCGGAGGAGAGGGCGTTCAGCAGCGTGAGCCGGACGGCCGACTCCAGAGGGGTGGTGAGCCGCTCGGCCAGGGCGCGGGCTTCGTCTCCGCCCGCGTCCGCGGCGACCGCGAGCTCGTGCCGGAGATTGTCGACGTAGGGCGTGAGGTCCATAACGCCATAGTGGCACCATCGTGGCGCCATGGCAAGTCACTTTGGCGCATGAATGGCATCAGTGGCGCCATCGCGGCACCACCGGAGGCGCCATACCGGCACCCAGGCATCCGCCCGCGGCGGCCGCGACGACGGCCGTGGCCGCCGCCCGGTGACGAACGACGGCGGCTCTCACGGCAGTTGCCGCCCCGCGGAGAAGCCCCGCCGGACCGCCCCGGCGCCGGGCGCCGACCGCGTGAACGCCACCCCTCGGCGCGTTCGAATACGCGGGCTAAGGTGCTCCCGCAGGCTGTTCAACCGGTGCGGGGGAGGAGAACTCACGGTGTCCGATCTGGGACGGCTCGTGGCCGACCGGTACCGGCTGGTGGAGCGGGTCGGGCGGGGCGGCATGGGCACGGTGTGGCGCGCCGAGGACGAGCTGCTCGGGCGGCCGGTCGCCGTGAAGAAGCTGCTGGTGCCGCCGCATCTGAACGACGACGAGATCGAGACGCTCTACGAGCGCACCCGCCGCGAGGCCCGCAGCGCCGCCCGGATCACCCACCCCCATGTGATCGTGGTGCATGACGTCGTCGACGACGAGGGCCTGCCGTGCATCGTCATGGAGTACATCCCCTCGGTCACCCTGGGCGACCTCGTGAAGCGCGAGGGCGCGCTGCCGCCCGCCGAAGCGGCGCGGATCGGCCGCGGCATGGCCGCCGCGCTGCGCGCCGCGCACGACGCCGGGGTGCTGCACCGGGACGTCAAGCCCGGCAATGTGCTGCTGGGGAACGACGGGCGGCTCGTCCTCACCGACTTCGGCATCGCCGTGCAGTCCGGCACCCCCTCCCTGACCCGGACCGGCGAACTGGTCGGGTCGATCCAGTACCTCGCGCCGGAACGCCTCCGCAGCAACATCGCCGAGCCCGGCCCGGCCTCCGACCTGTGGTCCCTCGGGGCGACGCTGTACCAGGCGGTCGAGGGGCGCCCCCCGTTCCAGCGGGACACCGCGATCGAGACCGCGTACGCCATCGTCACCGAGGAGTACCCGCCTCCGCACCGCGCCGGTGAGCTGGCCCCGGTGATCGAGGGGCTGCTGAGGAAGGAACCCGGGGAACGCCTGGCCGCCCATGAGGCCGAGCGCCTGCTGAGCGGCCAGGAGGTGTCCGTCACCCGGGCCGTTCCGGTCGAACAGCCCACCCGGCCGCACCCCGCCGAGGTCCCCGCGGTCCCCGCCAGGAAAGGGCGGCGCGGTCGCCGTGCCGCCCTGTGGAGTGCCGCGGTGACCGCGGTCGCCGCCTCCGTGGCCGGCGGGGTGCTGCTGTGGCCCTGGGGCGGCGCCGGTGCGACGGACCCCCGCCCGGCCGGATCGTCCCCGGCCTCCGGCCCGTCCAGCCCCCCGCCCTCCTCGCCGCCACCGCTGCCCTCGGGATACGTCTTCCAGAAGCCGGGGCACGGCGTCTCCCTCCCCGTGCCGAAGGGCTGGAAGCTGTCGCATCCGCCCGGCGGTGACATCGCCTATGTGCACCCGCTCCAACGGGTGGGCCTGCGGGTCAACATCGTCCCGTTCGCCGGCGCGTCCGACCCGGTCCGGCACTGGCGGGAGACCGAGGAGGACCAGACGCGCCGGGACAACCCGGGCTATGAGCGGGTCAGGATGGACCCCACGACGTTCCGGGGACGGCCCGCGGGCTACTGGGAGTTCACCTTCGACGGCTCGGCACGGGAGTTCCGGGCCGCGGAGGTGGCCTTCAGCGGCTCCGACGGCACGCAGTACGTGGTCTATCTGTGCGCGCCCAACGCGGAGTGGACCAAGTACCGCCCGGTCTTCGACACCGCCCTCAAGGGAATCCGGCTCCGGTCCGAGGGACCGTCCTGACAGCTGCCCGGACCGTGTTCACCCGGCGCACTCGGTGTCCGTCCCGGGCCGCCGGCCCGTCGTCAGGAAGGTGCTGACGGTGCGGTCGCCGCAGGCGGTGCCGTTGTCCAGGTAGGCGCCGTGACCGCCGTGGCCGCTTCGGTCGAGCGTGAGCAGCCGGGCCCGGTCGCCGAGGGCCCGGCGCATCTTCAGCGCGCCGGCGTACGGGGTGTAGGGGTCCCGGCGGTTCTGGACCATCAGGATGTTGGACGGGCCGTCGGCGGTGATCCGGGTGGGCCGCTCCTCCGGTGCCTTCCAGAAGGCGCACGGCGTGATGTTGACCGGCATCCCGGCCGTCAGCGGGTGCCGGGCGCGGTCGGCGGCCACCGCGCGCCGATGGGCGGGCACCGACGCCGCCGGCCAGCGCACGTCGTTGCAGATGGTCGCCATCATGACCGCCGCGTCCTCGTCCGGCATCGGCCCGGCGAGGGCGTCGGGCAGCACCGGCACGGCGGCCGGGTCCTGGGCCTGCCGGACGAGACGGCCCATCCCGGCGAAGAGACCGTCGCTCTGCAGGGCGTTCTGGAGCGCCTGCCGCATCCGGTTGCCGGTCAGCGGGACGCCCGGTGTGGTGGTGTCCTTGGGCGCGCGGTCCAGCTTCGCCGCCAGGGCGAGGAACAGCGGCCGGACGTCCTCGGGCCGCCGCGCCAGCCGCAGCCCCTCGTGCTCCCGTGCCGGATCGGCGGCCCAGGCCGCGAAGTCGGGGAACCGGTCGTCCGCCCCCACCGCCATGTTCGCCAGCCACCCGCGCGCCACCCGGGACGGATCGGGGTCGTCGATGCTGTCCAGGACCCAGCGGTCGGTGTGCCGGGGGAACTTCTGCGCGTACACCGCCCCGACGTACGTCCCGTACGAGGACGCCCAGGCGGAGAGCTTCTCCTCGCCCAGGGCCCGGCGGAGGCGGTCGATGTCGCGCACCTCGTTCGCGGTGGTGAGGCTGCGCAGCACAGCCCCGCCGTTGTGGCGGCAGGCCTCGGCGATGCGCCGGGCGCGGGCGGCGTTCCCGCCGATCTCTCCGTCCGGCGCCGGCCAGGACCGGAAGGTCACCAGATGCCGGTCGCCGGGGTCGAGAGCGCAGCCCGTCCGCGTGCTCCCGCCCACCCCGCGGGGATCGAAGCTGACCAGGTCGTAGGTCCCGGCCAGCGCCTTCTGCAGCGCCCGGCCCTTCGTCTCCAGCCGTCTCGCCCCGGACCCGCCCGGCCCGCCGGGGATCACCAGCAGCGTCCCCCGCCGGGCCGCGGGCCGCTCGCTGCGCACCCGGGTCACGGCGAGGGTGAGCTGCGGGCCGTCCGGGTCGCGGTAGTCGAGGGGTACGGGCAGCCGGGCGCACTCCTGACCGGTGGGGCCGCCGGGCTGGGCGCAGGGCCGCCAGGTGAGGGCGGGCCCCTGGGTGCGGGGGGTTTCGGCGCGGGCCACTGGGGCGGCGGTCAGGGTGGCCGCGACGGTGGCGGCGGAGAGCGCGAGGAGCAGGGCGCGAGGGGCGTAAGTCGTCATGGAACAAGGGTGGTTGAGCGGTTCCCCGCCGCCCATCCGGCAGTCCTCACAGGTGGGGTGGGGTTAGCCCCAGGCCCGCTCCCCCGCCCTACTCGCCGACGACGATCAGCGCCAGCGTGATGTTGTCGGGGCCGCCCGCCTCGATGGCGGACTTCCACAGTTCGAAGGCGGCCCGGCCGCCGGTGTGAAGTTGCAGCAGGTCGTTGAGGGCGTCCTCCGGGACGGGGTCGGTCAGCCCGTCGGTGCACACCAGGTAGCGGTCGCCCGCGGACAGCGGCGCCTCGCTGACGTGCGGGGTGACGGCGGTGAACTCCGGGGTGCCGCCGAGCGCCTGGGTGACGAGCGAGGTGGTGCGCCGCCCCGGGGACAGCGGCGGGCTGTCGTCCACGCTCACCTGGCGCAGACCGTCCGTCGTGGCATCGAGCACCCGGCTGTCGCCGACGTTGAACACCAGCAGCGACTCCGCCAGGACGACGGCACCGGCGACCGTGGTCCCCATGGTGCTCAGCTCCGGGTTCTGGCCCGCGGCCGCGTACACCGCGTCGTTGCAGAGGCCGAGGGCGTCACGGACGGCGTCCGCGGAGTCCAGCGTCGGTCCCAGCGCCGCCAGTTGCCGCACGGCCAGCGCGCTGGCCACATCGCCGGCCGGCTGCCCGCCGATGCCGTCGGCGACCGCGACGACGAGCGGGGTGCCGAGCGGGAACGCCAGGGTCTGCGGGTTCTCGGTCATGGTGCCGCAGAGCGTCCAGGGGCCGGCCACCAGGCTGTCCTCGTTGTGGTCGCGGAGCAGCCCGGGGTGGCTCAGCGCGGTCACGGTGACGTACTCCATACCCCTGTCCCGTCCGGGCCTCCGCTCCGGCAGGCCCCGTATCCCCCGGGGGCGTTCCGTACCACCATTGTGGGCGCCGACGGGCCGCCGCGCGCGCCCGCCGCGTCACCCCAAGAGCCCCCGGAGCCCCCGGTCAGCCGCTCCCCGTGCCGCCCAGGGTGTCGCGCCGCATCAGCCGGGAGATGTCCTTGCCGGTGACGATCCCGACCAGGTGCCCGGAGTCCACGACGAGGATGCGGGCGCCGGTCCGCAGGCTGAGCTTGTCCAGCGCCTCGGTCAGCAGCTCGTCGGGGGCGGCGACCGCGCACTGGGACAGCGGGGTCGCGACCTCCCGCACCCGCAGCGTCTCCCGGCTCGCGGCCGGGACCGTCGCGAGCCGGCGCAGCTGCACCAGGCCGCTGGGGCGGCCCTCGAAGTCGAGCAGCGGCAGCGCGGAGTGCCGGGAGTGCACGGCCACCTCGTCGATGAAGCGCTGGACGGTCAGCCAGTCGGCGCCGGTGTCCACCGGGCCGGTCATCGCCTCGCCGGCCCGGATGCCCCGCAGCGCCCGGTGCAGGCCCGCGCGGCGCCGCTCCGCACCGGCGACGATCATGATGAAGAGGCCGACGAAGACGATCCACAGCCCGCCCGGCGCCCCGCGCAGCACGGAGATCCAGCCCGCGGCCACCAGCAGCACGCCCATGACCTGGCCGCCCCGGGAGGCCGCGAGGTCCGCCCGCTCCCGGTCCCCCGTGCGCCACCACAGCACCGCCTGCACCACCCGCCCACCGTCCAGCGGCACGGCGGGCAGCAGGTTGAACACCCCCAGGAACAGATTCGCCCAGCCCACCCAGGCCAGCACGACCGACGGCACCGCCCACCCGGACAGCCCGTGCAGCCCGATCCCGGCCCCCAGCACGACCCCGCCGACGACCAGGCTGGCCAGCGGCCCGCTGACGGCCACCGCGAAGGCCGCCCGCGCGGTCGGCGGCCGCCCCATCCGGGTCGTCCCGCCCAGCGCCCAGAGCGTCACGTCCTGCACCGAGATCTGCCTCCGCTGGGCCGTCGCGGCGTGCGCCGTCTCGTGCAGCAGCAGGCTTCCCATGAGCAGCACCGCCCCCACCACGCCGGCCAGCGCGTACACGGCGTCCGAGCGCCCCGGTGTCCACACCGGCAGGCCCTGCCGGCCGAGCGCGTACGCGAACAGGGCCACCAGCAGCGGCACGCTCCAGTGCATACGCAGCGGTACCCCGACCACCTGTCCGACGCGGACCGAGCCGTTCATCGTCGTCTCCTGCCGGCCCGGCGCCCGGTCCTCCCGGGCAGGTCTCGCCGACCCGCGCTCCGTGAACCGGCCGCCCGGCACCCACCACAATTGTCGCTCGCGGAACCTACGCTGGAAGGACGGACCGGCACGCGGCGGGTACGGACCGCGCCGCCGGTCTCGACCGAGGAGCCGGAGGTGCGTCATGGGGCAGAGCCACCACTTCCATCTGGACCAGGGTGACCACTCGATCACGGTGAACGTCGGGCCCGGCCGGTCCGGCGAGATCGAGCTCCTGGTCGACGGCAAGGTCGTCGCCTACCAGAAGGAACACAGCGCCGGGATGAACGTGCTGACCGGCGAACTCCCCGAGGAGCCCGCCCACCCCTTCCGCATCCTGCTGCGCCAGCCGCATCTGGTCCCCTCCATGCCCCGGTGCACGCTGGAGCTGGACGGTGTCGAGCAGCCCATGCCGGAGCGGCTGGTGATCTGAGCCCGGTGCGCCGGGCGCCGGACGGCCCCCGCGCCCGGCGGCCCGCCCCGCCGCGGTCCGCCCGCCCCGGACCGCCGCCGGCCCCCTCCGCCTGCCCGCACTCGGCCGGCCGTCGCGCGAAAGCCCCGCGACGTGTTGGGCCACCCGGCTGATTGTGGCCGCCGGGGGTTTTGCTCCTCGCGGGTTGAACACCGTCGCGGGCCGACCGCGGCAGGACGATACGTCTGGCATCCGCAGGACGACGAGGCGAGGAGCGACGTGAGAAGAATTGCGCAGGCGGGCAGCATCGTCGGGGCGTGCGGGCTGGTGCTGCTCGGCAGCGGTGTCGCCCAGGCCCAGGTGATCCCCGGCGATTCGCTGCTCGCAGCCGCCGTGGGCGCCGACGTCGGCACCGTGGCGGGCATGGTCTCCGGAGTGGTCTGCAACAACCGCCTCGCCGACTTCAACTACAAGTCGCCGGTGTTCCGGTCGCCGCACCCCTGCATCAACGGTCCGGTACGCAGCGGCAACAGCCTGAACAGCGGCAACTTCCTGAACCACGGCAACCCGAACAACAGCGGCAACATCGCCAACACCAACGGGTCGACCAACAGCGCCAACGCCACGACCGGCGCCTCCTCGGGCAGCGCGAACAGCGTGCAGCGCATCCTGGGAGGCCTCCTGCGCTGATACGGCCCGACCCCTGGACGGCTGCCGGCCCACGGCCGCTTCCCCAGCCGTTCCCCGAGCGCCCGGCGGACTCCGCCGGGCGCTCGCCGTTTCCCCGCACGCCGCACGCCGTGCGGCTCCCGGCCCACCGCACCGGCCGGACACGCCTCCGGCCCCGGGAGCGCGCCGGGGCCGGAGGGGCGGATCAGCGTCGGGTCACAGCTTCTGCCGGCCGCCGCGGCCGATGTGCTGCAGGTTGTTGCTGGTCTTGTTCTCGGCTCCGGTGGTGCCGCCCGCGTCGTCGTTGGTGTTGCCGTTGACGTTGGTCGGGCTACCGCTGTTGCTGTTGTTGCCGGACAGGTGGACGTTCTGCGAGTTCCGGACGTTTCCGCTGTTCAGCGGCCCGTTGATGCAGATCCTGGCCCGGTGGCGGCAGGTGAATCCGGCGTGGAAGCTGGCGATGGTGTCGCTGTTCCACACCCCGTCCCCGTCGAACGGCCCGTCCCAGGCCTGCGCGGGTGTGGCCCCGCCGACGGCCAGGAGCAGACCGCAAGCCCCTGCGATCACAACATTGATGCGTGCCATGTTCTTCACTGTGTGCTCCTGCACGTCGCGGTTGGTACCCGCGGTCTTGCTACCGGCCGTGCCCCCATCCACCAAGCGTGCGCAACGGCCCGTCCCACGCATTCACTCGCACCGATCAGCGGATTCACCGTGTCGGCCCTCCCCGGCGCCCCCGGCGGCGGGGTCCGGCGCCGGTCTCACCCCCGCAGCCGCAGCCGCTGCCCCGGGTAGATGTGGTCCGGACCCTGGTCGAGGGTGTCCTTGTTCAGGTCGTACAGCGCCTTGGTGCCGCCCGGGGCGTGGGTGCGCTGGGCGATGACGGAGAGACAGTCGCCGGGCTGCACCACATAGCTGCGGGCGGTGGCGTGGCCCTGGGCGCTGAGACCCCGGGTACGGGGGACCGCTCGCGGGGCCGGATCGTCCGGCGTGCTCCGGTCCGCGGCGCGGGCGGAGCCGTCGTCGCCGCCGGTGGTCCGGGCGCAGTTGGGCCAGGCGGACAGCCCGCGGTCCCGGACGATGCGCTCGCCGATGGCGATCTGCTCGTCGCGGGTGGCGAGGTCGGCGCGCGGGGCGTAGCGGCGGCCTCCGTAGGCGCGCCAGGTGGCGGGGTCGATCTGCAGCCCGCCGTGGTAGCCGTTGCCGGTGTTGATGTGCCAGCGGCCGTTGCTCTCGCAGGCGGCGATGCGCTCCCAGTCCGGCGCCGGGCCGGCGGACGAGCCGGCCGCCGCGGCACCCGGGCCGGCCGTGCCCAGCACACCCAGCACGACCAGCAGCACGGACAGCAGCATTTCGACGGACCGTTTGGCGAGGGGTGACGGCATGACGGCATTCCTCCGCTGTGCTCCGGCAACGCCGTGACGCGCTACTCGCCACGACCGGTGGGCACGCACCAACTAACCCGGCAATATGGTTTACCCGGTGTCCGGGAGCCGCGACATGCGGGGGTTTCACCCGGGTGGTCCCAGGAATTCCGGTGTGCGCGGCGGGGAACCCCACCACGGTGCGCCACGGGGCCGGAACGGGCCCTGGCCGACGGGGAGTCCTCCCATCCGCCGAGGCCCGGCTACATCCTTCGATGGAGGGGATACCGCCCGGAATTCGGGCCCCCGGGGCAGGAGTACGGGCCACCGGCCGACGTACCGTCCTAGTGTGTGGTCACGCCTTCTCCCCCCTACGCACGCGCGCCGCGTCCCCCTGCCGCTCCGTGACCTCAGACTCGCCGTCGGCTTCCTCGCCGGCTGTCTGATCCTCTACGTCGTGGGCGGGCCGCCGGTCATGGGCGGCGACATCCCCGTCTGGCAGGCCGTGCTGCCGGTACTCGTGCTGTGCACCGCGACCGCCTTCCGCAGCACCCTGCCGGTGGCCGCGCTCGTCGTCGGCACGCTCACCGTCGCCGTGCAGATGACCGCCGACGGCGCCCTGGCCCCCCTCTTCGTCTTCACGGACCTGCTCTACGCGGCGGCCCTGTACGGAGCGCCGTGGCTGTGCCGGGTACTGCAGTCCGGGAGCGTGGCGGTCACGCTGGTGACCACCGTCGCCCTGGTCGTCCTCGACAACCGCGCCCAGGGCGTGACGACGGGGGTCATCATCGCGGTGCTGCTCGTCTCTCCCGTATGGACGGCGGTGCTGATCC
The DNA here is from genome assembly GCF_043199295.1 of Streptomyces sp. NPDC048612. NCBI lineage: Bacteria > Bacillati > Actinomycetota > Actinomycetes > Kitasatosporales > Streptomycetaceae > Streptomyces > Streptomyces sp. NPDC048612. Next base: position 187,101 of record NZ_JBICVV010000012.1, read on the forward strand.
GGAACCACAAGGAGCGGGCGGACGCCGAGCGGCAGCGCGCCGCGCAGATCGACCGGCTGGCCGAGCTGGACCGCAAGACCGCCCTGCAGACCGAACGCACCCGGATGGCCCGTGAGCTGCACGATCTGGTGGCCAACCACCTCAGCGCCATCGCCATTCACTCCAGCGCCGTGCTCTCCCTGACCGAGGCCCGGCAGGGGAAGGACGGCGCGGCCGAGGACGATCCGGTGCGGCAGGCGCTCTCGGTCATCCGGGAGAACAGTGTGCAGGGGCTGGCCGAGATGCGCCGGATGGTGGTGCTGCTGCGGTCCGACCGGGGGGAGGCCGACGACTGGGACCGGCCGCAGCTGAACGCGCTGGAAGCGCTGGTCGAACAGGCCCGCCCGGCCGCCGACGCGGCCGCGCTGACCCTGCACACCGCGTTCCCCGAGCGGTTCCCCGAGGTGACGTCGGTGATCGAGGTGACGGCCTACCGGATCGTGCAGGAGGCGCTGACCAACGTCCTCAAGCACGCCTCGGCGGGGCAGGTGCAGATCCGCTGCGAGACCGGCGGCGGGCAGCTGACCCTCTCGGTGGAGAGCCCGCTGGCCCGCCCCGGCGGCCGGGCGGGGCAGCGCCCTCTGGAGCAGCTGATCACCGGTGCGGGCACCGGGCTCACCGGGATGTCCGAGCGGGCCGCCCTGGTCGGCGGCAGCTTCGACGCGGGCCCGGACCCCACCGCCCCGGGCCGCTGGCGGGTACGGGCGGTGCTCCCGCTGCCCCGGAACGGCAGTACGGGATAACCCCGCGGGGGCGCAGGCGAACGCTCCGGGCGCGCGGCCGCGGACCCGGGCGGGAGTACAGAGAAAGTGGCAGACCGCGGGCGGAAAGTGCCTACCTGCGGATGATCCACCGGTGCCGGCCGGACGGAATCCTGGTCCGTACGACGACTCCGGCACCATCACACGGAATGAGGGAATCCCATGAAGGGCGTTGTCTTAGGAATTGTTCTGGCACTCGTCGGCCTGGTCCTCTGGCTGACCACAAAAGAGGTGGAAACCCCGGTCGTCTCGCTGCACAAGGCCGGACTGATAATGGCGATCGTCGGCGCAGCGGAGACCTTGTTCGCGCTGCTGGGGCTCGGTAAGAAGGCTAAGAAACAACGCGCATGACGCGGCGAAAGCCGATACGCCGCTGCTGCGCCACGGGTAAGTCGGGGCACTTGGGCCGAGGGTTCTGCGGTGTCGGAGAACCGGTGGTTCTGCGGTACTGGAAAAGGTGACGGCAAGGGTGGCGGAGAGGGTGCCTGAAGCGGTCACCGCCGGCGCCGCCGTGGCTGTCGCGAACCGCCGCGCTCACCGCGGTTGCCGGGCTCGCCGCCGTTGCGGGACTCACCGCAATCGCCGGTCCCGCCCAACTGCTGCGTCTGCGCCGTCTGTCGCTGTGCCGTCCGTCGCTGGGTTGTCTGTCGCTGTGCCGGGCCGCCCGTCGCTGCGGGCCGGTGTCCGTCCCGGCGCCTTCGAGGGTTCATCGCCGCGTACGGTGCACGTCCGTGCCGGCGCGCGGACCAGGTGCGCCGCGCATGCCTCAAACGGGGTGTGCGGCGGGCCGGTTCAGACGTAGCGGGCGGTGTGCGCACGGTTGCGGGCGGCCGGAATGACCGCGGAGCGGGCGTCCGCCGCGTCCTGGCCGGCGGCCGGCGCGGTCCCTGCGGGCGGCGTGTGACCGTCGTCGGTCACGGCGTCGGAGCCGATGGCGAGGCGGCTGCGCATGCCCGGCGAGGTGCCATGGGCCTCGGCGCTGATGCGCTGCTTGATCGTGGGCGGCAGCTCGGGGCGGGGAAACCTCCGCCGGGCGGGGCCGGCCTGGCCGTGGAGCGGGACGGTGCGCGGTGCGGGAATGGCACGGGTGCCCGGTTGTGGATCGTGGTCCGGCGCGGCGCCGCGTCCTGGCTCCGGGGCGTTCCCGCCCGGGGCCTCGGTGCCCGCGTTCTCCTTGCCCAGGGTCCGCTCGTACAGTGCGGCGTCCCGGCGGGCGGCCGATGCCGTCGCGGAGACACCCAGCGATGCCAGCAGCTTGCCGAGGACGGCAAGGCACACCGCCCAGAACTTCATGACCTTGGTCGCAGCCATGGCCCCTCACTTTCGGTCGGGATCTCCCCGAGAGATCCACTCCGTCTGCTTCGTTGTGCTTCCTCTGTCGCTTCGCCGCAGTCGCGCCGCTTCCGGTGCACCACTGGGATGGCGCCGCTTCTGTTGCGTTTTCTTATGATGAGTACGTAATGGGCGGATTCACGTACCGACGCCCCCGGAGCGGCGTTCTTCGGATGAACACCACTCGTACGCAGTAGCCGGGGCCGCCGGGGACCGGCCGCGGACCGGCCGCACCCTCGGTCGGCCGATCAGTGGATGCCGTTCCGGGGGTGCTGGGCAAGGTGCCGTCGGGTGCCCGGCGCGGGCCGGGCGAAGCGGCCCGCGCTCCGGGCGGGATCTGCCGCGTCTGCCCTGGTCAGGCCGGTGTCGACTCCCCTTTGCTGGCCATCTCCGCCATCCTGCGGACGGCCTCGGGCTCGGGGGTGGCGGGCGGGATGAGCAGGAGGTCCCAGCGGCCGTGGCCGGCGGAGACCAGGCAGAGGGTGTCCGGGCCGGGGCGGCCGGTGGTCCTGCGCAGGCGGACGACATGGCCGGCGACGAGGGTGTGGGAGGGGAGGGCGGCCCACACCGCACCGTTCACCGTGGCATGGGTGATCCGGGGCCAGTCGAAGGGCAACGCGGCCAGCAGCTCCGGGAGTTCGGCCAGCAGGTCGGTCGAGTGCGGCCACCAGAGGCCGTTCAGACGCCGGGCCGTCGCGGTGTGGGGGGCGATCGCCAGACGGGCGACGGGCGGCGGCGCGGGGTGCCGCCCGGGATGGGGAGGGTCCCCGGGGGTGGTCATGCGGTGCTCCTGAGGCGGCGGGCCGCGAACCGTTCGGGGTCGGGCCAGCGCACGTCCCGGACCCAGCCGAGGCGTTCGAAGAGGCGGATGACGGCGGCGGACACATCGAGCTGGCCGCGGTCGACACCGTGCCGGGCACAGGTCGGGTCGGCGTGATGGGTGTTGTGCCAGCTCTCGCCGAACGACAGCAGGGCCAGCGGCCACAGATTGGTCGCCCGGTCGTGGCGCCGGGTGCGGAAGGGCCGGTCACCGATGAGGTGGCAGAGCGAGTTGACGCTCCAGGTGACGTGGTGCAGCAGCGCGATCCGGATGAACCCCGCCCACAGCAGGGCGGTCAGCGCGGTGACCCAGGAGCCGCCGAGCACCCAGCCCAGCGCGAACGGCAGGCCGAGCGTGAGCAGACACAGCAGGGGAAAGGACCGGTCCACCGCGCGGATGCCCCGGTCGGCGAGCAGGTCGGGCGCGAAGCGGCGGTGCGAGGTGGGGTCGTCGCCGAAGAGCCAGCCGATGTGCGAGTGGACCAGGCCGCGCAGCTGGCCGCGCAGGCTGGTGCCGTAGCGGTAGGGGGAGTGCGGATCGCCGGGGCGGTCCGTATAGGCGTGGTGGCGGCGGTGGGTGGCAACCCAGTCGATGACATCGCCCTGGAAGCTGAGCGACCCGGCGACGGCGAGCGCGACGCGCAGCACGGGGCCGGCCGTGTAACTGCCATGGGTGAGGCCGCGGTGGAAGCCGACGGTGACGCCCAGGCCGCTGATGACGTAGAAGACGGCCAGCAGCACGAGGTCGGTGAGGCCGACGACGCTGCCCCACAGGAGGGGGATGCCGACGGCCAGGCCGACGAACGGGGCGACGACGATGATGCCGGTCACCGTCACGTACATCCGCCGGCCGCTGCTCGGCGGGGCGGCGGTGCCGTCGTCGGGGAACGGGGCGGCCCCGTCGTAGTCCCGGGCCGACGGGAGGGAGCGGGCGGTCGACGTCACCGGTCGTTTCCCGCCGCGCCGGGAGGTGGCGGCGGTCCGGCCGCCGGGGTCTCGGGGTGGGCCTCGCCCTGGGGCCGCTTGTGCCTCCGGTGGCGTACGGACTCCCTCCAGTCCGCGTACCGGTGGGTGGGCATCCGTCCGGTCTGCTGGGCGTTGACCCGGGCGATGAACAGGGCCCCCAGCGCCACCAGCGCCAGCAGCACGACCACGGTCCACAGAGTCTGCATGGTGTTCACCTCACTCGGGCGGGCCGCGGTGGCGGACGCGCCCGGTGTTGTGGTCCCCGAGTCCCTTGGTGTCTTCACGGTACCCCGCAGCGGCCCGGCACATCCCTCTATGGGGGGTTATGGGCCGTTTCCCTGGGGCCAGGCTGCTGTGACCAGGCCTTTTCTACGGGGCTGTAGACGGTGACGGCCGTGCTCGCGCCCGTGACGGGCGGGGAGGGCGGCAGTCGCCCTCCCCGCCCGGAGGACCGGTCTCAGACATTGACGCCGAAGTCGGCCGCGATGCCCGCCAGGCCGGAGGCATAGCCCTGGCCCACCGCGCGGAACTTCCACTCCGCGCCGTGCCGGTAGAGCTCGCCGAAGACCATCGCGGTCTCGGCCGAGGCGTCCTCGCTCAGGTCGTAGCGGGCCAGCTCCACCCCGTCCGCCTGGTTGACGACACGGATGAACGCGTTGCGGACCTGTCCGAAACTCTGCCCCCGGCCCTCCGCCTCATGGATGGAGACCGGAAAGACGATCTTCGCGATCTCGGCGGGCACTCCCGACAGCGTGACCTCCAGGGACTCGTCGTCCCCCTCACCCTCGCCGGTCAGGTTGTCGCCGGTGTGCCGCACCGAACCGTCGGGGCTGGTCAGGTTGTTGTAGAAGACGAAGTGCGCGTCCGAGGCGACCTTGCCCGCCTCGGTGCACAGCAGCGCACTGGCGTCCAGGTCGTAGTCCGCGCCCGTGGTCGTACGCACGTCCCAGCCGAGCCCGACGGTGACGGCGGTCAGTCCGGGTGCTTCCTTCGACAAGGAGACGTTGCCGCCCTTGCCCAGCGAGACTCCCATGGCTTCCTCCAGGTGTTGCCTGCGTTCCGGGTCAGCCTCAAAATCTACAGGAGTGTAGAAGTAAAGCGCCGGGAAATGACGGCGCGGGCGCGGGGCCGGACGCACCACCGTCCCGATCCGGCCACTCAGTAAGATGCCCGGACGTCCCGGCCGGCGGGACACCCGGCGCGACGGGAGGCGACGACAGTGGGCGGCAAGTCCTTCGGCGAGGCGCCGGGCGGCGGGGAAACCCCTGGTCCTGACGGGGCCGGCGGCTCCGGCCCGGAGCGCGTCCGCCGGCGCGGACAGGGCCAGCTGGAGGCCCAGGTGCTGGCCGCGCTGCACGAGGCGCCGGGCCCGGCCACCGCCGCCTCAGTGCAGGAACGGCTCGGCGGCGGCCTCGCGTACACGACCGTGATGACGATCCTGTCCCGGCTGCACGCCAAGCAGGCCGTCACCCGCGAGCGGTCCGGCCGCGCCTACGTCTGGACCCCGGCCGCCGACGAGGCCGGTCTCGCGGCCCTGCGGATGCGCCGCGTCCTGGACGGCGAACCGGACCGGGACGCCGTCCTGACCAGCTTCGTCTCCGCGCTCTCCACCCACGACGAGCAGCTGCTGCGCACGCTCCTCGCCCGCGCCACGGCCGACGGCCCCGGCGACGGCCCGGAACCGGCCCCCCACCACCCCTCGGACGAAGCACGCGGAGGCTGACCGGTGGGCGTCTTCGTGTTCCTGCCGCTCGTCCTGCCGCTCACCGCACTGCCGATCGCCCGGCTCGCGGAACAGCATCTCCACCCGCGCGCCACCACCCGGCTGCTGACCCTGCTCGGCGCGGTCCTCGGCCTGTGCAGCACCCTCTGCCTGGGGCTGCTGATGGTCGTCGGCACCGCCCAGCTGCCCGGCAACCCGCTGCCCGACGGCTGGTCCGATCCCCAGGTACGGGCCGCCGTCCCGGAGGCCGAGGCGGTCGGCGCCGTCGCCATCCCGGCGCTGGCCGCCGCGCTCACCGCGTGCGCCGGCGCGCTGCGCCGGTACGGCCGGGTCCGGGCCCGTGCCCACCGGGCGCTGGAGCCGCTGCCGGCCGGCGCCGGCCCCGCGATGCTGCCGGACGACGATCCGTACGCCTATGCCGTGCCCGGCTCCCCCGCGCGCCCCGGCCGTCCGGCGCGGCCCGGCCGGATCGTGGTCTCCCGCGGCATGCTGCGCAGCCTGGACGAGGACGAGCGGCGCGCCCTGTTCGCCCATGAGCGGGCCCATCTGACCTGCCGTCACCATCGCTACCTGCTCGCCGTCCGCCTGGCCGGCTGCGTCAACCCGCTGCTGCTGCCGCTGCGTTCCGCGGTCGCCTTCGCCACCGAGCGCTGGGCGGACGAGGAGGCGGCGCGGGCGGTCGGTGACCGGCGGCTGACCGCCCGTGCGGTGGGCCGGGCGGCGCTGGTGGCGCGGCCCGCAGCGGCCGTGGGACTGTCCCAGTTCGCCGCGCCCGAACCGGGGCCGGTGCCGCGCCGGGTGGCGGCGCTGCTCGGGCCCGTGCCGCCGGCCCGTCACTGGCCGCCGGCGCTGACCCCGGCGGGTCTGGCGGCGCTGGTCGCCGCGGCGGGCACGGCCGCCTCCGCGCTCTCCGCGCTCAACGCAGCGGTTGCGCTGTTCGTCGTTCTGAAGGCAGCAACTCCGCTCTGAGTGCACACTGATGCTTGACCTCACCGGGCCGGACCCGGCGCACCGCGCGGCACCCGCTCCGCACCAGGCGACTTCTACAACCCTGTAGAACTTCCCGGTAGAGTGCGCGCAGCTGCGCAACAGGTGTGGCCGGAGGGGGAGATGGCGACGAGGTGCGGACTCCTGACCTGGGACTTCCCGCCCACGGAGGCGGAGGTGCGATGGGCCGGTCAGCCGGTGGAGGCCGCATACCCGGACAACGGTGGGGCACCGGGCCGGAGCGCCGCCCAGTGACCGGACGGCGCGGACGCGCTGTGGTGACGGGCCTTCACCCCGCCCGGCAACACCGGTCCGCAGGCGCGGCGTTACGCCGCCCTACCCATGCTGCCGCCCGGCGCCGGTGTCCGATCCGCCCTCCGCTGCCGACGCCGCCGGTCCCGCCGGCCGCCGGAGCCACCGCGCCCTCCGTACCGCAGCATCCGCATCACCCGTATCAGAAGGACCAGAGGGGCCATCGGCGTGCATGACAAGCAGACGCACCAGGAGCCGGCCCGACGGGGCGCCGACGGCGCACCCGGCTCATCCGGCGACGGCTCCCGTGGCTCCGGCGGCTCCCGCGCGTCCGGCGCCGGATCGCGCCGCAGGCCCGCCGGCTCCGAGCGCCGGACCGGGGAGGGCTCCCGTAAGCCGGGCAAGCTGCGGATGACCCGACGGGGCCGCGTCCTCGCCTGGACCGGCGGTGTGCTCGGCGTCCTGCTGCTCGCCACGGCCGGCGTCGGCGCGTGGGTCTACCAGAAGCTGGACGGCAACATCCGCGGGGTGGACATCGGCCTCGACGGCGACCGGCCCGCCAACCTCAGCCCCGGCTCGAAGAACATCCTGGTCGTGGGCTCCGACAGCCGCGCCGGCGCCAACGCCAAGTACGGCCGGAACCTCACCACCATGCAGTCGGACACGCTGATGGTGCTGCACATCGCCGCCAACCGTAAGTGGGCCACCGCGGTGTCCTTCCCGCGTGACTCCTGGGTGCAGATCCCCGCCTGCGTGCGCGGCAACGGCTCGAAGTCCTCCCCGCACCACTTCAAGATCAACGAGGCGTTCTCGATCGGCGGCGACTCCGGCGACATCCGCAAGGCCGCGGCCTGCACCATCAAGACCGTCGAGCAGAACACCGGGCTGCGGATCGACCACTTCACCTCGGTCGACTTCCAGGGCTTCAAGGGGATGGTCAATGCCCTCGGCGGCATAGAGGTCTGCCCCAAGTACGCCATCCACGACAAGAAGGCCCACCTGGACATGGAGGCGGGCTGCCAGAACGTCCGGGACGAGAAGGCGCTCGGCTACGTCCGCACCCGCTACAGCGTCGGCGACGGCTCCGACCTCGGGCGCATCGGCCGGCAGCAGGAGTTCATGAAGGCGCTGGCCGCGAAGGCCCAGTCGAAGCTCACCAGCCCCGGTGAGCTCTACGACTTCCTGGAGTCGGCCACCAAGTCCATCACCACCGACAAGTCCCTGGCCGGGATCAAGCCGCTGTACGACCTGGCCGCGACCGTCCAGGAAGTCCCCACCAAGCGCCTCACCTTCCTGACCGTCCCCAACTACTCGCGCGAGGCCGACGTCCCCACCGACAAGGCCAATGTCGTGTGGCAGTACCCGCAGGCCGGCGGGCTGTTCAGCGATCTCGCGCACGACCGGGAGGTCGGCGCCGCCGCGAAGAAGAAGTTCGCACAGGACGCCAAGAACCCGGTGACCGCCCGGTCCGTGCGGGTCCGGGTGCTCAACGGGACCGGCATCCCCGGCCGGGCCGCGGCCGTCGCCGAGCAGCTGCGCAAGCTCGGCTTCTCGGTCATCGCCACCGGCAACGCCCCGGCGGCGGACAAGACCACGCTCACCTACCCGGCAGCCCTCAAGGCCCAGAGCGCGGTGCTCACCGGCCGCCTCCCCGGCACCAAGGCGACGCAGTCCGCCGACGCGGCACCGGGCGCGCTGACACTGACGGTCGGACCGGACTTCGCGGGGGACAAGCCCTGAGGGGACCGGCTCCGGGGCGGGCGGGACCTGCCGGAGCGCTACCGTCCGCCGCCCGGCTGCCGGGAGCGGTGGCGCATCACCGCTTCGGTGTTCCCGCAGCGTGCCGTGCAGTAGCGCCGCCGCCCGTTCCTGGAGGTGTCCACATAGGCGCGGGCGCACTCGGCGCGCAGGCACCGCCCGAGCCGTGCTCCGCCTTCCCAGCACAGGACGAAGGCCAGGCCACCGGCGGTGACCGCCCGGACCCTGGAGAGCACGTCGGCCGAGTCGGGTACGAAGTGCAGATGGGGCTGGAGGCCGTCGTGGGTGGTCACCCAGGGGCGGATGGTCGCGGCCACCAGCAGGGCGTTCACGGCTGAGCACTGCTCGTCGGCGTCGGCGGTGCCGAAGACGCGGGCCAGTTGGTCCCGCCAGCGCCGGAAGCCGTCCACATCGGCGGCGGCGACCGCCGGGCGGCGGATCTCGTGCGCCTCCAGCAGGCGCTGCACACCGGCCGCGCTCATCTCGGGCAGGTTGATCAGATCGGCCGACAGCACGGCGCCGAGACGGCCGTAGTCGTTCTGCTTCACGTCGCCTTCCCGGGCGTCACGGAACCCCACCGTCCGCGGTGTGGCGCTCTGCCTCCGGGCTCACCCGGATCAGCTCGATGTCCGAGCGGGCGATGAGCCATCCACCGGTGTGGCACCACAGGTACCGCACCATGCCCTCGGACGTGAGGTGTTCCGATACCGGTCGGCAGGGTTCGGAGGAGAGGCCGCATACGGGACACCACCACGGTTCACACTGCTCATCTGGGAGTCGTGCCATGTCCGCCAGCGTGCGGTCATGGGTCAAACACATTCAACCATTACACGAGCGGGCGGGGCCGGTGTCGGTCCCTACGGGCAGGGCGGGGCAGGGCGGGCGCGTCGCGTCATGGCGACGGGACGCCGGCCGGGTCTGCGGACCGGCGTCCGGGTGCGGAAGGCCTCAGGCGCGCAGGCGTTCCACCGGCCGGGCCGTGTGTACCTCGATGTCGTGCGCGGCCCGCTGGAGCAGCTGATGGCTGAGGTCGGACATCGCCCGCGCCACGGCCAGCTCGTCGCCGATGTCCGGGACGTTCTCGTCGGCGGGGTTGCAGCGCGCTGCTCCCTGGCCGACCATCTGGCCGCCTTCCTTGCCCCGCAGCCTGGCCTCGGCCCTGATCTCGCTGTCGGTCTCGATGATGGTGATCTCGGCGTTCCATGTCTTCGTGGCAGTCACCGGAAGCCTCCTCGTCCACGCATGAGCAGCACGGGAACCGCCCCCACAAAAATCCTCGCACCGGCGCCCGCGGGCCGCACCTGGGCCGCGCCTGGGGCTCACCACAGCGCGATCCGGGGGTTTTCCTCATGGTCCGGACGGGCTCGCGGTCATAACGTCGTCATGGCGGGGGAGCAGGCGGGGCACGGACCCGCACCCCGCCAACTACCGAACTTCTCCGGGGGAATTCATGCGTCAGCGGGTCCGCTTCACCGGCATCCTCGCCCTGGCCGCCATCGGGACGGTCGCGCTCAGCTCCTGTGGGCTGCTGGCGGGAAAGACCTTCCAGGACGACGCCACGGTGTCACGCAAGATCACGTCGGTCCGGCTGGACAGCGGCTCGGGCGGCCTCACCGTGCGCGGCGGCAAGGGCGGCAGTACGGTCGCGGTCCACCGCGCGGTCTCCTACCACGGCGCACGGCCCGAGGGCGCCGGCCACCGCGTCGAGGGCGGTGTCCTGGTGCTCTCCGGCTGCGGCAGGAACTGCTCCGTGGACTACACCCTCGACCTCCCCGCCGGCATCCCGGTCAGCGGGCGGACCTCGTCCGGGTCGGTGGAGCTGAGCAAGGTGGGCCCGGTGAAGGTGACCACCAGCTCGGGGGACATCCGGCTGGACGGGGTGACCGGCACGGTCGACGCCCGGACCAGCAACGGCCGGATCACCGGCCACGGTCTTTCGGGCGCTCGCATCACGGCCGAGACCTCCAACGGGGCGATCGATCTCACCCCCGCCACCGCGCAGAACCTCCGCGCGAAGACCTCCAACGGCGCCATCAGGCTCCGGCTGCCGAAGGGCCCCTACCGGGTCTCCGCGGAGACTGGCAACGGGGAGGAGCACATAGGCATCGCCCAGGACCCGGCGGCCCGCTTCCAGCTGGATCTGACCACCAGCAACGGGGACATCACCGCGAACGCCGCCTGACGGAGGCGGCGGGGCGGACCGCGGCCGGCCCGCCCCGCCGCGGATCAGTCCTCGCCCTCCAGCTCCCCTTCGGTGTCCAGGAACGCCTGGCGCAGCGCCGCCAGCGTCTCGGCGTCCGGCTTCTCCCACATCCCGCGGGACTCGGCCTCCAGGAGACGTTCCGCGATCCCGTGCAGGGCCCAGGGGTTGGCCTCCTGGAGGAAGGCGCGGTTCTCGGGGTCCAGGACGTAGGTCTGCGCGAGCTTGTCGTACATCCAGTCGGCGACCACACCCGTGGTGGCGTCGTAGCCGAACAAGTAGTCCACGGTGGCGGCGAGTTCGAAGGCGCCCTTGTAGCCGTGGCGGCGCATCGCCTCGATCCAGCGGGGGTTGACCACCCGGGCGCGGAAGACCCGGGAGGTCTCCTCGACCAGGCTGCGGGTGCGGACCGTCTCCGGGCGGGTGGAGTCACCGATGTACGCCTCGGGGGCCTTGCCCTTGAGCGCCTTGACGGTGGCGACCATGCCGCCGTGGTACTGGAAGTAGTCGTCGGAGTCCGCGATGTCGTGCTCGCGGGTGTCGGTGTTCTTGGCGGCGACCGCGATGCGCTTGTAGGCGGTCTCCATCTCGTCCCGGGCCGGGCGGCCCTCCAGACCGCGGCCGTAGGCGTAGCCGCCCCAGACCGTGTAGACCTCGGCGAGGTCGGCGTCGGTGCGCCAGTCGCGGGAGTCGATCAGCTGGAGCAGGCCCGCGCCGTACGTCCCCGGGCGGGAGCCGAAGATGCGGGTGGTGGCACGGCGTTCGTCGCCGTGCTCGGCGAGGTCGGCCTGCGCGTGGGCGCGGACGAAGTTGGACTCCGCGGGCTCGTCCAGCCCGGCGACGAGCCGTACGGCGTCGTCGAGCAGGCCGATGACGTGCGGGAAGGCGTCGCGGAAGAAGCCGGAGATGCGCAGCGTGACATCGATACGGGGGCGGCCGAGTTCGGCGAGCGGGATGGGCTCCAGCCCGTTGACCCGGCGCGAGGCGTCGTCCCACAGGGGGCGGACGCCCAGCAGCGCCAGTGCCTCGGCGACATCGTCACCCGATGTCCGCATGGCGCTGGTGCCCCACAGCGAGAGGCCGACGGACTGCGGCCAGTCGCCGTTGTCGTCGCGGTAGCGCGCCAGCAGGGAGTCGGCGAGGGCCTGTCCGGTCTCCCAGGCGAGGCGGGAGGGCACGGCCTTGGGGTCGACGGAGTAGAAGTTCCGGCCCGTCGGCAGCACGTTGACCAGGCCGCGGAGCGGGGAGCCGGAGGGACCGGCCGGGACGAAGCCGCCGTTGAGGGCGTGCACGGCGTGGTCGATCTCGTCGGTGGTGGCGGCGAGGCGCGGGACGACCTCGCGGGCGGCGAAGGCGAGGATGTCGGCGACCGCGGCCGGGTGCCCCTCAGCAGCCTTGGACACCGCGGCTGGGTCCCAGTCCGCGTCCTCCATCGCCTGGACCAGCGCACGGGCGGTGGCCTCGGCCTCGTCGGCGGTCGTACGGGTCGCCGCGGACTCGTCCAGCCCGAGCGCCTCGCGCAGACCGGGGAGGGCGGAGGTGCCGCCCCAGATCTGACGGGCGCGCAGGATGGAGAGCACGAGGTTGACCCGTGCCTCGCCGGCCGGCGCACCGCCCAGGACGTGCAGTCCGTCACGGATCTGGGCGTCCTTGACCTCGCACAGCCAGCCGTCGACGTGCAGCAGGAAGTCGTCGAAGCCGTCGTCGTCGGGGCGTTCGTCCATCCCCAGGTCGTGGTCGAGCTTGGCGGCCTGGATCAGCGTCCAGATCTGGGCGCGGATGGCGGGCAGCTTCGCCGGGTCCATCGCGGAGATCGACGCGTACTCGTCGAGGAGCTGCTCCAGGCGCGCGATGTCGCCGTAGGACTCGGCGCGGGCCATCGGCGGGACGAGGTGGTCGACGAGGGTGGCGTGCACCCGGCGCTTGGCCTGGGTGCCCTCGCCCGGGTCGTTGACCAGGAAGGGGTAGACGAGCGGCAGGTCACCGAGCGCGGCGTCCGGGCCGCAGGCCGCGGACAGCCCCGCGTTCTTGCCGGGCAGCCACTCCAGGTTGCCGTGCTTGCCCAGGTGAACCATGGCGTCCGCGCCGAAGCCACCGTCCTCGGCGGAGGCCGCGATCCAGCGGTACGCCGCCAAGTAGTGGTGCGAGGGCGGCAGATCGGGGTCGTGGTAGATCGCGATCGGGTTCTCGCCGAAGCCGCGCGGCGGCTGGATGAGGACCAGCAGATTGCCGCGGCGCAGCGCGGCCAGCACGATGTCGCCGTCGGGGTTGCGGCTGCGGTCGACGAACATCTCGCCGGGCGGCGGCCCCCAGTGCTCCTCGACGGAGTCCCGCAGCTCCTGCGGCAGCGTGGCGTACCAGCGCTTGTAGTCGGCGGCCGGGATACGGACCGGGTTGCGGGCGAGCTGCTCCTCGGTGAGCCACTCCTGGTCGTGGCCGCCGGCCTCGATGAGGGCGTAGATCAGCTCGTCCCCGTCGCCGGACTCCAGGCCCGGGACCGGCTCGGCGCTCTCGTCGCCGAAGTCGTAGCCGTCCGCCCGGAGTCGGCGCAGCAGCGCCACGGCACTGGCCGGGGTGTCCAGGCCGACCGCGTTGCCGATCCGGGAGTGCTTGGTCGGGTAGGCGGACAGCACCAGCGCGAGGCGCTTCTCCGCGGCCGGGATGTGGCGCAGCCGGGCGTGCCGGACGGCGATCCCGGCGACCCGGGCGGCGCGCTCGGGGTCGGCGACGTAGACCGGCAGCCCGTCCTCGTCGACCTCCTTGAAGGAGAACGGCACGGTGATCAGCCGGCCGTCGAACTCGGGCACCGCGATCTGCGAGGCGGCGTCCAGCGGCGACAGCCCCTCGTCGTTCTCCTCCCAGGCGCTGCGCGGCCCGGTCAGGCACAGGGCCTGCAGGATCGGGACGTCCAGGGCGGCCAGCGCGCCCGCGTCCCAGGACTCGTCGTCGCCCCCGGCGGAGGCGTCGGCCGGCTTGCTGCCGCCCGCCGCGAGGACCGTGGTGACCAGGGCGTCGGCACTCCCCAGCGCCTCGATCAGCTCCGGCTCGGGGGCCCGGAGGGAGGCGACGAACAGCGGCCGGGCGCGTCCGCCGGCCGTCTCGATCTGCTCGCACAGGGTCCGTACGAAGGCGGTGTTGCCGCTCATGTGGTGGGCGCGGTAGTAGAGCACGGCGACCAGCGGGCCGCTCTCGTTGCGGCCTTCCCAGTCCAGCGGGCCCCAGGACGGGGCGGGCTCCGGCGGCTCGAAGCCGTGGCCGGTCAGCAGCACCGTGTCGGAGAGGAAGCGGGCGAGCTGGTCGAGGTTGGCGGGGCCGCCGTGCGCGAGGTAGGCGTGCGCCTCGGCCGCGATGCCGACCGGGACCGTCGACTGCTCCATGAGCTGGGCGTCGGGGGCCTGTTCACCGGTGAGCACGACGACCGGCCGGTGCTGGTCCTCGGCGAGCAGCACCTCCAGCCCTTCCTCCCAGGCCCGGATGCCGCCGAGGAGGCGTACGACGACGAGGTCGGTGCCCTCCAGCAGCGCGGGGAGTTCGGCGACGTCGAGCCGCGCAGGGTTGGCGAGCCGGTACGGCACGGGGCCCGTGGCCGCGCGGGCGCTGAGCAGGTCGGTGTCGGAGGTCGACAGCAGCAGAAGCATGCGAGCGCAGGCCTTCCTCGGGGTATCCGCGCCCCGGGTGGTCGTAGGGACGGCAGGAGTTCCTGGCTCACCCGGCGTCTGCCGGGCTCACAGTGGCGGGACCGCGCCGGATTTTCACCGGGCTTCCTCCCCAAGGCCGTAGGGCCCTGCGCCGTCGCTGGCGTCGGTGGGCCGTCCGACCCACCGACCTGCATAGTAAGGGCTGCGGCCGAGCGAGGTAAGCGGGCCTCCGGACCGGCCCCGCGGCGACGGGGGCGCGCCCCCGGTACCCGTGTCCGGGCCGGGTGCCCGGCCGGCTCCGGCCCGGATGGGTCACCCGCCTCCGTGGGTATGCTCGCGGCCATGCCGCCCTCCCCCTCGCTACGGCCCCAAGGCGCCGAACCGCCCATACGGGACCGCGGTGACGCCTGCCCGGGAGCGCTGCGGCTGCACTCCGCCGCCGACGGTCACCTCGCCCGAGTGCGGTTGCCCGCCGGAGATTTGACGGTGCGTCAGGCGGAGACGCTGGCCGATGCCGCCGGCCGGCTCGGCGACGGCCGGCTCTCGCTCACCTCCCGCGGCAACGCGGAACTCCGCGGCCTCCCGGAGAGCTGCGGGGGACAGCTCGCCGCGCTGCTGCGCGACGCCGGTCTGCTGCCCTCCGAGCGCCACGAACGCATCCGCAACATCCTCGCCTCCCCGCTCGCCGGACTGGACCGGCACACCGCCGCTGACGTGCGGTTGTGGGCCCGTGAGCTGGACGGACTGCTCTGCGCGAGCGAGTCCGCGACCGCGCTGTCGGGGCGCTTCCTCTTCGTCCTGGACGACGGGCGGGGCGATGTGGCGGCGCTCGGCGGCGATGTGAGCTTGGTCGCAGAAGCGGCCGGGCCCGGGGCGCCGACGGCACACGAGGACGCGTCCGGCGCCGGGCGCCCGGCCGGGTCCGGAGCCACCGCCCTGCTCCGGGTCGGCGACGATCCGGACGCGCTGCGGATCGCCGGCCCGGACGCCCCGCGCGCCGCGCTCACCGCCGCCGAGGCCTTCCTGACCGCCGCCGGATCGAGCGGCAGCGGCGCCTGGCGGATACGTGAACTCCCGGACGGCCACGGCCTGACCGCCCGCACCGTCGCGGACCGGCTGCACGCGGCCGGTATCGGGGCGGTGCTGGTGGCCGGGACCGCGGCGGGGACGCACACCGCGGCCGCCGACTCCTCCGCTCCCGGCGTCGTCGAGGGCCGCGACGGGGCCCGCGCGCTCTCCGTGCTCGCGCCGCTGGGGCGGCTGTCGGTCGCACAGTGGCGGCTGCTGACCGCCATCGCCGCCGAGGACGGTGCGGGCGCGCTCCGCCTCACGCCCTGGCGCGGCATCGTCGTCCCGGGGCTGTCCGCCGCGACGGCGGCCGCCCGCCTGCGTGAGCTGTCCGCCGCCGGGCTGGTCACCGCCCCGGACTCCCCCTGGCACCGCATCGGCGCCTGCACCGGCCGCCCCGGCTGCGCCAAGTCCCGTACCGACGTACGGGCGGACGCGACGGCCGCGGTCACGGCGGGCACCCCCGTGCCCGGCCCCGGCCCCGTCTCCGCCGCCCGCCCCGGCCCCGGCGAACCGGAACCGGCCGACGCCGCTCTCCGGCACCTCCCCGTGTACTGGTCCGGCTGCGAACGCCGCTGCGGCCATCCGCACGGCGCCTGGGTCGACGTGCTGGCGACGGCGGAGGGCTACCGGGTCTCGGTCGTACGGCCGGAGACCGCGCCCGCCCCGCACCCCGCACCGCCGGCGGCACCCTCCGCTGCTCCGTCCCCCGCCACCTCATGAACCGCCCCCGACCCACGGCTCCATGCCCCACCTCAGCTCCATGCCCCACCTCCACCACCGCCCCGTACCCGACAACACCGAGGCCACAGTGACCGCGTTCGACTACGAGAAGGACGGTGCGGCGATCTACCGCCAGTCCTTCGCCACCATCCGCGCCGAGGCGGACCTCGCCGGCCTGCCCGCCGACGTCAGCCGGGTCGCGGTCCGGATGATCCACGCCTGCGGCATGGTCGACCTGGTACGCGACCTGGCCTTCACCCCCGAGGTCGTGGCCCGCGGCCGCGCGGCGCTGCACGCCGGTGCGCCGATCCTCTGCGACGCCAACATGGTGGCCAGCGGCGTCACCCGGAAGCGGCTGCCGGCCGGCAACGAGGTCCTGTGCACCCTCACCGACCCATCGGTCCCTGACCTCGCCGCCACGATGGGGACGACCCGCAGCGCCGCCGCCCTGGAGCTGTGGCGGGACCGGATGGAAGGGGCCGTGGTCGCGTTCGGCAACGCCCCCACCGCGCTGTTCCGGTTCCTCGAAATGATCGAGGAGGGCGCGCCCCGCCCCGCCGCCGTCATCGGGATACCCGTCGGCTTCATCGGCGCCGCGGAGTCCAAGGACGCCCTGATCGCCCACCCGTCGGAGCTGGACCACCTCGTGGTGCGCGGACGCCGGGGCGGCAGCGCCATGGCCGCCGCCGCGATCAACGCCATGGCAAGCGAGGAAGAGTGAGCGTGAGCGAGCAGCAGCCGACCGGTCGGCTCTACGGTGTGGGCCTCGGCCCCGGCGATCCGTCCCTCATGACGGTCCGGGCGGTCGAGATCATCGCCGAGGCCGACGTCATCGCCTACCACAGCGCCCGGCACGGACGGTCCATCGCGCGCTCCATCGCCGCCCGGCACCTCCGCGCCGACCACATCGAAGAAGCGCTGATCTACCCGGTCACCACCGAGTCGACCGACCACCCCGGCGGCTACCGGGGCGCGCTGGACGAGTTCTACGAGACCGCCGCGGCCCGCCTCGCCGCGCACCTCGACGCCGGCCGCACCGTCGCCGTCATCTCCGAGGGCGACCCGCTCTTCTACGGCTCCTACCAGCACATGCACAAGCGGCTGGCCCACCGCTACCCCACCGAGGTCATCCCCGGCGTCACCTCCATCAGCGCCGCAGCGGCACGCCTGGGCAAGCCGCTCGCCGAGGCCGACGAGGTGCTGACGATCCTTCCCGGCACGCTCCCGGAGGAGGAACTGACCGCCCGCCTGGCCGCCACCGACACCGCGGTCGTCATGAAGCTGGGCCGCACCTTCCCCACCGTCCGCCGCGCCATGGAACGCTCCGGCCGCCTCCCGGAGGCCCACTACGTCGAGCGCGCGACGATGTCCGGCGAACGCACCGAGAAGCTGGCCGACCTCGACGCGGAGACGGTCCCGTACTTCTCCGTCAGCGTGCTGCCGAGCCGGATCGCGGACCTGCCGCCCGGCACGGGGACGAGTGCGGGCACCGGGACAACTACGGCCGCCACGGCCGCGGACGCGAGCGCGGCCACGCCCACGGCGCCCGCGGCCGACGAGGCCGCCTCGGCCCCCGGCGAGGTCGTCGTCGTCGGCACCGGCCCGGCCGGCCCGCTCTGGCTGACCCCCGAGTCCCGCGGCGCCCTGGCCGCCGCCGAGGACCTCGTCGGCTACGCCACCTACCTGGACCGCGTCCCGCTGCGCCCCGGCCAGCGCCGCCACGCCTCCGACAACAAGGTCGAGTCCGAGCGCGCCGAACTCGCCCTCGACCTGGCCCGGCGCGGCCGCCGGGTGGCCGTGGTCTCCGGCGGCGACCCGGGCATCTTCGCGATGGCCACCGCCGTCCTGGAGGTCGCCTGCCAGGAGCCCTACCGCGCCATCCCCGTACGGGTCCTCCCGGGCGTCACCGCCGCCAACGCCGCCGCCGCCCGCGCCGGCGCCCCGCTCGGCCACGACTACGCGGTCATCTCCCTCTCCGACCGCCTCAAGCCGTGGGAGGTCATCGCCGAACGCCTGCATGCCGCGGCCGGCGCCGACCTGGCCCTCGCCCTCTACAACCCCGGCTCCCGCAGCCGCACCTGGCAGGTCGGCAAGGCACGCGAACTCCTTCTGGAGCACCGCGCCCCCGACACCCCCGTCATCCTCGCCCGCGACATCGGCGGCCCCGAGGAATCGGTCCGTACGGTCCGCCTCGCCGACCTCGACCCCCACCAGGTCGACATGCGCACCCTCCTGCTTGTGGGCTCGTCCCAGACCCAGGCGGTACGCCGGGACGACGGCACGGAGATCGTGTGGACACCCCGGAGGTACCCGGAGGCGTGATCCGGGGCAGTGAGGCCGGGGCTCGCAAGGCCCCGGCCGACGTGCGCGCTCGCGAAGGCGCGGTCAGGCGTTGAGGTCCAGGACGCGGACCGGTTCGCCGTGCCACCTCTTCGGAGCGGTGGTGGCGACGATCGCTCCGTCGGGACGGTCAGCCGTGGGCTGGGCCGCGTACCGGCTGTGGGCTGCGGCCCAGGTCTCCTGTCCCGCTATGGCCAAGGCGGCGGGCAGGTCAAGGTCCAGGACGGTGATGCCGGGCATGGCGACAAGGTGCTCGGCCGTGCCGGGCCGCGCGCGGTCGGCTTCGACGAGCGCGCACGTCGGCGCGTACAGGTACCAGCCGGACTCGGCGTGGGCACGGTGGATGAGGCGGGAGGCTAATACGTTGCCCTGACCGGCCGCGGTCATCGCGGTGTCGTCCAGGACGATGTGCAGAGGGTCGCTCACCGGCCCGTCACCTGTGCCAACCGGCGGTCGAGCTCACTGTCCAGATCCTGCTGCTGGGCCGCGGACGGGGCGTACCCGTTCCACTTTTTCAGTGCCGCAAGAGCCTTCTCCGCACGCTCGGTGCGTTCGGCCGGGGTCAGCATGGTCTCCGCCAGGCGGGCCAGATAGGCACGCAGCGACAGCCCCTCGGCGGCCGCGATCGCAGCAAGCCGATCCTTTGCTTCTTCGGGGATACGGACATTGGCATCGGCCATCGTTGTGCTCCTTCCCACGCCGCTAGGGTACGGGTACGTACCCGT
Source organism: Streptomyces sp. NPDC048612 (assembly GCF_043199295.1). Taxonomy (NCBI): domain Bacteria; kingdom Bacillati; phylum Actinomycetota; class Actinomycetes; order Kitasatosporales; family Streptomycetaceae; genus Streptomyces; species Streptomyces sp. NPDC048612. Next base: position 206,432 of record NZ_JBICVV010000012.1, read on the forward strand.
ACCCTAGGGCTCCGCCGGTCGAACGGTCGGTGGTACGGCGATACATAGCCTGTCGAGCGGCCCACCTGGCACCCTTGGCGGCCTTGTCGGCTCTCCCCACAGCGTTGCGGGCCTGCACTGCCTCCCCGGGCAGCCCCGACTCGACCCCTACCTCGACATCCTCGATTGCGGCACCGAGCATGACGGCGATGGCTGCACGGGCCGCTTCCCCAGCCTGGTCAAGCCGCTTGACCTGGCTGAACGCCCCTGGGAGGTCAGGGACCTCCCAGGCCCACCAGTCACCCGTGCGGTGCACTGTGACCCGGTAGGCGGTCATCGCAGTCACCCCTGTCAGGGCTTCGGTTCGAGCGCCTTGCAGAAGCCCTGCAGACCACCCAGGAAGGCCGACCAAGCATCGGCCGGGAACAGCAGCACCCCGCCGGTCGGGTTCTTGCTGTCACGCACCGGGACGGCACCAGGGAAGCCATCGGAGACCTCAACGCAGTTGTTGTCCCCACCGTCGCTGTAGCTGCTCTTACGCCACGCCGCGCTGACCAGGCCCTGGAGTGTCGTCATGGTCTGCTCTCCTCCACCAACTGCCGCATGAATGCTGCCGAATCGGGCGGCGTGAGAGCCGCATCTCGGGGCCGATCGTAGGCCAGGCGGTATAGCGCCACCTCTCCTGGTTCTTCGATCAAGTCACCGGAGTTGTTGTCCTCCAAATAGGCAACAGAGCTACCGTCCGCCATCCACAGCAGCGATAGCGAACCTCCCATCAGGCCATGCAGCCCGGCGGAGAACGGAACCACCTGGATGGTCATGTGCGGCTCGTCGGCGGCATCTGCGATCCGTTGCAGCTGGTCATACCAGGACTTGGGGTCGTTCGCCGACCGCCGCAGGGCCGATTCGTCGAGGATGATCCGGACATCCGGCGGAGGGTTGCGACGCAGCAACTCTTGTCTGCTCAGTCGCGCCGCTACGTTCTCTTCCAGCTCCTCGGGGCTTATGGGGGCCGGGGCCAACGCAAGAGCCTCGCGCGCGAAGTCCTCGGTCTGGAGCAGGCCAGGCACGACCATCGCGTACTTCTGCATGATCGTCGCCTTCGCCTCCAGCCTCATGAACTCCCGGTACTTGTCCTTGAACGCGTCCAGCCGCGCCAGCCCCCACAGCCGTACGAGCAGGCCGCCCGTGCCGTAGATCTGGTCCAGGACCTCCATGACCGGGAGCTTGGAGAAGCGTTCGCCGGTTTCCAGGCGGTAGAGGTAGGTGCGGTCGTAGTTGGCCTCTTCGGCCAGTTCGGCCAGGGATCTGCCGGAGGCCTCGCGGAGGCGGCTGAGTTCGCAGGCGAGGACCCAGCGGGCCGAACCCGCGTCCTGCTCGGAATTCTTTTCGACCATTTTTCCTGCCCCCTGTTGTCCGTGCGGACGACAACGCCGTCTCCCTTTCGGGAGCTGGGCGGAGTGACAACTCTAGGACAGGGAAAGGGCATTGACAGCCCAGTCAGGACTCGAACGGAGCAGAGAAATGGGATTGGCAGAGCGCTCTCCGGCGGCCGGGAGGATCAGGGACGCAGAGGAGGCGCGGGACGAGCTGCGGGCGGCGCTGAAGGGGGCGGGCATCACCTTGCCGTCCCTGGCTCTGGACGGGGTGTCGCTGGCGGGGGACTTCCCGCGTCCCCTGGTGGACCTCGGGCGGTGTACGCCACAGCTCGCCCGGCAGCTCGCGCAGGCGGTGGGGGCGGGGGCGCCGTGAGCGAGGAGACGACCGGCTCGCCCGCCGCCCGCGACACCGTCCCGGACGCCGGAAGCGAGGAGGAACAAGAGGAATCCGCAAAGCGGCGGGAAGAATTAGTGGAAAGGGTCCGGGAAGCCAATCGGCTCAGTGTGAACCGGCCTCGCTGAATACCTCGCGGAGCCAGTTCACCGCCGCGTCCGGATCGGCCGCCACCGGTACCCCGCCGGGCACCCGCGGGCGCCGTACGACCACCACCGGCACCCCCGCCTCCCGCGCCGCCGTCAGCTTGGCGGCGGTGGCCGCGGCGCCGCTGTCCTTCGTCACGAGGACGTCGATGCGGTAAGTCCGGAGCAGCGCGCGCTCGCCCTCCACGGTGAAGGGGCCCCGGTCGAGGAGCACCTCCATACGGGGCGGGTACGGGGGCTCGGGAGCGTCGACAGAGCGGACCAGGAACCAGGGGTCGGTGAGGTGGGCGAAGTGCGAGAGGCCCATGCGTCCCGTGGTGAGGAAGATGCGGCTGCCCAGGGCGGGGAGGACCGCGGCGGCCTCGTCCAGGGAGGTGACCTGGTGCCAGGTGTCGCCGGGTCCCGGTACCCAGCCGGGCCGGCGGAGGGCGAGCAGGGGAACATGGGCGATGGCGGCGGCCAGGGCCGCGTGGTGACTGATCGTGTCGGCGAAAGGATGGGTGGCGTCGATGAGCGCGTCCACCGCGTGCGCGCGCAGCCAGCGGGCGAGGCCCTCGGGGCCGCCGAATCCGCCGATGCGCACCTCCCCTACGGGCAGCCGCGGCGCGGCGACCCGGCCGGCGAGCGAGCTGGTCACCCGCAGCGCGGGGACCGGCGCGGACCCCGGCACCCCCGCGGACCCCGCCGCGCCGGCGGCGTCCGGCACCAGGGCCGCGGCCAGGCGGCGGGCCTCCGTCGTACCGCCGAGGATCAGTACATGGCGTGGTGGGCGGGCTGCGTCGGGCATGGGATGTGGGTTCCTCCGTGGCTGAAGCGCAACCGCAGGGTACGGGCAAGGCCGCGGGCGGGCGCAGCGCGCAGCTCGCGCACACCGGGCTGCGGCCCGGCTGGACCACCGGTGCCTGTGCGACGGCGGCGAGCACGGCCGCGTACACGGCGCTGCTGAGCGGCGCGTTCCCCGATCCGGTGACGATCACGCTGCCGAAGGGGCAGACGCCCTCCTTCGCGCTCGCGGTGGAGGAGCTGGCGCCGGGGCGGACGGCCGCCATGGCGGGCGTCGTCAAGGACGCGGGCGACGACCCGGACGTCACCCACGGGGCGCTCGTCCGGGCCACCGTGCGGGCGCTGCCCGCCGGGTCGGGCATCGTCTTCAGGGCCGGGCCGGGCGTCGGGACGGTGACGCGGCCCGGTCTGCCGCTGGAGGTGGGGGAACCGGCGATCAACCCCGTGCCGCGGCAGCTGATGCGGGAGCATCTGGCGCAGGTCGCGGCGCGGTACGGCGGTGCGGGCGCGGCGGCCGATGTCGAGGTGGAGATCTCGGTCGATCACGGCGAGGAGATCGCCCGGAGCACCTGGAATCCGCGGCTGGGCATTCTGGGCGGGCTGTCGATCCTGGGGACCACCGGGATCGTGGTGCCGTACTCCTGCTCGGCGTGGATCGACTCCATCCGGCGGGGCGTGGACGTGGCGCGCGCTGCGGGCCGGCGGCACGTGGCCGGGTGCACGGGCTCGACGTCCGAGAAGGTGGCCGTCGCCCTGCACCGTCTGCCCGAGGACGCGCTGCTGGACATGGGCGACTTCGCGGGGGCGGTGCTGAAGTACATCCGGCGTCATCCCGTGGAGCGGCTCACCCTCTGCGGCGGATTCGCCAAGCTGTCCAAACTGGCGGCGGGGCATCTGGATCTGCACTCGGCGCGGTCCCAGGTGGACAAGGGGTTCCTGGCGGAGCTGGCCCGGCGGGGCGGGGCGGACGAGGCGCTGGCGGGCGCGGTCGCGGAGGCCAACACGGGCCTGGCGGCACTCCAGTTGTGTGCCGCGGCGGGGGTCCCGCTGGGGGATCTGGTGGCGGCGACGGCGCGGGACGAGGCGCTGGCCGTGCTGCGCGGCGCACCGGTCGCGGTCGACGTCATCTGTATCGACCGGGCGGGGATGGTGGTGGGGCGGGCGGAGCCGCGGGGACCTGCGGACGCCCGGCGGGCGAGCCCTCAGCGGTGACGGGCCGCCCTGCCGGGCGTCGGTCGCGGGAGCGCCGTCAGTCGCGGGAGCCGCGGCCGAGCCGGTCGCCCAGGCAGTCCTCCGAGTTGCCGGTGAGCGAGCCCAGCGCCGTGCCGAGGGCGCAGGTGGTCAGCCGCAGCGGGTTGTCCCGGAAGCGCCCGGGGCGCTCGTAGCGGCCCTCGCGGCGGTCGTAGCGCCCTTCGCGGCGGTCGTGCAGCCGGCCCGGCCGGTCGTTCATCCGCCGCGGGCTGTCGTGCATCCACGGCGAGCTGTCGTGCATCTGTCCCGGGGTGTCCGTCGCCTGTGCGACATGGTCCTTGCCGTCGGCCGTGGCGACGGTGCCGCCGAAGAGCGTCAGCAGGGCTGCGGCGCCGACGACGCCGGCGGCCAGTCTGGTACGCATCGTGGCGTACTCCTTTGCTTCGGCCCCCCTTGGGTGTCGCAGCTTCCTTACCGGCCCCCGGTGACGGGATAACGGGTATTCACCCTGATGCGGTCGGAGAGCCATCCGGACGGGCCCCGGGTGAGCGGAACCGGAGCGGCCCGCCGTCCGGTTTCCGCTCCGCTCGTGGGCAATCACCCGGAATACGGACTCGCCACCCGCAAGCCCTTTCCCGCTTCACAGCACATCGTTTCCGGACCAGGCGGCAGTGATACCCCCGATGGAGAGGAAAGCCGGGAAGGCAGACATGTCGCCCCATCACACTCACCGAGGATTCGGCGGACGGTACCCTCAGATATACCCGCCGGGGCCTCATGCGGGACTTTCCAGGGATAGTTTCCCGATAGCCGCCGCATGGTCTCTTCACCCTCAAGAAGCAAGCAAACATGCAGGTCAGGGCGATTGTGACGCCATATTTCAGTCCGGTGAAAAAATGCCCGGGAAGTTGCCGCGCAACGCTGCCGCGTGATTGCATTCTGCGTACCGACGGACCGTCATCAATGCGTCACATTTCCGGCGCGGAATGGCCCCGTTACGACCGCATTCGCGTTGTCCGCAATTCGGTCACCTGAGTTCGAAAACCCATAGCTCCGAAGGGAAGGGCACGCCATGCGCCACGGCTTCACCTCTGAGATCAACACCTGCGAGATCGCCGACAGCGAGCTGGACGGCATCGCCGGTGGGCTCGCCAGCGCCGGTGTCGAGGTCGCCGGGCACGGTGCCGCCGTGAGCGTCGGCAACGTCGTCGGCACCGCCGAGAACGTCGCGTCGAGCCTGCCCGTCGGCCAGCTCGCCGGCGCGGCGTCGGTGGCGACCACCGGCTTCTGAGCGGCACCGTCGGACGGCCCTGACAGGGCGGTTGGACATACGTGAACCCCGGAACTTCGTGTTCCGGGGTTCACGTGTGTCCGGCCCCGGGGCCTACGCCGTCTCCGCGTCCGACGGCGCCGCGCACGGCAGGTGCGGCCGCTCCCGGTCCGCCGAGTAGAGGTGGCTGTCGCGGAACTGCTCGGCGCCCAGGGTGCGGCCGACGATGATGACGGCCGTACGGACCACGCCCGCCGCCTTCACCTGACCGGCGATATCGGCGAGGGTGCCGCGCAGCACGAGTTCGTCGGGGCGGGAGGCCATGGCGACGACCGCGGCGGGGCAGTCGGCGCCGTAGTGGGGCAGGAGTTCGGCGACGACCCGGTCGACGTACATCGCGGCCAGGTGGAGCACCAGCAGCGCCCCGCTGCGCCCCAGGGTGGCGAGGTCCTCGCCCTCGGGCATGGGGGTGGCCCGCTGGGCGACCCGGGTGAGGATCACGGTCTGGCCGACGGTGGGGACGGTCAGCTCCCGCTTGAGCGCGGCCGCCGCCGCGGCGAACGCGGGGACGCCCGGCACCACGTCGTAGGGCACCCCGGCCGCGTCCAGCCGGCGCATCTGCTCGGCCACCGCGCTGAAGACGGACGGGTCGCCGGAGTGCAGCCGGGCCACGTCGTGGCCCTCCTCGTGGGCGCGGACCATCTCGGCGGTGATCGTGTCGAGGTCCAGCTGCGCGGTGTCGATCAGCCGGGCGCCGGGCGGGCACTCCGCGAGCAGCTCGCGCGGCACCAGGCTGCCGGCGTAGAGGCAGACCCCGCAGGACGCGAGCGTACGGGCGCCGCGCACGGTGATCAGGTCGGCGGCGCCGGGACCCGCGCCGATGAAGTGGACGGTCATGGTTGCTCGGTCTCCTGGGGGACGGTCGGGGACGGGGAGGCGGGCAGCGGCTTCACGGCCGCCCACTGGGTGACCGGCATCGCCTGCCGCCAGCCGGTGAAGCCGCCGACCGGCACGGCGCGGGCGACCGCGAGCCGGACCAGTTCGCCGCCGTGCCGCCGGTACCAGTCGGCGAGCAGCGCCTCGGACTCCAGCGTCACGGTGTTCGCCACGATGCGGCCGCCCGGTGGCAGCGCCGCCCAGCACGCCTCCAGCAGGCCGGGGGCGGTCAGCCCGCCGCCGATGAAGACCGCGTCCGGCGTCGGCAGTCCGTCCAGCGCGGCGGGCGCGGCGCCGGTGACGACGCGCAGCGCCGGGACGCCCAGCGTGTGCGCGTTCCGGCCGATCCGCTCGGCCCGTACGGGGTCACGCTCGACGCTGACAGCGCGGCAGCTGCGGTGCGCCCGCAGCCACTCGACGGCGATGGAGCCGGAGCCGCCGCCGATGTCCCAGAGCAGCTCGCCGGGAGCGGGCGCCAGGGCGGCGAGGGTGGCGGCGCGGACATGGCGCTTGGTGAGCTGGCCGTCGTGCTCGTAGGCGTCGTCGGGGAGGCCGGGGACGGTGGAGAGCGGCGGGGTGCCGGGCGCGCGGCGGCAGTCGAGTGCCAGCACGTTGAGCGGGTCGCCGGGCGGCAGGTCCCAGCCCTCGGCGGTGCCCTCGGCCGTCCGCTCCCGGGGGCCGCCGAGCTGCTCCAGTAGGCGCATCCGGGTCGGCCCGAAACCGTGCTCGCGCAGCAGGGCCGCGACCTCGGCGGGGGTGCGGGCACCGGCGGACAGCACCAGCACCCGGCGGCCGTCGTACAGCGCGCGGACCAGGTTCGCCGCGGGCCGTCCGACGAGCGTGACGACCTCGGTGTCCTCCAGCGGCCAGCCCAGGCGGGCACAGGCGTGGGAGACGGAGGAGGGGTGCGGGAGGATGCGCAGCCCGGCGGCCGGCGCCCCGCCCGCCGCCTGCTCCGCCAGCACCTCGGTCAGCGTCCGTCCGATGCCGTAAAACATCGGGTCCCCGCTGGCCAGCACACACACCCGCCGCCCGGCATACGCGGCGAGCAGCCCCGGGACGGCCGGCCGCAGCGGCGACGGCCACGGCACCCGCTCCCCGGCGCACTCCCCGGGCAGCAGCGCGAGCTGCCGGGCACCCCCGATCAGCACCTCGGCGGCCCCCAGCGCCTCCCGCGAGACAGCGGGCAGCCCGTCCCAGCCGTCGGCCCCGATACCGACAACGGTCAGGTTTTCAGGAGCGGCCGGGGCGGCTGGTGCGGGGCTCACTGCCGGATACCTCAGAGGTCAGAAGGGACGGGGACCGGTCCGGGGGACGGGGGGCGAACTTTACTGACCGGTCGCCGCGCGCCGTCCCGCGGGGAGGCCCGCCCCCGCCTCACACCACCAGCGCCCTCAGGAACTGCCCCGCGAACAGGAACGCCGTGCAGAAGCCCACGGTGGCCGGGAGCCACTGCCAGAGGCCGCGCGGGGAGTCGAAGCAGGCCAGGTGGCCGAGGACGGAGACGGTGCCGAGCAGGGCGCCGAGCCAGAAGGGGAGGCCGTCGTGGTGGGTGGACAGGACCGCGACGGCGGCCAGCAGGCCGAGCGGTGCCAGGAGCTGTCCCTTGCCGGGTGCGGGCCGCCGGGTGTCCCCCGTAGCGTTGCTCATGGCGCCGGATGCTACCCGGCAGGAGGAGCGTGGACGGCTCACCGCGCCCGCCGCGAGCGGATGGCCGAACTCCGTTTTCCCGGTTCCGCTCCCGCGTCCTCCGCACCGCTCTGACCAGGCACGATCGCCCGTTCGACGGTAATGACAACGGTCACCGGTGCAGCCTTTGGATCTTTCGCCGAAGTGCGGTTTGCTTCGCAGCGAGGAGCCAGGAAGGAGCGCGCCGATGACCGAGCACGCCCACAGCCACGGGCAGGGCCACAGCCACAGCCATGCGCACGGAGTCTCACCGGACGCGGACCGGCGCTGGCTGCGGGCCGCGCTGATCCTGCTCACCGCGTACATGGCGGTCGAGGTGGTCATCGGTGTGGTGGCGCAGTCCCTGGCGCTGATCTCGGACGCCGCCCACATGCTCACCGACGCGGTCTCGATCGTGCTGGCGCTGATCGCGATGCGGCTGGCCGCGCGGCCGGCCCGCGGCGGGTTCACCTACGGGCTCAAGCGCGCCGAGATCCTCTCCGCGCAGGCCAACGGCATCACCCTGCTGCTGCTGTCGGCCTGGCTGGCGTACGAGGCCGTCGAGCGGCTGATCTCGCCGCCGAAGGTGACCGGCGGGCTGGTGCTGGTGACCGCGCTGTCCGGGATCGTGGTCAATCTGATCTGCACCTGGCTGCTGTCCAAGGCCAACCGCTCCAGCCTGAACGTCGAGGGCGCCTACCAGCACATCCTCACCGACCTGTTCGGCTTCGTCGCGACCGCCGTCGCCGGTCTGGTCGTGGTGACGACCGGCTTCGAGCGGGCCGACGCGATCGCCACGCTCGTGGTCGTCGGGCTGATGCTGCGGGCCGGTACGGGGCTGGTGCGGGACTCCGGCCGGATCTTCATGGAGGCCGCGCCGGCCGGGATCGACCCGGACGCGCTGGGCGACCATCTGGCGGCCACGGACGAGGTCGTCGAGGTGCACGATCTGCACATCTGGGTGATCACCTCCGGGCAGCCGGCGCTGTCCGCGCACATCCTGGTGGCGCCGGGCGGCGACTGCCACAAGGTCCGCCGCAGCCTCCAGGAGCTGCTGAGCGGGGAGTACGGCATCACCCACGCCACCCTCCAGGTCGATCATGTCGGCGAACAGGGCGCGCCGGACGAGCTGCTGACGCTGAGCCCGCGGCCCGGTCCCGGCCCGGAACCGCGGGGCAGCCACTGCGAGGACGCACACGGGCCGGTGCACCGGTCGGGGCCGCACCGGCACTGAGCGGGCGGGCGGCGGGAGCGGTACGCCGCCGGGCCCCCTCACTCGGGTGAACCCGGCCCGGGAGACGGCCGCCTGCCGCCGTGGCGGCGGCCGCGATGCTCGGATGACGGCATGAGAACCGCCGTTGTCTGCGCGCTGCTGTGCGCCGCCACGCTCCCCGGCCCGTCCGCCGCCGCGTACGCCCCGAAGGCACCGCCCGCCGTCTCGGTCTCGGTGGCGGTGACCGACGGCGTCGACGACACCGAGACCGGCAAACGGCTCGACTACCGCATCACCGTGCACAACCTGGGCGCCACCGAGGTCCGCGGCGCCCGGATCGAACAGCGGATGCCGGCCACCACGACCTCGGCGACCGCACGCGGCGGCACCGTCGAAGGGCACGGCGTCGGCGAGCAGAAGGTGACCTGGCGCTCCGACCTGCCCGCGCACGACGTCCAGGTCTTCACCGCCACGGCCGTGCTCGGCGGCCGCACCAACGCCACCGCCTCGGCCGGTCCCGCCCCCGGCACCCTGCGCGCCGCCGCCACGGTCTGTGTCTACACCGGCGACTCCTACGCGCCCACGGCCTGTTCGGGCGATCTGGACGACCTGCCGGAGACCGCAGCGGAGAGCGGGGACGGCGGCTGGGTGGGGTGGGCGGTGGCCGCCGGGGCCACCGCGCTGCTGGGGCCGGGCGTGGTGCGGGCGGTCCGGCGGCGGCGCACCGTGCGGGCGGGCTGAGGCCGCGGGCGGCCGCGCGGCCGGTCACCCATTGGCACCGGCCCCGCTCGCGGGCGGCGGAGGTTGCCACTTGCCTGGGAGGTGGCCGTAGCGCGCGTCCTGCGGATCTCCTCCGGCCCGGCCGGCCCCTGCGACGCGCCCCCGTCGCCCGCGCAGGAAGGACCGGACGCGATGTCAGCGAGCGCACCCGTACGCCCGGGCGGGCGGGTGACGGCGGGGGAGCGGTCACCGCACGGACCGCGACGGCCCGGACGGGGGCTGGCCGTCGGGGTGTTGCTGCTGGTGGGCGCGTTGCTGCTGCCGTTGGGCCTGGCCGCGCTCTGGGCGCGGTCCGAACTGACCGAGACCGACAGCTATGTGGCCGCGGTGGCGCCGCTGGCCGGGAACGCCGCCGTGCAGCAGGCGGTCGTCGACGATGTGACGGACGGTGTGATGGCGCATGTCCGGCTCGACGGGCTGCTGAAGGCCGTACCGCGCGCCGAGCGTCCCGCCGTCCGCCGGCACTTCACCCGGGGCATCCGCCAGTTCGTGGCCGAGCAGGTGCGGCAGGTCGTCACCGGCCGGGGGTTCGGCGCGGTGTGGAACGGAGTGCACCGGACCGCCCACCGGCGGCTGGACGGCCGGCTGGCCGCGTCCGGCCGGTCCGCGGTCACGCTGGACCTCAGCCCGGTCGTGGAACGGGTCCGGCGCCAGCTGTCCCACAACGGCATGGGGCTCGACCTCCTCCGGCGGGTGCCGCGGGCCGGGGTGGAGGTCGTGCTGCTGAAGGCCCCGGACGTCCCGCGCATCCGCGCCGTCTACCGGGTCGTCCGCACCGGGGCGCTGCTGTTGCCGCCGGCCGCGGCGCTCTGTCTGACCGGCGGGCTGCTGCTGGCGCGGCGCCGGCGGCGGGCGCTGATCGGGGCGGGGCTGGGCTGTGCGGCGGCCGCCGGTCTGCTGGCCGCGGCGCTCGCCCTGGCCCGCAGCCGCACGCTGGACGCGCTGCCCGCCATGGTGTCCCGGCCCGCGGCCGGCGCCTACGCCGACGCGCTCACCGGGCCGCTGCGCACCGGCGTCTGGCTGGTCATCGGCGCGGGCACGCTGACCGCGGTGCTGGCCGCTGCGGGGCCGCCGGTGCTCCGGCCCCTGCGGGCCCGCCGGCTCGCCGCCCGCACCGGCGCCGGTCCCTGACCGCCGCTCAGATCGCCACGACGGTCTTGCCCTGGGCCCGGCCGGTGCGGCTGGCCGCCAGTGCCTCCGGTGCCTCTTCCAGGGAGACCTCGCGGCCCACGAGGACCGTCAGACGGCCCGCGTCGACATGGCCGGCGAGGATCTCCAGCAGCTGCGGGGAGGGGCGGTTGACGAAGTTGAAGCCGCGGAGGTTGTGCTCGGTCAGCTCGTCCGCGTCGGCCGAGCCGATCAGCGAGACGGCGGTGCCCCCGTCGCGCACGGTCCGGGTCAGCGCGGCGAACTCGGCGGGACCGCTGGTCATGTCGATCAGGACGTCGACACCGTCCGGGTGCTGCGCGAGGACCTGGTCGGCGACCGGTCCCGTGGTGTGGTCGACGGTCTCGGCGGCGCCCAGCGTGCGCATCAGCTCCGCCTTGGCCGGGCGGGCGGTGGCGATCACCTCGGCGCCGCGGCCGGCCGCGAGCTGGGTGATGAAGGTGCCGACACCGCCGGTCGCGCCGACGATCAGCACCGTCCTGCCCTCGGCGATCCGGGTCTCCTCGACCAGGTTGTACGCGGTCATCCCGGCCGTCGGCAGTGCCGCGGAGCTGGCGTAGGTGACGCTGCGGGCGGCGTGCGCGAGGCGCTCCTCGTCGGCGACGGCGAGTTCGCAGTACGAACCGCCGCCCTGGTCCGGCCGCTGGAACTGGCCGAACACCGCGTCGCCGATGGTGAACCGGCGCACCCCGCTTCCGATGGCGAGCACCTCCCCCGCCCCGTCCGATCCCAGGACGAGCGGGAAGGCGGCCGGCACCGCATCGCCGAACATCCCGTCGGCGAGCTTCCAGTCGACGGGGTTGAGTCCGGCGGCGGACAGCCGCACCAGGACCTCACCGGGCCCTGGTTCGGGCTGCGGCAGGTCCATGAGCTGTGGCTGTTCACCGAATGCGCTGACTGCTACGGCTCTCATCGTGGCGCTCCCTTCCACCCTTCCGACCGGTGGCCGAAGGGGATCGTAAGCACGCCGGACGGGCCGGAGGCGGCAGGAGGAGAGGCGGTGCGGCGGAAGCAACTCGTACGGCCCCGCACGCCGCGGCTGTCCGGCCCCCGTTCGACGTGGCGGGGCCGTACGGGCCGCGGCGGCCGGCCCGTCGGGGCGGGTCTCCGGCGGGGTGCGCCCGGTGGCCGGCACCGGGCGCCGCTGGGCTCCAGCCTGGTGAATTCCCCGGTCCCGGGGTCGCGGCGCACGGAGTTCCGCTCACCGGAAGGTCCGCCTCGGGTACATATGACGCCATGCGCGTTCTGGTGGTGGAGGACGAGGAGTGCCTCGCGGACACGATCGCCGCGGAGCTGCGCCGTGCCGCGGTCGTGGTGGACATCGCCCACGACGGCCGTGCGGCGCTGGCCGGACTGCGGCACGGCGGGTACGACGTGCTCGTCCTGGACGGCGAACTGCCCGCGCCGCACAGCGAGGCCATCCGCCGCTACGTGGTGGAGGAGCGGCTGCCGACCCGGGTGCTGCTGCTGACCGCGGCCGGGCCGGACGACGGAGCGGCGGGCCCGCAGCCGGCCGCCGACGACCGGCTGGCCAAGCCCGTCGGCCATGAGGAACTGGTCGCCCGGGTGCTGGCGCTGGGCCGGCCGGCGCGCCCCGCGCAGCCGCAGGTCATCGAGCGGGCCGGGGTCACCGTCGACACCGCGCGCGGGCTGGCCGCCCGGGACGGGCGGCCGCTGGCGCTGTCGCGTACCGAGTTCGGGGTGCTCGAAGTGCTGCTGCGCGCGCAGGGCGCGGTGGTCAGCGGCGACGAGCTGATCGAGGAGGTGTGGGAGGAGCACACCAGCTTCGGCGCCAACGCCGTCCGCGTCACCCTCGGCGCCCTGCGCGCCAAGCTCGGCGACCCGCCGGTGATCGAGACCGTGCCGGACACCGGATACCGGATGACCGACGGGCCGGGGGCGGGCGGACCGGGGACGGGCGGACCGGCGGCGGAGGCCCGGCGGGAGCCGGTCTGAGGGGGCCTCGGCCCGGCCCCACCCGATTGCCCGTATGACGGGTCCGGTCGCAGGCTGCGGGATTCAATGGCGCAATGATCCGGTTCGACTCCGTCACCAAGCGCTATCCCGACGGGACCACCGCTGTCGACGGTCTCTCCTTCGAGGTCGGCGAGGGGGAGCTGGTGACGCTGGTCGGGCCGTCCGGCTGCGGCAAGACGACCACCATGATGATGGTCAACCGGCTCATCGACCCCACGCACGGACGGATCTACGTCGACGGTGCGGACATCGCCGGCGTCAACCCGGTCGCCCTGCGCCGCGGGATCGGCTATGTCATCCAGCAGACCGGCCTCTTCCCGCACCGCACCGTGCTCGACAACACCGCGACCGTGCCCTTTCTGACCGGATGGAAGAGGGCCAAGGCCCGTGCGCGGGCGGCCGAACTCCTGGACCTGATCGGCCTGGACCCGGCCGTCTACGGCTCGCGCTACCCCGAGCAGCTCTCCGGCGGCCAGCGTCAGCGGGTCGGGGTGGCCCGTGCGCTCGCCGCCGATCCGCCCGTGCTGCTGATGGACGAGCCGTTCGGCGCGGTCGACCCGGTCGTCCGTGAGCGGCTCCAGAAGGAGTTTCTGCGGCTGCAGGCCGAGCTGCACAAGACGGTGCTGCTGGTCACCCATGACATCGAGGAGGCCATCCGGCTCGGCGACCGGATCGCGGTGTACGGGGCGGGCCGGATCGAGCAGTACGACACCCCCGCCGGCGTCCTCGGCGCCCCCGCCACGCCCTATGTCGCCGAATTCGTGGGCACCGACCGTGCGTTGAAGCAGCTCTCGGTCACCGGTATCGACCGTGGCGACCTCGAACGGCCTCCGTTCGTCCGGCTCGGCGAATCCGCCGCGGACGCCATGGCCCGGCTGCGGACCGAGGGGGCCCGCTGGGCGGTGGTCCTCGACGAGGAGGGCGAACTGCACGGCTGGGTGGGCACGGAGGAGCTGGCGGACGGGTCAGGCACGGTCGCCGGTCATGCCCGCCGGATGGAGGCATGGGTGCCGGTGACCGGCACGCTCAAGGCGGCCTTCAGCGAGATGCTCAAGCACGACGCCGGCTGGATCGCGGTCCTGGACGGCCATCGGTTCCTGGGCGTCCTCACCCCGACAAAGCTCCATGAGGCGCTGCGCCGCACCATCGGCTCGGACGAGCGGGGCGTACCGCGGGAGCGGGCGGAGGTGGACTCGGTCCCCACGGAGTGAGGGCGCTCCGGGTGGCAGGGGCGTTTCCCATGATCCCGGCAGCCGGGTGTTTCACGTGAAACGCGCACAGCTCGCCAGGCGGGCGTTTCACGTGAAACACCGCGCCCTGTCCGCCGGCATTACTTCTTGGGCAACAGCCCTTTGGATTTCAGGTAGTTGCGCGCCACGTCCGCCGGCAGCCGCCGCCAGCTGTCCACCTGCTCATTGAGGTACGCCAGGTCGGCGGTGGTCAGCACCTTGTTGAGGCGGTTGAGTGCGGCGGCCGGCCCGTCGCCGCCCGCGCGGGCGCGGTTGACGACGGGGACGACATAGTCGGCGTTCTGCAGCTTCTTGTCGTCGGTGAGCAGCACCAGGCCGAACTCGTCGAGGGTGGCATCGGTGCTGGTGGTCAGCACCATCTGGTCCTGCCCGTTCTGCACGGCCTGCTTGGCGGGCGTGGTGCCGACGCCCTTCGGGTCGATGGCGGTGAGGTTGATCCCGTAGCGCTTCTTCAGCCCCGGGGCGCAGAACGGCCGCTGGACGCACTCGTCGCCCGCGGCGAGACGCACCGGAAGCTTGGCGCGACCCAGATCGCTGAGGGTCTTGAGGTGGTGCTTGCGGGCGTAGGCGGCGCTGACCGCGAAGGCGTTCTGGTCGACGGCCCGGCCGGCCGGGAGCACGGTCAGTCCGCGCGGCCCGGCGATCCGGCGCAGTGCGGCCATGGTGGCACCGATGTCGGGCGAGGCCACCGGAGGCGCCTTGGAGCCCTTGTTCTTGGCGTTGAGCCAGTCGGCGAAGGTGGCGGCGTACTCGGGTACGACGTCGATCTGTCCCACTTCGAGGGCGGGTTCGTACAGCTCGCGGTTGCCGACGGTCACGACCCGGGTCCGGTATCCGGCGTGGTCGAGCAGCGCCGCGTACATCTGGGCGAGCAGCTCGCTCTCGGTGAAGCCGGCCGAGCCGATGACCAGTTCGCGGCCGCCGGGGGAGGCGGTGATCGCGGAGCGGGTCTCCAGCGAGGGACCTCCGGCGCAGGCCGCGAGCCCGAGGGCGGCGGCGCCCGCCACGGCCGCCACGGTGGCCCTCATCGGGTCCGTCCGCGCGCCCATTCCGGTGCCCACCGCTGCGCGAGTTCGAAGGCGGCCTCCATCAGCAGCGCGAACACCGCGACCAGTACCGCTCCGGCGACCACCTGCGGGGTGCTGGCCAGGTTGAACCCGGCGGTGATGATCCGGCCGAGTCCGCCGCCGCCCACCAGCGCGGCGAGGGTGGCGGTGGCCACCAGCTGGACCGCGGCGATCCGGATGCCGGTGAGGATGAGCGGGGAGGCGAGCGGCACCTCGACCCGCCATACCAGCTGAGTGCCGGTCATCCCCATGCCCCGTGCGGCCCGCACCACGTTCTGGTCCACCTCACGCATCCCGACATACGCGTTGGTCAGCAGCGGCGGGACGGCGAACAGCACGAGCGCGATGATTGTCGGCCACTGCCCGTGCCGTCCAATCGGCGTGAGCAGCAGCAGGACGAGCACCGCGAAGGTCGGCACCGCACGCCCGATGTTGGCGAGGTTGACGGCCAGCGCGCCGCCGCGGCCGAGGTGGCCGAGGGTCAGGGCGACCGGCAGCGCGATCAGGGCGCTGATGACCAGACAGGAGAAGGTCAGCACGAGGTGCTGTTCGAGGCGGTGCCAGACGCCGTTCTCACAGGACCAGTTGGCGGCCGTGGTCAGCCAGCGCCAGACTGCGGAGAGGGTGTTCATGTCCGGCGACCGAACGCCGCGACCAGCCGTTTCGGCCCGGCGGTGGCCCGGGTCCGCACCCGCGCCCGCCGGCTGGCGCGCCGCCAGGGGGTCAGCAGCCGCTCCACCCCGAGCAGCAGCAGGTCGAAGACCACCGCGATGAGCACACAGAGCACGGACGCGGTGAGCACCTGCGCCTTGAAGAACGTGTTCATCCCGGTGTAGATGAGGTTGCCCAGCCCGCCGTATCCGACGATGGCGCCGACGGTGGTGAGTGCGACCGCCGAGACCGTGGCGATCCGCAGCCCGGCCATCGCCGCCGGGAGGGCCAGCGGAAGCTCGACGGTCAGCAGCCGGCGCGTCGGCCCGTACCCCATGCCCCGGGCGGCTTCCCTGGCCTCCGCCGGGACCCCGTCCAGCCCGGCGAGGAGGTTCCGTACGAGCAGGGTGAGGGAGTACAGCGCGAGGCCGACCACCACGAGGGTGGCGGACAGCCCGTAGACCGGCAGCAGCAGCGGACGCGTCCGATCGGGGTGGGCGCGGACGGCCCCCGCCGCCGGACCTCCCGCCCTTCCCGGCACCTCGCGGCCCACCCATCCCCTTCCGTGCGCACGCCACGTACACACCTCACGTATACACGCAGTGTGTACTGCCTATGTATAGTCCCTCACGAGTCCATCGACCGCTGTCACCGCAGGTCGGCGCGGCGCGGCCACGGCCCGTACGCGTCGGCTTCGCCATGCCCAAAAGCACAGGTCATGGGCTTGCCAGCGCCCCACACCCGTCCGAAGAGAGGCCCGTATGCCGAAGCCGATATCCGCGGCCCGCAGGACAGCCCTGGCCGGGCTGCTGACGGCCACGTCCCTGGTCCTGGCCCTCAGCGGCTGCGCCACCTACGACGTCACCGCCCCGGCCGACGCCCGCGCCGAGGCGCCGGCCGCCGAAGTCCGGGCGAAGGACACGGCACTCGCCGCGGCCCAGGACGGCAAGGCCCCCCGGGGCACGGACGGCGACGGTGCCGACTGCCGCAAGGCCAAGTGCGTCGCGCTCACCTTCGACGCCGGCCCCAGTGAGAACACCGGCCGCCTGCTGGACATCCTGAAGAAGGAGAAGGTGCACGCGTCCTTCTTCCTGCTCGGCGAGAACCACGTCGAGAAGCGGCCCGCCGCGGTGAAGCGGATCGACGCCGAGGGCCATGAACTGGCCAACCACACCTGGTCGCACCAGATCCTGACCGACATCCCGCCCGCGGCGGCCGAGCGCGAGATGTCCCGGCTCCAGGAGGCGGTCCGCAAGATCACCGGCAAGACGCCCCGGCTGATGCGCCCGCCCCAGGGCCGGACCGACGAACAGGTCTCCGACATCAGCAAGCGCCTCGGCCTGGCGCAGGTCCTGTGGAGCGTCACCGCGAAGGACTACCGGACCAACGACTCGGCCCTGATCACCGAGCGGGTGCTCGACCAGACCGAACGCGACGGCATCATCCTGCTGCACGACATCTACCGGGGCACCGTGCCGGCCGTCCCCGGCATCCTCAAGGAGCTGAAGAAGCGCGGCTACACGATCGTCACGGTCTCCCAGCTGCTCTCCCCGGCGAAGCCGCAGCCGGGGATGGTCTACCGGCCGTAGCGCGCGGGGCGCGGGCGTCCGGCACGTCGGCAGGCGGCGCGGGTGGCGCCGGAACCGTCCGCCGTCACGCCGGCCCGGCCCCGGAGGGCTTGACCGGCGCCGCCGTCCCCTTGCCGCTGAGCCGGTGCCACCAGTGCCGGCGCCGCGGATGCACCGCCCGGCCCAGCCGCCGCCCCAGCAGCAGATAGCCGATCAGCGCGCCGGAACAGTTGAGGATCACATCGTCGATGTCGAAGGCCCGGCCGGTGATCAGCGCCCCCTGCACCAGCTCCACCAGCAGCATCACCAGCGCCGTCGCCACCCCCACCCGCAGCAGCCCCCGGGCCCGCGGCGCCAGCACCGGCAGCAGCACCCCGAACGGCACGCCCAGCACGACATTGCCGCCGAGCTGCTTGACGGTGTCGGCCAGCTGCGGCTGCGCGAGGTAGCTGCGGATCGAGTCGCCGGGGCGGAGGTTGGGGTGGGTCAGCGGCACCGAGGCCGCCGACGGGGTCAGGGTGACCCGCGCCAGCGCCGCCGCGAACGCCACCATCGCGGCGAACGCCAGCACCAGCAGCAGGATGCGGACGGCCAGCGGGGCCCGCGCGGCCACCGGTGACCAGGCCGCCTCGTCGCCCTCTCGCGTACGCGCCATGAGAACTCCCCGGTGTGCGTGACGGGCCGTGCGCCCGAGGAAGTTCCGGTTACCCGAGGCCCTCCGAATCATGCGGAACGAGCCGTGCCGCCCCGGCCGGCACCGGTGGCACCGCATGCGACAGGGGCGCCGGAAAGCTCCGGCGCCCCTGCTCTGCTCCCGCGCGGCTCACCCCTGGGGGCGCTCCGCCTCCACCCGTCGGCGGCCCTTGTCGTCGTCGGAGGCGGACGGTCCCGGGGACGGTGAGGTCCGCTGCCCCGGGGCGCCGTTCTTCCCGGCGCCCGGCTTGCGCTGCGGAACGGCCTCGGTGTCCTGGGGGAACGTCAGCTGCTGGCTCTGCCACTGGAGGGCCGGCACGACCTCCCGCCGCCAGGTCGTGAACTGGTGGCTGCCCTGCGGAAGGATGATCGAGTCGACGGTCATCGGCGACTTGGCCGCACGAAGGAACTTCATCGTGTCGCCGTAATCCGCCTCGCCCTTACGGCTGCTGGCCACCAGCGCGGAGACCTGCGGCGCGGGGAGGTTCTTCAGCCGCCACAGCAGGTCGTGCTCGCGCTCGCGCTTGGCGCCCTCCGGGCCGGGGCCGAAGAGGCTGCCGGTGGTC
The DNA here is from genome assembly GCF_043199295.1 of Streptomyces sp. NPDC048612. Classification (NCBI taxonomy): domain Bacteria; kingdom Bacillati; phylum Actinomycetota; class Actinomycetes; order Kitasatosporales; family Streptomycetaceae; genus Streptomyces; species Streptomyces sp. NPDC048612. The sequence goes on from NZ_JBICVV010000012.1 coordinate 225,110, forward strand.
AGGTCGTCCTTGATCGCGTAGTCACCGGAGAGCGAGACCGCCGAGGTGTAGATCTTCGGGTTGCGCATCGCCAGCTGGAGGGAGCAGGTACCGCCGGACGAGTAGCCGAACGCGCCCCAGGCGCTGGCGTCGCGGCCCACCCGGTAGGCCGACTTCATGGCGTCCGGCAGGTCCTTGGTGAAGAACGTCTCGGCCTGCGGCCCGCCCGGCACGTCCACGCACTCGGTGTCGCGCGGCGGGGCGATCGTCGGCCGGACCATCACGATCACGGTCGGCTGCATCTTGCCCTGCGCGATCAGCCGGCCCGCGTTCTGCGGCACCTGGAGGTGCTGTGCGAGGTTCATGATCCCGCCCGGGTAGCCGCTGATCACGACCATGACGGGGAACCGCTGCCGGCGGAACTGCTGCTGGAAGTACTGCGGCGGCAGATAGACGAAGCCCGGGTTGATGGCCCGGCTGCGCCGCCCGACGATCTTCACGGACTCGACCTTGCCCACCCGGTCAGCGGGCCCCTTGGGCAGTCCGGTCACCCGGTCGAGCCCCTGCGGACCGGCCGGCTGGACCAGTCCGCCCTTGAGGTTGCCGACCGAGGCGTACTGTCCACCGCCCTGGTTCACGGCCGCCGGGGCCTCTTCGGTGTTCCCCAGCAGTTCGTCCCAGTTGCCGTAGAACTCGAAGCTGGCGTTCACGGCGAGAGCGAGCGCGCACACGATCGACACCTGGGTGACCACGATCGCACCCAGCCTGCCCAGGACGGCTCCCACGCCGCGCCGCGCCAGCCGGGGCCAGAGCCAGACCGTGGCGGCCACGCAGAGCACCGCCAGCACGATCACCGTGTATTCGAGCGACTGACTGGTCAGCCCCATGCGCCCACATCTCCCGTCACCCTTGGAAGGGTTCTTGCCTTCTTAACCGGCCGCCTTAGGCACAACGGACGGCTCCGGACAATGGTCACCGGAGAAGACGGGCACACCTGCGCATCGGATAGCTGAACGACCCAGTTCTTACCCTGCTCTTGCCACATCGTTTCCGCGGCGTGATGTCGGGAGCCGGGGGAGAGCCACCGGGCGGGCCGGGACACGGGACCGTGGCCCGGTGGGCGGGAAGCCGGCCCCCGCCCACCGGGCCACGCCCTCTCTCACACCCCGATGCCCCGCCCGTCCTCACGCCACACGCTCACCACGGACGGCCGGACCAACTCCCCCGCCCCGTCCGGCCATTGCGACGCGGGCCGCTCCACGCTCGCCCCGTCCACCTCACCCGGATGCTGCACGGCGACCAGCACCCGCCGCTCCTGTACGACCGGCCCGCAGGTCTCGGCCCCCGTGGGCACCGTCAGGAACTGCCGGACCTCACCCCGCCGTTCCCCCGCGGTCGCCACCCCGAACAGCCCGTCATGGCTGCCCAGCGCATTCCCGTCGGTCGAGATCCAGAGATTTCCGTGCACATCAAAGGTGAGATTGTCCGGGCAGGAAATCGGGCTGACCTGGTCCTTGGGAAATCCGCCGAAATAGGTGGCCGGGTCCTCCGGGTCACCACATACCAGGAAAAGCCGCCAGTCGAAACGGTCCGCCGCCGGATTGTCCCTCCGCTCGCGCAATTCCAGGATCTGCCCGTGCTTGTTCTCCTTGCGCGGATTGACCTCGTCCACCGGAGCCTTGCCCGTCTTCCCCCGGTCGCTGTTATTCGTCAGCGCGACATAGACCCGTCCGGTGCGCGGGCTGGGCTCGACGTCCTCCGGCCGGTCCATCTTGGTGGCGCCCACCTTGTCGGCGGCGATCCGGGTGAAGACGTACACCTCCTCCGCCGTCATCCCCGGCACATACGAGGTGGTGCCACTGGCCAGCGGAATCCACTCCCCCGAGCCGTCGAACTCGCCGTCCTCGGGCAGCGTGCCCGAGCCGTCGATCTCCCCCGCCGCGCTGTCCCCGGTGAACTTGGCGGCATAGAGCGTGCCCTCGTCCAGCAGCGTCCGATTGTGCTCCCGCGCGGCCCGTGAATTCCCCCGCTTCATCCGCCGGGCGGAGACGAACTTGTAGAAGTAGTCGAACTTCTCGTCATCGCCCATGTAAAGAACGGGACGGCCGTCCGCCGTCAGCCGCGGTTCGGCCGCCTCGTGCTTGAACCGCCCCAGTGCCGTCAGTTTCCGCGGCGTCGATTCGGGGTCGAAGGGGTCGATTTCCACGACCCAGCCGAACCGGTGCGGCTCATGCGGCTCCCGCACCACGTCGAAGCGCTTGTCGAACCGCTCCCACTTGCGCTGGCTCGCCCCGCCGGTGATGCCGTACCGCTTGAGCCGGGCCGCCGCCGTCGGGTCGGTGACGCCGCCCCCGTTGGCGAAGTACTGGTTGAAGTTCTCCTCGCCGGACAGCACCGTCCCCCACGGGGTGATACCCCCGCCGCAGTTGTTGAGCGTCCCCAGAATCCGCGTCCCCTCGGGGTCGGCAGAGGTCTTGAGCAGATCGCTGCCCGCCGCGGGGCCAGTGACCTCGAACGGCGTGGTGCCGGTGATCCGCCGGTTGAGCCGGTGCCGGGACACCGCCGTCAGCCGCCCACTGTGCCGCTCCTCCTGGACGACCAGGACGGACAGCCCGTGCGCCGCCCAGCCGATCGCGGCCTGCTCCCGGGTCGGCGCCTCCGCGTCGTACCCGGCGAACATCAGCTGCTCGTCGGTGTACTCATGGTTGATCACCATCAGCTGCCGGTGCCGCTCGTCCGGCACGTCCAGTACGGCCATGTAGTCGTTGTTGTAACCGAACTGCCCGGCCTGCGCCTTCGCCGACTGCCGGTCCGGGTCGAAGGCCGGCGCACCCCGCAGGATCGGGTCGCCCCAGCGGATGACGAGGTTCTGGGCGTGCCCCTCGGGGACGACCACCGCGTCGGCGGTGTTCGGCGCCACGGTGGCGAACCGCAGTCCGCGCGCCGGTTTGTGGCCCTTCCCGCCCCGGCCGGGGACCGGTGCCGCGACGGCCGCCGGCGCCCCCGCACCGTCCACCGCACCGCCGGCCGCCGCCGCCACCGTCACGACCGCGGCGGCCCGCACCACCGAACGCCGGGACAGCGCACCGGCGATGACGTCGCCGACGTAGGCGTTGTCGCTGGTGTTCGGCGTCTCGTGGAAGCAGGCGTCACCACAGCGGTAGCGGCACGTCAGGGCCGAACGCCCACCGGGATGCGAGCCGATCAACGGCAGGAACTTGCGCACATTTCCCCCTCTTTGGCGGTGTCAACGAACGAACGGTTTTGAGCGCAGTCGAACGGGTTCGAGCACGGGCGTTCGGTTCGCGGTCATGGTTCGCGGTGACGCTAAGGGGGCCGGTCCGCCGCACGACGACACAAACATGAACGGACGGTGAATCCGGGGGTACGGCAGGCCCGCCCGGCACCGTACGAGGGGCCAATCGGGGCTCGGGGAAAGGTCGAAACGGCGGGTCCGACGGGGGCTCAGATCGCGGGAAGGATTCAGTCCGGTATCGAAAACCCCGTGCCGATCCGAGCGCTTCGGCAGGGGACACATCGGCGAACACCCTCGTACGCAGGAGCGATGCCTCCCCGGCCGGACTCCGGCGCCCCAGCCGAAACCTTCTCCCCCGTCACAGCCCCCGGATGGCCCACCACACAAGGCGCGGGGTCCCACGATGAGGGCGGTCCCGGCGGCTACCCTTACGTATCCGTCCTGGTCAGGGACATGTCCGTGCGTCACGGACATACGCCGCACCCAGCACACGCAAGAGAGGTTCGCCGATGGGCATTCGGAGTCTGCTGCGCAACGCTTTCGGTCGCTCCAAGGCGGCCCGTGAAGAAACCGGCGCGGCCCCGAGCGGCGCCGACAAGCCGGAGTCCGCGACCATCCCGGAGGCCCGCGAGGAGTCCACCCCGGCACCCGCCACTCCGGAAGCCGAGGTTCCGGCGGCCCGGACGGCCCCCACCGAGGCCCCCGCCACGGACCCGGCGCCGAAGTCCGCGACCCTGCCCGCCCAGACCGGCCGCGCGGACCGTGCGGAACAGGCCGACCTGGCGGACCGGGCGGCGGAGACCTCCCCGGCGCGGGACGAAGCCCCGGCGAAGGCGGAGCCCGCCGCGAAGGCGGAGCCCGCGACGCACGAGGAGCCCGCCGTTGCGGACGCCGCGGGCGTACGGGACGAGCCGGCGGCCGGTGTGACCGGGACTGACGCGCCGTCCGACCCGGCTGCCCCGACCGGAGCCGTTGAGGCGGCTGAAGTGGCTGAGGCCGTGGAGACCGCCGACGCGGTCGAGAAGCCTTCGGCGGAGCCGGTCGTGGAGACGGCTGCGGCCGAGACGACGGAGGCGGCCGGGGACGGCGCCGACAAGCCCGTCGCGGCCGAGGCGAGCACCGAGGACGAGCCCGCTGCGGAGGCCTCGCCGGCCTCCGCCCCGGCCACCGTCGACACCGTCGCCGACCTGGTCATCCAGGCCTTCGACAACCCGAGCCCGGCACCGACGGCGGCGGCCGAGCCGGCCGAAGCCGAGGCCAAGGCCGCCGACGAGCCCGCGGCGGAGGCAGCGCCGGAGGCCGAGGCCGAGCCGGTCGCGGAGCCCGAGGCGAAGGCGGCCGAGCCGCAGTCCGACGAGCCGACGGCCGACCAGCCCGAGGCCGAGCCCGCCGCCGCGGCCTCGCTCGCCTCTGCCGCCCCCGCGCTCCTCAGCCTCTACAAGTCCGCGGGCAGCACCCTGGACAAGCAGGGACTCGGCGGCCAGCGCGCCGCCGTCTACCTGGTCCTGGACCGCTCCGGCTCGATGCGTCACTACTACAAGGACGGCACCGTCCAGAACCTCGCCGAGCAGGCCCTGGGCCTCTCCGCGCACCTCGACGACGACGCCACCGTCCCGGTCGTCTTCTTCTCCACCGACGTCGACGGCACCGCCGACATCGACCTCACCAACTACGAGGGCCGCATCGAGGAGCTGCACGCCGGTCTGGGCCACATGGGCCGTACCAACTACCACTGGGCCATCAACGCGGTCGTCGACCACTACAAGAAGTCCGGCGCCACCGCCCCGGCCTTCGTCATCTTCCAGACCGACGGCGCCCCGACCTCCAAGCCGGCCGCCGAGAAGGCGCTCTGCGAGGCGGCCGGACTGCCCCTCTTCTGGCAGTTCATCGGCTTCGGTGACCCGGACGCCAAGGGCTTCGACTTCCTGCGCAAGCTCGACGACCTGGCCGTCCCGGAGAAGCGGGCCGTCGACAACGCGGGCTTCTTCCACGCGGGCCGCGACCCGCGCAGCCTCTCCCACGACGAGCTCTACCAGCAGCTGATGGTCGAGTTCCCGGAGTGGCTGAAGGAGGCCCGCGCGGCAGGCGTCCTCAAGGACAGCTGACCGGCCCGGCTCCACCACACCTGACACCTCACCGGCCGCGGGGGGGGGGCCCCCCGGGCCCGCCCCCCCCGCCGGGGGGGGGGGGGCCCCCGGGCCCCCCCCCGCCCCCCCCCCCCCCCCCGGGGCCCCCCCCCCCCCCCAACCCCGGGCCCCGCGGGGCG